>JAYGEB010000261.1:0-7490 GCA_046582595.1 Alphaproteobacteria bacterium | reverse complement strand
GGCTCGTCGGGCGGCGCGGCTGCCGCGCTGGCCGCCAAAATGGGGCCGCTGGCGGTTGGCTCGGACGGCGGCGGTTCGATCCGCATCCCCGCCGGGTTCACCGGGGTCTTTGGCATCAAGGCTAATTTCGGCCGGGTGCCGGTCTATCCCGAAAGCGCCATGCGGACGCTCTCCCACGTCGGACCCATGACCCGCACGGTCGCGGACGCCGCCTTGATGCTGAACGTTTTGTCCGAGCCCGACCGCCGGGATCACACCGCCCTGCCGTACCAGGGCATCGATTTCAGCCAAGGTCTGGACGATGGCATCGCCGGCTTGAAGGTCGCCTTCAGCCCGGATCTGGGATACGCAAAGGTGGATGGCGAAGTCGCCGCCATCGTCGCCGAGGCGGTGGGGGCCTTCACGGATCTGGGCGCATCCGTGGTGCGTCAGGACCCCGGTTTTGAAAACCCGAAGGCGATATTCAAGGCTCATTGGTGGGCCGGCGCCGCCGGCGCCTTCGCGCATTATTCCGAGGAGGACAAGGCCAAGCTGGAGCCGGAATTGGCCCAGATCGTGGCCGAGGGTCAAGAGCTTTCGATCCTGGACTACATGCGCGCCATGGAAGGGCGGACCGCCCTGCAATTACGGTTGCGCGACTTCTTCCGGGATTTCGATTTGCTGCTGACCCCCAGCCTGGCGGTGCCGGCCTTCGATGTCGGCCGGTTGCAGCCCCCCGGCAGCGCGCCGGACGATACCTATTGGACCGACTGGACGCCGTTTTCCTATCCCTTCAATCTCGGCCAGCAGCCGGCTTGCTCCATTCCCTGCGGCTTTACCCAGGACGGCTTGCCGGTGGGCCTGCAAATCGTCGCCGATAATTTTCGCGAGGACCTGGTGCTGCGGGCCGCGAAAGCGTTCGAGGCGGCCCGGCCCCTGGACCGGGAGCCCGGCCTGTAACCGCCATGACCGAAGTGCTTTCGGTCGAACAGATGTATGGCGCCGACCGTGCCACCATGAAGCTGGGTATCAGTGGCGAAACCCTGATGGAAGCGGCCGGTGCCGAGGTGGCGAGGGCGATCGTGGGCCGGTTCGGGGTGCGGCCCACCGCCATCCTGTGCGGACCGGGCAACAACGGCGGCGACGGCTTTGTTATCGCCCGGCATCTCAAGCAGGCCGGCGCCAAGGTGAAGCTGGCCTTGCTGGGCGAAAAAGCCAAACTGCGGGGTGCTGCCGCCAGCATGGCGAAGCGCTGGCGGGGCCGGGCCGCGCCCCTGGATGAGGCGGTTCTGGATGGTGCGGCCCTGGTCGTCGATGCCCTGTTCGGCGCCGGCCTGTCACGCAATGTCTCGGGCCCGGCCCGTGCCATTTTGCGGGCCGCGGCGGGACGCGGGCTGCCCATCGTCGCCGTCGACATGCCGTCGGGCGTGCACGGCGATAGCGGCCGGATCCTCGGCCATGCCCCCCAGGCCGCCATGACCGTGACCTTTTTCCGGCCCAAAAGCGGCCACTTGCTCTATCCGGGACGGGGCCTGTGCGGGGAATTGCGGGTGGTGGATATCGGCATCCCCGAGGCCGTGCTGGCGGAGGTCAAGCCACGCACCCATATCAACCACCCGTCCCTTTGGCTGCCGTCCTGGCCGCCGTTATCGCCGATGGGCCAAAAATACGGCCGGGGCCACGCGGTGGTGCTGAGCGGTGGGGCGGGCAGGAGCGGCGCCGCCCGGCTGGCGGCGGGCGCCGCCCTGCGTGTTGGCGCGGGCCTGGTGACCGTGGCATCGCCAACCAGCGCGGTGGCGGAAAATGCCGCCCATCTGACGGCGGCGATGATCGATCCCTGGCGCGACGGCGGGGATTTCCGCCGCTTGCTGTCGGATCGGCGGCGCAATGCCGTCTGCCTAGGCCCCGGCGCCGGCGTCAACAAGCTGCTACGGGAAAACGTCTTGGCGGCGTTGGTTTTGAAAAAGGCGGTCGTGCTCGACGCCGACGCCATCACCGCGTTCGCCCGGGCGCGCAAGGGTTTGTTCCGTAAATTGCACCAAAATTGCATTCTGACCCCCCATGAGGGCGAATTCGGCCGCTTGTTCGAGGGCCGGGGCGATAAATTGCAACGGACGCGGTTGGCGGCCGTGGAAAGCGGCGCCGTGGTGCTGTTGAAAGGCCCCGACACGGTGATCGCCGCGCCCGACGGCCGGGCCGTGATCAACACCAATGCACCGCCCGAGTTGGCGACGGCGGGCGCGGGCGATGTTTTGGCGGGGTTTTGCACGGGTCTCTTGGCCCAGGGCGTGCCGGCGTTCGAGGCGGCGGCGGCGGGGTGCTGGCTGCATGGCGAAACCGCCCGGCATTTCGGGCCGGGATTGATAGCCGAGGATCTGGCGCCCGCGTTGCCGGCGGTCTTGGCGAAGCTGCGCGTTTGAGACAATTTGACTCGTTGAACAAATTGGTAAGGCTTCCCATGTCATGCTCTGTTTAGATAAAGTGATGGTTTTATGATGCTGTATGGAGAAAGCTTTTTTGACCGCACCCTCGCGCCGCTGTGCCGGGCCTTGTTTGGCCCTTCGGAGGGGGATGCAGCCAACGCGGAGCTAAACGAATCCGGCGTCGATAAATTGAAGCAGCGGATCGAAGACTGCCTGGACCGGCGCGGCGGCGAGGTCTCGGCCCGGTCCAGGGCGGCCGATCTTGGCCATATTTATTTGCATCTGGGGCCTGGGGCGCGCGGCCGTTTTCTACTTCTGCTGGCGGTGGAGTATGGCATCGACCGGGACCGGGCGGACCAGGCCATGGCCGCCCTGCAGGCGGTGGAACCTGGCGAAAATAGCGGCAGGGCGGAACGGGAGCTGCGGGCCGCTCTCGTACCACGGCGCGTCGCTTTATTAACCCAATTCAATGCGTTACCACAAGGTGTTAAGTTTTTAGTTGATATGAGGGCCGAAATAATCGCGCTGCTGCCCACGATGCCGGAATTGCGGCCCCTGAACGATGATTTGCGCGAATTGCTGACCTCTTGGTTCGATATCGGCTTTTTGAACTTGCAACGCATCACCTGGGCCTCTCCGGCCGTGTTACTGGAAAAACTAATTTCCTATGAGGCGGTGCACGAAATTCGCTCCTGGGACGATCTGAAGAACCGGCTGGCGCCCGACCGCCGTTGCTTCGCCTTCTTCCATCCCCGCATGCCCGATGAACCCTTGATTTTTGTCTGGGTCGCCCTGGTCAGCGGCATGGCGGACAATGTCCAGGAACTGCTGGACCTGGCCGTCCCGGAAGCTGATCCGGACAAAGCCGACAGTGCGATTTTCTATTCCATTTCCAACGCCCAGGCCGGCCTGGCGCAAGTCAGTTTTGGCGATTTCCTGATCAAGCGGGTGGTTGATGAATTGCGCACCGAATTGCCCAATCTGAAAACCTTCGCGACCCTTTCGCCCTTGCCGGGGTTCCGCGCCTGGCTGCGGCATATGCTGGCTGAAACCGAGGTCGCGCCGTGGGAATTGAGCCAGGACGGGGCCCTGGCCGAGGCCGGCGGCACCAGCAGTGGGCGGGACGCCCTGCGGGCCATTCTAGACCGCGATGATTGGCACCGGGACGAGCTTGCCATTGCCGCCGTCCGCCCGGTGTTGGAGCCCTTGGCGGCGCGTTATTTGTTGAACGAGAAGCGCGGCAAGCGGGCCTTGGACCCGGTACAGAATTTCCATCTCTCCAACGGCGCGCGGCTGGAGCGGATCAACTGGCTGGCGGATACCTCCCCGAACGGCCTGGACGCCGCCGCCGGCCTGATGGTCAATTATCTCTACAAATTGGCCGATATTGAACAGAACCACGAGGACTACCGGGGCAGAGGCAAAATCACCGCCGCCGCCCCCGTGCGCCGGTTGTTGAAGGGTTGACCCACGGTGGTCGTCCCTCCGGAACATCGTTAAACGGTGGATACTCCATGTATCGGGGGACACGTAACAAGTACATTTCCCCCAATTCACCCCAATCGGTTATGATTGGCGCTGGGGTAGAATTATGGGGAATTTCATGATGCCCGAAAGCACGACGCTTTACCGGTTTCACTGGCCCGACGGCGTCACCAGCGAGGGGCGGGGCGAAACGGTGCGGGATGCCTTGGAAAAGCTCGGCTTCAAAGCCGCCGCGGCCGGGACATTGGAATATTATGAAGTGGTGGAGGAAACGCCCAGCGATCATGCCCGTCACGAGCAGATCAAGGGCGCCTATCAATAGCGCAATTTTCAATTAATAGGAGTCGCCTTCGCGACTCAAGTGATTGGTTCAATTGCTCTTTTCTTAAGAGTCCGAGCATGTTTAAAAAGAACATGCTCTAGAGGTGCAACTCATAACCCTGACGATCGACGGACAGTTCATTGGCCAGCGGGCGCATGTCATGAATTGTGACCGGCAGGTTTTCAGACTCGAAGAACACTTTCGCCTGGCCGCCGGTCAGGGCCGAGCTTTCAAAATACGGCTTTTCGTCCTGGCGCACGATGAAGGTCAGTTCGGCGCGGACGGCATTTTGCTCGGTTGGGACGGTCATATGGAAATCCTATGCCTTGAACCGGTAAATTAAGCCCGAAGGAACGAATAGGCCAGAGTTACGGATCAACCTT
This sequence comes from Alphaproteobacteria bacterium, assembly GCA_046582595.1. Classification (GTDB taxonomy): domain Bacteria; phylum Pseudomonadota; class Alphaproteobacteria. Next base: position 2,898 of record JAYGEB010000261.1, on the reverse strand, counting down.
CCATCATGCCGGCCACGGTGTAGCCGCCATCGGCGAAGTATGTGTGGCCGGTGACGAAGCTGCTTTCCTCCGCCGCCAGGAAGGCCGCGACGGCGGCCACTTCCTCGGGCCGGCCGAACCGCGCCATGGGCATGCGCGCCATGACGCTGGGCGGCGGTATTTCGCCCTGTGCCTCGCTGGTCTTGGTGGGACCGGGGCCCACGGCGTTGACGCGGATGTCATGCTCCACCAGTTCGATCGCCATGCTTTGGGTCAAATTCATCAGGCCGGCCTTTGAAGCCCCATAAGCGGCCCGGCCCCTGCCACCGAACTGCCCGGAGTTGGAGGCCACGAAAACGATGCGGCCGCCACCGCCCTGGGCCACCATCTGGCGGGCGGCTTCCTGGCCGCACATAAAGGCGCCGGTGAGGTTCAGACCGAGCACCCGGTTCCAGAATTCGTCGGTCATTTCCAGAAACGGCATGCGGTCCATGATGCCCGCATTGGAGACGGCGACATCCAGGCGGCCGTGCCGGGCCACCGCCTCCGCCACCATTGCCGCGACGGAGGATCGCTGGGTCACATCCACATGCTGGGCGGATGCCCCCTCGCCGATCAGGCGGACGGTTTCCCGCGCCGTATCTTCATCAATATCGGCCACCAGCACCCGCGCGCCCTCGCTGGCCAGGCGGATGGCAATGGCCCTCCCGATGCCCGCGCCGGCCCCCGTTACCAGGGCCGATTGCCCTTCAAGGCGTTTTGACATGGTCTTTCCCTTCAATCTCTTTCACGGTGGGGAATTGGTCATTCCCAAAAATAGCTCCGACGATGGCCCAGGCCGGCATCGGCGATGCCGATGGGTGATCGCCGCTAAAGCCAGTCCTTGCCCTGGCGGGCGTAGTCTTCCGCCCTGGTTAGCACGCCCATCAACTCGCTCGAGGCCGAACCGGTCACGTCTTCCGGCTCCACGCCATCGCGCAGGGACCGCATGGTGTCGTGAACGGCCTGGACCGAGGCGGTGAAGGTTTGGTGGCCGCGCAAAAGGAAACGCACGCCTTGGCCGGCCAGCCAGGCCGGATCGCGCATATCCTTGGCCCCGCCGCCCAGCAATATGGGCACCGTGATCTTTGGGGCAATGGTCTCCAGCGCCTCCCGGCTGGGCACGCCGACCAAGAATATGGCATCCACCCCCGCCGCCTCGTAGGCCTGGGCGCGGGCAATGGCATCGTCGAGGGAGGTCAGATGGGCGGCGCTGGTGCGCCCCGCGATCACCAGAGAGGGATCCGTGCGGCCCTCGATGGCGGCGCGCATCTTGGCGACCCCTTCCTCGATGGACAGTAGCGTTGGTTTGCCGCCGCCGCCGAACGGTTGCGGCAAATCAGTGTCTTCGATGGACAATCCCGCCAGCCCGGCGAATTCCAGCTCCTCCACCGTGCGCTTGACGTTCAGGGCGTTGCCGTAGCCATGATCGGCATCGGCGAACAGCGGCAATTCGGAGGACCGGCCCATGCGGTGGGCCTGCTGGGCGTATTCGGTCTGGGTCAGCAGGATCAGGTCGGGGGCGGCCAGCACCGCGAGGGCGGCCAGGGAGCCGGCGTACATGCCCATCTCGTAGCCGATATTTTCCGCGATCCGGGCCGAGATGGGATCGTAAACAGAGGCCGGGTAGACGCACTTGCCCCCCTCTAGAATGGCGCGAAAACGTTGGCGGCGGTTACTCCAGCGGTGCATCGGACTGTACTCCTCAAGCAAGGAAGGCTTCGAAATCAAGGGATTTTGAATGGGCCGTCATGTGGCGGACGCCGCTCCCGATGGAACGGCGCCGGTGTCTCCTAATAGGCCGAAATGCCGCCCTCGGCCGGGATCACGGCGCCGTTGACCATGCGCGATTCATCCGAGGCCAGGAACAGCGCGATATTGGCGATATCTTCGGGCTCGCCCACGCCGAAGGGATAGCTCTCGAAGGTGCCGACGGTGCCCTTGCGTTCTTCCGACGGTTGGCGCGCCACATAACGCGCCTTGACCCGGTCGGTCTTGACCAGACCGGGGCAGATCACGTTGGCGCGGACGCCGTCGTTGGAGTAGGAGCCGGCCAGACTGCGGGTGAACGAGATCAAGCCGCCCTTGGCGGCGGAATAGACATGGGCCGGGTGGTTGCCGCGCAAGGCGACGACGGAAGAGACGTTGATCACCGTCCCGCCGCCGCTTGCAATAATCTTCGGGATACCATGACGGCTGCACAGAAACGGCCCCTTCAGATCCAGGGGAATGGTCCGGTCCCAGACCGCCATGTCCACGTCCGTCACCTTGCGGTCTTCCAATACCGAGCCGCCGGCGCAATTGAACAGAATATGCAGGCCGCCGAATTGCGCCACCGTCTGGTCCATCAGGGCCTCGACGCTATCCTCGTCCGTCACGTCGGTGGGGATGAAGATGGCGTTGTTGCCGGCCTCCAGGGCCGAGGCCGCGCCCAGTTCAGGGTCTATTTCCGCCACCGCCACCTGGGCCCCCTCGCGGGTGAAAATGCGCGCCGCCGCCCGCGCAATGCCCGAGCCCGCGCCGGTGATCACCGCGACCTTGCCATCCAGTCTGCCCATCTCCGTTTCCTCTCCGTTGTTCCGTCGCCCCAGCCTAGCACGCTAGAGGGCGGCGCCAATAATATGTCCGCCGTGGATGGCGGCCATCAGGTTGCGGGGCGAAAGACAATCACCGACGCCGTGCACCGGGATATCGCCAAACCCATCGGCCAGGGCGTCGGTGGCCAGACGCGGCGTGGCGTATGCCCGGCAAGACGCCACAGGCTGACCGTCCCCGTTCGAATGATCGCGATCACCAACCAGACCAGTGTTTCCCGCCTTGTCCGCCAAAGCACGATGTGATTTTCTAGCCCCGTGGATAAGGCCTTGGTAAGTAATTCCT
>JAYGEB010000180.1:0-16228 GCA_046582595.1 Alphaproteobacteria bacterium | reverse complement strand
GGTGTCGCCGGAAAACTTTGCGCTGGTTGACAAGAATTTATTCCCGCATAATTTACGTGACCATTGTCGCCGTTGTCTCCCAAATTTTACAAAACCGGAAAGTTGATCTTTGCGAATGCGCGCGTTTTATCATCTCGCCATTATCTGGTTTTTAACCATCGCCATGGGATCAGGCGTGGCCTTGGCGGAACTTCCGGTCAGCCCGCACGAAGCGCCGCCGGTCGGGTTTTAGAAAGTTGACGGCATTGCCCTTGGTTGGTTTCGCGCCAACGGCGAATTCCAGGAAACCGTCCGCTCAACCAACAACCTTTTGCAGGACGCTCAATCGATTGACGATACGGTTTCGATCAGCACGCTGAAGTTGAACCTGGCCGGCAAGATAGGTAGTTTCATTATTACCGCCTCGGGAAAGGTCATCTTCGAAAAACCACTGGAAAGCGAGGCTGAAAAGGCCAAGGAGATAGATTATTAGCTGCTGGGACAATACTATTTCAACAAAGATTTCAACATCGCCGCGCGCCACGAAGTTGACGAAGATGAAGTCGAGGCGAGCCTTGCCGGGCAAAATAATGGCTTCACGAATACTTCGGTGGTCACCGAATCCTATATTTTGAGGTCCGACTATACCGTCGGACCGCTTTATACAATTTTTACCGGCAGTTGGGTTGATATAGACACCAAATTCGGTGTCGAGACCGCTTTCTTTTCTCTGCTGTCGAACCTCGACCGGGTCGAAACCACGTTAGTCAACGAAACCGGCCGCCGGGCTGGCGGCATAAATTGGTACGCGAAATTGCTGGCCAGCCAGATCGACTATAAGGGCACGAATGATGCCGTGTCACAGGACCGCAATTCGAATGGCGCCTCGATTGCCTTTGGAACACGCAGGCTTTTTGGTCCGGTTAGGGCGGAGATCGAGGCCGGCTATTTAAAACGCCAGTTCGACTCCGCGGCCATCGGCGATTACAAGACCTTCCTTGGCCACGTGGATTTACGCTGGCTGATCGATGATGCCAACTCTGTTCATGTGAAGGTGCAACGGCTGTTTCTGGAAACCAGTGTTTTGAACTCGCCGGGCCTCATTGGCACGGAGGCGATCATATCCTACAGGCATATTTTCCGGCCAAATCTTTACGCCGATGTCGCTTTCGTCAGAGATGACATCGATACCATTGATGTCGATAACGACATTGTCGCATTCGTGATCAACGGAGAGATTCACTATGCCGTCACGAACGCCGCGTCGCTGCGCCTTTCGGGTAGCCATGCCAGACAGAAGGCGGATTTAGACAGCCAGGACATCAATGAAACCCGTTTCGAATTGTCCTTTCACTACGCATTTTAGAGCGTTTTCAACCAACGCTGGACCGCGGGCCATCCGCTGCCCAGGCAGGACTATTTGTGGGCGAAATGCCAGACCCCGTCCCAATCCGTCAGGGGGGCGGCTTCCAGCGCTTTCAGGCGCTCCAGGATAACCTGACTGGCCCTGTCGCTAGCATCCAGTGTCAGGCATTCGGCGAAACCGCCGCGCGCCTCCGGCCACGCACCGGCCCGGTAATGGTGCAGTGCCGCTTGAAAACAATCCCGCCGCGCCGCATGCTTGGGGGCAATATCGCCGCGAACCGCCAACAGCTCGAAAATGCGCACGGCCTCGCTTTTGCCCGCGACGGCGATGGTATCGATCTCCCGGAATTCAAAAATCTCCCGAACCGCTTGCCACGTCGTTTCGCTGACCAGTATTTCCGTGCCGTAGTGCTTGCCCAAACTTTCGAGGCGCGCCGCAAGGTTAACGGTATCTCCAATCACCGTATAATTGCGGGTTCGCTCGGAGCCGACACTGCCGACCAGGACATCGCCGGTCGCGATGCCTATGCGCGTGAAAATTTCGGGGTAATCACGGCGGAGACCGGTAATTTCGCCCACTGTTTTGCGAAATTCCACAAGACGTGCCTGTTGGTTCAACGCCGTCTGACAGGCCGCCCGCGCATGTTCTTCCGCCGGCGTGAAGGGCGGGCCCCAATAGGCCATGATGGCATCGCCAATATATTTGTCGATAACGCCGCTGCTGTCATGAATGGGTTGCGACATCTCGGTTAAATAGGCGTTGATAAGTGTCACCAGGGCTTTCGGAGTCAGCATTTCCGAAATGCCCGTAAATCCCGCGATATCCGAGAAAAATACCGAATAGACTTGGCGCTCGCCATCGGACAGCCCGGCATGTTCCCCCTTGGTCAGGGTTTCGACGACCCGGGGATCAACGTATTTGCCGAAGACATCCTTGATCAGCGCCTTGACGCGAAGTTCGGCGGTCATCTCTTCAAAGGCATGGCTTAGATCACCGATTTCATCCCTGGAATTGATCTCAAGCGTGACGTCCAGTTCACCCTTTTCCACCAACCTCGCCGCGGCAACCAGTTTATGGATCGGCCGCACCAGCCCACGGGAGACAAAGCCGGCCAGGATCAGGCTGAGCAGAGCCGCCGCGGCCGTGGCCGTGATATTGGCGCGCAGGGCCCATGTCTCCGCCCGTGACGCATTGTCCGCCGCCTGCTTGGTCAGACCATGGACTTCTTCCGTTATGACCGCGATTTGCCGGCCAAATTCCGTGTCAAGTCTATGGCGGGACGCCAATAAACCCTCAAATTTGTCACCTCTGGGGCTGCCGGCCATATCCAATATCGCCTCTGTCTGCCGCCCCAGTTCTTTTGAAATGCCGATCACTTGTTCCAGTTGCGTCGTCACGCGCTCCAATTTGATCTTGAAATCGACGAATTGCTCCCCCTTTTGCGCCTGCCGCAACAATGTGAGGCCCATTTGAAATTCTTGATGGAAAGTACGGTTCCGATCCTTGAGATCGCGCCGCAACTGGCTGATTTCGGTGGCCCCATCGCCGGCATAGAGGCGCGGAGGCACCCGTTCGAGCAAAATTTTCTGCTCAAGAGCCCGCACCTCGATTTCATCGATGATGTCCGATAGGGGAATATATACTTCGGCAACGCGTTTGATTTCCTCATTCACGCTGCTAACGAAATAAAGTGATATAATTGCGGCGACGGCGACAAACAATGTCATGCAGGCCGCGATCGCGAATATCTTGTTGCCGATGGTTAAGCGCATGATAGATTCATTTTCCGCCCTTCATTGATCGAGGAATGGGATTTTCCCGTTGGATAGGTCGTAAAATCAAACCTCTTGGATTCCGCTTCCAACGTCAAGGAGCCAAAAAGCACAGGCTCTGGGGGCCGGAAGCCACAAATGATGTCGCCGTTTTGAGGTCGTATGGCGCGGCGGCGGGGGCGCAATCGGATAAGGGGGAGGTATCTTATGAGTAAAATCCACGAAACCGCCGGCCAGACGGCCCGTTCCGTTGCCGAACCGGCCGAGGCGCCGGTCGAATTTCGAACCGATGTCGCCGAACGCCTGATCAAATATGGCCGCATGGTCGTCGCCCGTGGCTATATCCATAACTCGCTCGGCAACATTGCCATCCGAGTGCCTCACCCGGCCTTTCCGCACGGTGTCGCCTACGCCAAACATGCCGGCGTTTCACTCGAGGAAATGGAGATCGAGCATGTGGTGATCACCGACATACCGAGCGGGCGGCTGCTCCACGGCAGCGTCCAGACCAGCGTCGGCCACAAGCTCAATCGGGAGATCCTGCGCCTGCGCCCCGACATCAATGCCGTGATCCACGTGCATCACGACGAGACCATCGCTCATTTTGCCGCCGGCCGGCTCGATGAAATAAAGGCGGTGTCTCTGGAATACCCCTACGTAATGGCAAAGCCCGCCCACGTGGTGCCCTCCCATTTGGACGTGGAGGCGGATGTCGGGCCGATCGAAGCCTTCATCCAGGACACCAACGCGGTGATCATGGTGCGCCATGGCATCACCACGCTGGGACGAAACGTCTCCGAGGCCTATCACCGGCTCAATACGCTGACTTCCGAAGTGCGGCGCATCGTCGCGACGGAGTTGCTGGCGGCGGCGCGCGGCACGGAGGGCGATTTCCTCACCAGCGAGGAGGTGCGATGGATGTACGAACGCGCCGAGGATGTGATCTACCCTGAAGGCTCCGCCGTGTTCGGCGAAGACCTGTAGAGCTTCGGGATGTGAGTTGCGCCCGATCGCGAACTTTCACGGCCGGACTGGGGATCGACCATGATGACCCGGAGCGATCAGCCGCGGCACGGCTTGCCAAGACTTTGAAAGTTATCCGGGGGATGCCGGTTTAAGTCTCAAATGTCCGGCGGCCGCGTTGATGGCGTCCAGCAGGGTCGGCGCGATATGCCCTTCGGGGATTTGCGCCAGAACGCCAAGGGAGCTCAAGGTCGTCTCCGCCGTGCCCGACAGCCCGGCGATAAAACAGGCGGCGCCAGCTTCCGATGCCGTGGCCAGCAGTTCCTCGATGGCCAGGGCGGCGGAGGTATCGATATGGGCCACCTCCGTGAAATCGTAGATCACCGCCTGGTGGCCCAGGGACGCCATGCCCACCCGCCGGTTAAGTTCCCGGGCCGAGGCATAAGAGAAGCGGCCGCGCAGAATGACCAGGCCGATACGGCCGTTCAGAGGTTCCAGCGCCGCGCGTTCCGCCGCGCCAAGGTCATGCTCGTCCTTGGGATTGGCGACGGCGGTGATACCTTTCATTTCTTCCCGTGCCATCCATCTCGCGGTGACCATCCCGGCCAGGATCAAACCCACGGCGACGGCCGTGATCAGATCCACGAACACGGTCAGGCCCAGGGTCACGAACATCACCAACACCTTGTCCCGGGGCGCCCGGTGGCAGCGCTTGATATAACCCCAGTCGATAATGTCCCAGCCAATCTTCATCAAGATGCCGGCCAATACCGCATGGGGCACCTGTTCCACCAGGGGGCCCAGGCCCAGCACCAGGGCCAGCAGGATCAAGGCATGCAGGGCGCCCGACAAAGGCGTCCGGCCGCCGGCGCGGACGTTGACCACGGTACGCATGGTGGCGCCCGCGCCGGGCAGGCCGCCGATCAGGCCCGAGACTATGTTGCCGATGCCCTGGCCGATCAGCTCCCGGTTCGAATTATGCCGGGTCCGGGTAATGGTATCGGCCACCAGCGAGGTCAGCAAACTGTCGATGGAGCCAAGCAACGCCAGAATAAGCGCCGGTTGAAGCAACGAAGGCAGTCGCGCCAAGACAATGTCGGGTAGATGCGGCAGCGGCAGTCCGGTCGGAACCTCGCCAATGACCGGCGCCCCTTGGAAAACCAACAGCCCCAGCACGGTGCCCACAAACAGCGCCGCCAGGGGCGGCGGCAGCATGGCTTTCAGGCGGCCCGGCCAGAAAATCATCACGGCCAGGGAGCCGCCCGCGATAATCAAGGCATCGGGATTGATCGCGATAACCGCGCCGAACCATTCGTTGATCACGCCAAGGGGTCCGCCCGATACGGCGGCCATCCCGACGAAGGGCAAGGTCTGGATCATGATAATGATCACGCCAATGCCGGACATGAAACCGGACACCACGGTGTAGGGCGTATAGGAGACATAGCGGCCGATTTTGAGCAGGCCGAAGACGATCTGCATGAGCCCGCCCAGGATGACGATGGCGAACGCCTCGCCCAGATTTCCCGCATGTTCGGCCACGATGGCGCCCATGACAACGGTCATGGGCCCGGTCGGTCCCGACACTTGCGAGCGCGTGCCGCCGAACACGGCGGCGAAAAACCCCACCGCGATGGCGCCGTACAGACCCGCGATGGCGCCGACGCCCGAGGCCACGCCAAAGGCCAAGGCCAGCGGCAGCGCGACGACGGCGGCGGTCACGCCGCCAAATATGTCGCCCCGTATGGACTTGACCGAAATTGCCAACGGCTTCTTCCCCGCGCCGCGGCGAGCGGCCGAATAAAATCAAAGGTTAGGCCAATCGATCCAAGATTGGCGCAGGGAACATATGCCCCGTACCGCCCACTGTATCAAGAAATTCGCGCCCGCGGCGCGCGCGAACGCCGGAACAGAGGCCAGGATGGCGTCGCAAGACCAAGCCGCGCCGCGCCCCCGCCTTGGCCAGCATGAGATTTAGTTGATCTCAATTTGGCTGACAAATATCAATTGGCCGCGTGGAACGTCAGCCCATCGACACGCGTTTCAATTTCGGCCATGACCGCCCTGTAGGCGTCGCTATCGACGGCGCCAAATCGGCGCTTGAACTCATCCTCCGTCATGCCCGAGGGCAAGCCGCCCACATCGGGGAATACCTGGCCTTCCTGCTTCATTCTGTCGAGCAGGCGGGCCGGCACGGGAGCGCCCGGCCGATCGGTGGACAACGTCGCGGCGAACCGTATGCCGGCGAGATCGGCGGCAATATCGTCAAAGCTGAAGCCACTGCCCCCCTTGTTGGAATCGAGCAGTTCCTTAAATTCGCCGATCATGAAGGCCATGCCGAAATCGGAAGCCACTTTCAGCACGGCGGAAACAATAAAATGCTGGCGCAGATCGCCCCGGCCGCCCAGGGTCGTCGTCCCGCAACGGCTTTTTTCCCGCCGCAGGTTATCCGGCACCACCTTGCCGGCCAAAAATTCTAATCGGCCGATGCCACAATAAATACCCAACGCCAGGAAGGCGGAGCGAATTTCCCGTGCCCCTTCGCCGCTGTCTCCGGCCGCTGCTTGTTGGCGGGCCCGGTCAAAGGCGAAATGCAGATAGGGCATGAATGAGCCGCGGCTGGGCAGCCGGCCCGCCACCGCCGCCTCATGCATGGCGAGGTAGTAGGCGCGGACCTCGGCGGCATCGCCGAAAGATAATGCCTGGCGCAAGCGCGCCTTCGAGCGGGCGAACAAGGCCTCGCGCGTATCGGCGGAAATATTCAGGCCAATGGAAATGCGCTCGCCCCGCACCGAAATACGTTCCATGCCGTTGAAAGCCAGAGAGCCGAGATGATCGCCCAGGGCTGTATTCATGGCGAAGGTGGCAAGCCAAACAACAAAGCGCGGGGGCAAATCTATACCGCCAAGCCGAAGGGCGGTAATATTCAAGCCGGTGTCCGAGGGCGCGATGGTCAAGGAAAGGTTCAGCCAACCGTCACCAGGCAGCCTCGGCGGCTGTACGGACACCGCCATCTTGATTGCCGTTGGCGCGACATTCACCTGGGCTCGAAACCCCGGCAGGGCCCGGGCCGCGAACAGGATAACGCTGTCAATCTCGGCTTCGGATAGCGATATGTCGGGCTGGCCGGCGGTGGTCGAAAATGCCTTGCTAAATCGGCTCAGAACCCGTTTGGCGAGCTCGGCATCCATGCTTTCCACGGTGGCGCCCTTTTCAACGGCGGGGCGCGGTTCAAGAGCGGCGAACACGAAGACCACCGGCGCACCAACAAGGGCGAGCAAGAACACAACGATCAGGAAAAACCGCATTTCAATCCCATCGGCAAGGCGCCGCCTTCATGATCCGCCAAAAGTCCTGAAAGTTTAGCGGTGAATGGGACAAAGGGAAATGCTCTAAGCGCCGCTTTGGCTCGGCAATGGGTCCTGTTCCTTGACGATACGGCTGGCCGGCAAAAGCACCTGGGCCAAGGTACCCACGCCCGGTTTACTGGTTATCCGCAGTTCGCCGTCATGCAACGCCGTCAGGCGGCTGGCGATGGACAGGCCCAGCCCGACGCCTTCCTGGGCGAGGCTGATATCGGCATCCAGTTGGCTGAAGGGCTGCAATGCCCGTTCGATATCCTTTTCCGCCATGCCAATGCCACTGTCCCGAACCGACAGGACCAGCCGGCCCTCGTCGTTCAAATTGGCCCGCATGACGATCGTACCGTTGTCCGGCGTGAACTTCAGCGCATTACCGAGCAAATTGACCAGAAATTGTTTGATCCGCCGGCCATCGACCAGGATCGAACCGGGTGCGTCCGACAAAACGACCGAAAGATCAATTCCGGATTCTTCCGCCCGCCGCCGGAAAAGATGCACGCATTCGTTAACCAGATCGGCCAGAACCTCCGGCTTCTATTTCAGGGAGATTTCCTCGGCATCGATCTGGCTCAAATCCAGGATATCGCTGATCAGGCCCAGAAGTAACTGGCCGCTGACCTGGATGTCATTGCCGTATTCCACGTAGGCTGGATTTTCGATGGCGCCAAACATCTCGGACCCGATGATCTCGGAAAAGCCGATGATGGCATTCAACGGCGTACGCAATTCGTGGCTGACGCTGGCCAGAAATCGTGTTTTGGCGCGGTTGGCGTCCTCGGCCCGCTCTTTCGCGTCCCGCAATTCGGCCTCGACGCGTTTTCGCTCCGTGATGTCCAGGGCAAGAATGATCGTACTGCCGTCGGGCAGGCGCCGGTCCTGGACTTGAAACCAGCGGCCATCGGGTTGAGCCAGTTCAAAGGGTGAACCGGCCTCGCGGTGCCGCCGCAATCTGTCTTCCATATATTGGGCGGCCTCGTCGCCAAGGGTGTTGGAATAGATCGCGAGGACGTCGCCGAATGATATTCCAGGCTGCAGTTTCTCGGCATACGCGGGATGTATTCCGCGATAGGCATCGTTGCATATGACCAGCCGGTCGTCGGCATCGTACAGCGCGACCGGTTCGCCGATACTGCTTATTGCCATGGCCAGCCGCTGGTTCGCGGATTGGGCCTCCTGGCGCGCGGCCACTTGATCGGTGATATCGGTGTTGGCGCCAAAATAGCCTTGAAAGGCGCCGCCCGCGTCAAATATCGGCGTGCCGCTGGTGCTGATCCAAAGGGTCCGGCCATCGGGAAAAATCTGCCGGATGTGTATATCCTTGAACGGTTCATGCGCCCGCAGCGCCGCCATGTGCTGGGCCCAGAGCTCCGGATCGTTATCGGTTTCGAGCAATTCATCGCGATTTTTACCGATATAAAAGGCCGGCGGCCGACCGGTGATAGCCTGGATTTTATCGGAGACCCAACTGAAACGCAGGTCGGCATCCATTTCCCACAGCCAATCGGAGCCGATTTCGGCAAAATTCCGGAACCGCCGCTCGGTTGCGCGCTGTAATTCCTCGGTACGCTGCCGGTTCAGCTCCGCCGCCGCGCGCGAGGCAAAAATCTCCAATACCGGCTCGGCGATGGGAGCGTCCCGCAACGGTTTCGTATCGAACGCCGCCAGAACGCCCAAGGCCGCGCCGTCCGCATCGAACAATGGCGCGCCGACATAGCTTTCGATCTTTAGTTCGGTCAGAATTTTATTATCGGGAAACAACTGGCGAGCATTGCTCGGGTATACGCGGATCGATTGGCCCATGACGTTGTCGCAGGGGCTTCCGGGCAAGGGATATTTTAGATTTTCGATCGCCACCCCATTTTGGCTGGCCGCCAGGGTTGTCATGTATCCGGCTTCCGCTTCATCGGGCACGCCAATGACGACCCATTCCATGCCAAGAGCGCGGGACAGGGCATTGGCCAGGGTGTTCAGAAATCCCTGGCCGACGGAATGGGAGACCGCATCGGCGATCGTTGCCACAGCGGTTTCCAAACGGCGGGCGGCGGTAATGTCCGTAAAGGTGGAGATGAGCTGGCCGTCCGGCAAGACTTGTTGCCGGACATCCAATATCAACCCGCCGGGCGTTTCTTGCTGAAAACGAAATGACCCATGACGTTCAAGGATGCGCATTCGTTCCGCGATCAATTTTTGCGGATCGTCCGCACCCAAATCCCCTCGTTCGGCGATATACCTAAAGATATCAACGCGCCGCGCGCCGATGTAGGCGACATCCTCGGGCAAGCCGGTATAGTCCAGAAATTGCTGATTGAAATATCGCACGATGCCGTCGGGGGAACAGACGTAAACAGCCTAGTCTATCGCACCAGTTTCGGTCGATTCAGTTTTTTCTATTTCATTGTTCTCGCGAGCCGGCAAAGCTTCCTCGACTTCTGGCATGGGCAAACAAAACGCAGACATCCTGGAGAGAGAAGCATTTTGCCAGCAACAAGTGAACAGAAAGTTGAATTTCGTCATCGAGCCGTAAAACAGTTGCGTCCCTCGGAACGCAGGTTGCTTTAACGGTCGGGTTTGACCAAGGCCGTGCGCCGGCTGTCCAGCATTCTCAAAATCGCGGCCAGGGTTCGATCGGATTTCAATACGCCGCCGCGGCCCAGCAATTGATACCCGGCCGGACGGCGGGCCTGTTTGCCGCGTTTGAGAATGGAATACATTGGCACCGCCGATACTTGGCCGTAAATGGCAAAGACCGCATCGGCCTCGTTCCAGTCCACGGCATAATCCAGCCAGTCGCCGGCGATGACGCCACGGCTATAGGACTGCAAAATTTCGCGCAATTCCTGGCGATTGAAAAATTCGGCTTTTCCCCTGATGTTCAGGCCGCCAGCCTTGGGGTGGCGCCGACGACGGGCCTGCTCGAATGTGACAACCTCGGTCATCCGCTTTTTGTTCTCCGGCCGCATTGAAAATGCACTAGGTGCTATTCTGTCATGCAAAATGGCAAGACACCATATGTCCGTTGTCGATTTTCCGTAATTCCGGCCTTTCCAGCCAGCAACGTGATTGTACCTTTGAGCAGCGGTCGGCAAAGGCACAGCCGCCGCTTTGCCGGGTCTGGCTGCCCACATTCCCTTGCAGCAAGGCACGCTTGCGCCGCCCCGCGCCGATCCGCGGCACCGCCTCGAACAATGCCTGTGTGTAGGGATGGGCCGGTTGGGCAAACAATTGCGCCCGGCTGGCATATTCCACGACCCGGCCCAGGTACATCACCGCGACGTCATCGCAGACATAGTCAACCACGCCCAAATCATGGCTGATCAGCATATAGGTGATACCAAAATCGCGCTGCAGGTCCTGCATCAGGTTCAAGACCTGGGCCTGAACGGAGACATCCAAGGCCGAGACCGGCTCGTCCGCCACGATCAACCGGGGCCGGGTCACCAAGGCACGGGCGATGGCGATCCGCTGACGTTGCCCGCCGGAAAATTCATGGGGATATTTATCCAAGTCGCTGGCCCGCAGGCCGACGGCGTCCATGGCGCCGGCGATGGCTTCATCGCGGCTTGCCGCGCTTTCGGGCCGGGGCAGCGCATCCAGGGTTTCGCCAACAATCCGCCGCACCTTATGGCGTGGATCCAGCGAGCCATAGGGATCTTGGAAGACCATCTGAAATTGCGCCCGGGCCCGGCGCAGCTCCCGCGGCGGCAGTTTGGTCAGATCTTGGCCGAGAATTTCAACCCGCCCGGCGGTCGGTTTGTCCAGCATCATGCAGAGGCGGGCCAGGGTTGACTTGCCGCAACCCGACTCCCCGACCACGCCCAGGCTGCGCCCGGCCTCGATCTTCAGATCGACGCCGTTGAGGGCATAAACAGTCTCCCCCGGCCGGAACAGTGACTCGCGCGGCAGCACGAAATGGCGGCTCAGGCCCTCGGTGCGCAGGACGGTGTCAGTCATCGCCCGCCCCTTCCTGGTGATGGCAGGCCACCGCATGGCCCGGGCCGGCCGCCGCCATAAGGGGTATCTGGCGCCAGCAGATTTCGGACGCCTTGGCGCAGCGGTCGGCGAAGGTGCAGGCGGGCGGCAGATCGGCCAGTTCCGGCACGGTGCCCGGAATTGTCCGCAAACGTTCGCCCCGCGCCGCGCCCGGCCGGGGTACGGCCGCGAACAGGCCCTGGCTGTAGGGATGCACCAGATTGGCAAACAAACTGGCGGTGGCGCCCTGCTCCACCACCGCCCCGCCATACATCACGGCGACATTGTCCACGCTCTCGCCAATCACCCCCAGATCATGACTGATCAGGATCAGCGCCATGCCGGTATCTTCCACCAGTTCGTTGATCAGATCCAGGATCTGACCCTGAATGGTGACATCCAAGGCGGTGGTCGGTTCGTCGGCCAGCAGAATATCGGGCGCGCAGCTCAAGGCCATGGCAATCATCACCCGCTGGCGCTGGCCGCCGGAAAGTTGATGGGGGTAGGCATCGATGCGCCGGGCCGGATCTGGCAGGCCGACCCGATCCAGCAGGCGCAGGACTTCCCGCCGGGCGCCCGCGCCGCGCAGCCCGCGATGCAGACGCAGCGGTTCGGCGATTTGCCGGCCGATGCGGTGCACCGGGTTCAGGGATGTCATGGGTTCCTGAAATATCATGGCGATGCGGTTGCCGCGGATTTGACACAGGGCAGCCTCGTCCAGGCCCAACAAATCCGTGCCATCCAGTTCAATCCGGCCCGCCGTCCGGGCGCCATCGGGCAACAATCCCAAAATCGACAGGGCGGTGATGGATTTTCCGCAACCCGATTCACCGACAATGCCCAGGGTTCCACCCCTCTCCAGTTCGAACGAGACACCGCGGACGGCGGCGGCCATGCCCCGGCTGGTTTGCAATTCGACCGTCAAGTCGCGTACCGACAGCAGCGCCATGCCGGCCTACCTTTGCCGCGCCAGGCGCGGATCGACCAGATCGCGCAGACCGTCGCCGATCAGGTTCAGGCCCAGTACCGAGAGCACGATGGCCAAGCCGGGCCAAACCGCGATGATGGGGGTGAGGAATATATAGCTTTGGCTTTCGCTCAGCATCCGGCCCCAACTGGGATTGGGCGGCTGAGAGCCGACGCCAAGGTAGCTCAACGCCGCCTCGGCCAGGATCGCGACGGCGAAGGATATTGTGGCCTGAACCACGATCACCGAAATGATATTGGGCAGCACGTGGGCGACGGTAATGGCCAGATCGCCCTTGCCGGCGGCGCGGGCGGCGAGGACGAATTCACGCTCCCACATGGCGATGCCGGCGCCGCGCACCTGGCGGGCAAAGACGGAAATATTGTAGATGCCCAGGGCCAGTATGGCATTGGTGATGCCGGGGCCCCAGCCGGCCGTCAGCAGAATAGCGATCAGAATGACCGGAAAGGCCATGTTCAGATCGCTGAGGCGCATGATCACATCCTCGGTCCAGCCGCGCCGGGCGGCGGCCCACAAACCAAGGCTAATGCCAACGATGGCGCCCAGGGATACGGCGATCAACCCGACCACGATGGAGGTTTGCGCCCCGGCCATGATCATAGACAAGATATCCCGGCCAAAATGATCGGTGCCGAACCAATGGCTCGGGCTGGGCGGTTTCAAGCGCTGGGCGATGACGATCTCGGTCGCGGAATGGGGCGTCCAGACCAGCGAGATCAGGGCCAGAAAAATCATCCCACCGGTTAGGACCAGGCCGATCATGAAGGAACGGTGACGCAGGGCGCGAGGGACGAAACCCTGCGCGGCCATCCCTTGCGTCGGCGCCATTTGGCTTGCTTCGGTCCGCGCCATGCCCCGCCTCAACCATGCATCCGGATGCGGGGATCGACCAGTGCGTACAGAACATCGACAATGAAATTGACCACCACGACAATGGCGGCAAACAGCAGCACGACGTTCTTCACCACCATCAAGTCACGGTTCGAGATGGCGTCGAAAATCAACTTTCCCAGGCCCGGCAAGGCAAAGACATTTTCGATGACCAAGGTGCCGGTAACGACCGTGGCCACCAGCAGCCCGCCGATGGTCAGGACCGGCACCAAGGCGTTGCGCAGAACATGGCCCCACAGGGCGGCGCGGCGGCTCAACCCCTTGGCCCGCGCCGTGCGGACATAGTCCTCCCGCGCGACTTCCAGCACCGACGATCTCGTGACCCGGGTCATGATCGCCGTCAGACCCAGGGACAGGGTAAAAACCGGCAGCATCAACGACCTGACCCCGCGCCAGACGCCTTCGTCCCAACCAGGGAAGCCGCCCGACGGCAGCCAACGCAGGATCACCGCGAACAGAATGATCAACAAAATACCGAACCAGAAATCGGGGATCGCCAATCCCAGTTGGGAAAAACCCATGACGCCGTAATCGCCGATGCGGTTGTGGTTGGTGGCGGCGAAGATGCCCAGGGTCAGGGACACAAGGGTCGCCAGCACCATGGCGCCGATGGCCAGGGGCAAGGTGACTTGCAGGCGCTGGCCGATCAACTCCGTGACCGGCACTTTGTAGACGTAGGACAGGCCCATCTCGCCACGAAACAACCCGGCGATCCAATCGAGGTAGCGGATGAAGGCGGGACGGTCCAACTCCAATTCCAAACGGATGGCCGCGATGGCGCTGTCGGGCGCATCGACGCCCAACATGGTCAGGGCGGGATCGCCGGGCAAAACCTCCAGCAAGAGAAAGATGATGACCGACGCACCGGATACGGTGATCAGGAAGGTCAGGAACCGCCGCGCCAAAAAGACAGACATCCATCCCCTTTAACCCCGAACGTCCCTTGGGGCAAGTTGGTTTGCCCCCAAATCGCCGCAATGACGGCCATGCGCCGCCGCATTATCCCCTTAGCCTGCCATGCTGGCGGCGGGGAGAAAGCAGTCTCATGATCATCGGCGATCTTGATCTGGATTGGGCCGAACAGGACCCCGGCTACCTGGCGCGGGTCAAGGGCTTCCTCGTATCCGGCGATAAACCCCCGGCCCCCGACCGGACCGCCGGACACCCGAACGGCTCTCCCGTTGGCGTCCCGGCGGAACTTGGTCTAAAATAGCGCAAAATCGGCGCTGTTGTCGGCGAACCCGTGGAGGGATGACATGGCATTGGAAATAACACCGTTGGGCGGCCCCTTGGGCGCGGTGGTCCGTGGCTGGGCGCCCGAGGAGGTTTTGACGGCCGGCGACCGGAGTGTCATTCGGGACGGATTGCAGGCCCATGCCGTATTGGTGTTTCGCGGCCATGCCCGGCCCAGCGATGAACAATTGGTGCAATTCGCGGAGACCTTCGGCGACCTGGTCAAGGGTTCGGAGTGGTTTGGCGACATCGAGCCAAAGCCGGAAATCCTGCGGGTCAACAATTTGCTCGATGATGATGGCGTGCCGCAAGGGACCGGCGCCTCGGATTCCCTGGAATGGCATTCAGACTATTCCTACGTCGAAACCGTGGGCAAGGAGAGCATTTTGGAAGCGGTGGAGATCCCGGCCGCCAACCCGCCACGGACCTATTTTTGCAGCCAATATGATGCTTTCGACCGCCTTTCACCCGCCATGGCGGAGAGGCTGCGCGGCCTGCGCGCCCATCACAGCATCACCAATTATGCCGCCGGCGGCGGGCGCATCCTGGGTGAAGGCGAGGATTTCCGCGATGATTTCCGGGCCAAGAAGGAGCGCAACCGCCGGCTTGGCCTGACCCGGCCCAAAATTCCGGAAACCGATCACCCGGTCATATTGCAACACCCCGATACGGGCCGGGAGATACTTTATGTCAGCCGGGGGATCACCCGCCACATTGTCGGCCTGCCCAAGGATGAAAGCGACGATTTACTGAAGGAACTCGCCGCCCATTCCACCAAGCCCGAATGCGTTTATGCCCACGACTGGCGAATTGGCGACATGATCGTGTTCGATACCCTGGGCACGCTGCACCGCCGCGACGCCTGGGACCCGGCGGAGCGCCGGGTCATGCGCCAGATGAGCACCCTGTGGACGCCGCCCGTCAATGGCGCGGCGGCCTAGGGCAAGTTCAATGCTCAGACCTGGTCTAGAATGCCGGAGCCGCATTGGCGGCGAACTTTAATAGGGGCCCTCATGGCAATTGTGTTTTACGACTTGATGGGAGAGGACGGGCGCAATTTCAGCCCCTATTGCTGGCGCGCGCGCATGGCCCTGGCCCACAAGGGGTTGGATATTGAACACCGGGGCACGGCCTTTACCGCCATTGCGGATGTCGGAAAGGACGCGAGCGGGAAACCCTTCGGCACCATACCGGTCATCGAGGACGATGGTCATATGGTCGGAGATTCTTTCGCCATCGCCCGGTATTTGGAGGACCATTATCCGGACCGGCCGTCCCTGTTCGGGGGCGATGCGGGCATGGGACTGTGTACCTTCGTGCAAAGCTGGACCAACGCGGTGGTGCATCCCGGCGCCGTCAATCTGGTGCTGCTGGATATTTTCAAACATATCTGCGACCGGGACCGCGATTATTTCCGCGCCAGCCGGGAAAAGGCCTTCGGTAAAACCCTGGAAGAGGTGCAGGCGGGCCGCGAGGATCGTCTTGAGAGGTTCCGCGCCTCTCTTCGCCCCCTGCGCCTAACCTTCCAGGCGCAAGAATTCTTGGCCGGCGGGCAACCCGGCTATGCCGACTACATCGTCTTCGGCGCCTTTCAATGGGCCCGCACCATCAGCGATTTCCGGCTGCTGGCCGATGACGATCCCATATTCGCCTGGTTCCAGCGCATGGGCGATCTGTTCGACGGCCTGGGCCGCGAGGCGCCCGG
>JAYGEB010000168.1:0-3857 GCA_046582595.1 Alphaproteobacteria bacterium | reverse complement strand
CGCGCTGGAAAACTCCCAATCCATCGAAATCTCCGAGACCGGTGTTTTCAAAGGTTCGGCGGTGATCGAGGAAGCTACGATCAGCGGCCATTTCGAGGGCAATCTGACCGTGCGCGGTGAATTGACCGTCAAGGCGACGGGCCGCATCGAGGGCGAAGTCCGCTATGGCAAATTGAGTGTCGAATCGGGCGGCCAAATTGTTGGTACCGTGGAAGTGCTGCCGGCTGGCGCCGCCGCCACCGTTACCCCGGTGCGTCCGGCGAGCATGGGCGAGGACAATTGAACCACCGGCGCCTGTTTATCCGAACGAAATTCGCGCCCGGTTGCTGTTTGTTGGCCGCTCTGTGGCTGGCTGGCTGCGCCGCCGGTCCGGCGGACCGGCAGCCTCTGGCTCGGGCCCCGGACCCGGTGCAAATCCCCGCCACCGCTCTCCCTGGCCCATCGCGGCAACCCGCGGCCTTGGATAATGGCCTCGACGCCGGTCTTGCCATGCTCAAGGCTCCTCAATCCGCCGCGCGGCCCGAACCCGCGCCCGGCCCGCCGCCGCGCCGGGCAATGGAGCCGCGGCAACTGATTGGCCTGAAGCGGGATGGTTTGGCCCGGTTGCTCGGCAAACCAGCCCGGCTGCGGCGGGAAATGCCGGCGGAAGTTTGGCAATATTCCGCCGGCGGCTGTGTCTTGCATCTGTTTTTATACCAAAATGGCGCCGGCGGCCCCTATCGGGTCGTTCACATGGACGCGGTCCGGCGCGGCCGAAAGCCGGCCATGCGGCCCGCCGGCATCTCCGCCATGCCGTTTCAAAAAGACTGCCTGAACCGCCTGCTGCATCGCGCCATGGCGCGCGACAAAACCAGTTAACACAATTCAACGTTAGACCAATTTCGATTTTGAACAACTGACCGCTCCCCCTGCCCGTCCACCCACCGGGTACCATCTCACCTTGGTATAATGGGTGGACGGGCAGGAGGAGCCGGTGGCTCGGCGATTCGATGAAAATCGAAAAGGCTCTAATCGTCCAGAACGCGGGCTTCGTCGGCCAGCATGATGGGGATGCCTTCCCGAATGGGATAGGCCAGGCGGGCCTGACGGCTGATTAGCTCCTGTGCCTCCCGATCATATTCCAAGGGCCCCTTGGTCAAGGGACAGACCAGAATCTCCAACAGCTTCGGATCGATGCGGTCGGCTTCCGGTTCGCTGGCGGCGTCTTCGGCGCCCGTACCGGGGCTTTCATCGCTCATGCTGGTCTCGGCCTCCCGTTATCAATGGATTTGGTGATCGTCGCCGCCCTGCTCGTCGCCGCCGCCGCTGGCCCGGTGCAGCAAGGACATTTCGACCAGAGCGGTCATGATCCGGCTGCGCTCGAATAAATCATGGGCTTCCAGCAAAGCCTGTTTCTCGGACGGGCCAAAGGGGCAGATCATCGCCAGCGAAGTAATCAACGGGCCGGTTTCCGCCTTGGCGATGGCCTCCCATTCCGCCGGAATTTGCGCCAGTTCCAGGTAGGCGCGCAAGGCGGTCAAGAGGCGGTTTCGATCGATACCCGCGACGTTCTCTTCCGACCAACGGTCGGCGGCGAAACGGTCCCAATCGGCCACCACCTGGCGGTAGCGCGTGGTTGCGGGCAGTTCCTCGATAATGGCGAAACGCGACAGCCCGGTCAGGGTAATTTCAAAACGGCTGTCCTTGGTTTCCTCGAACGCCGTAATGCGTCCCGCCCCGCCGATATCATAGAGCGGCGGACTGCCGCTCCCGCTTGAGCGGGCCAGCGGCTGCACCATGCCGATGATGCGGTCGCCCGCCATGGCATCGCGCACCATGTCCAGATAGCGCGGCTCGAAAATGTTCAGGGGCAGCTTGGCGTCGGGCAGCAACAGAACGCCGCTTAGGGGAAATATGGGAATCCGCGCCGGCAGCGCCTCTTCACTTACCTGATCCTCGGTCATGCCGCCTATTCCAAGCCGGATCAGGAAAACAATATGGAACTGAGCCGCCGCCGGGCCGAGACGGTCAATTCGTCCATCTGGCCAAACGCCTCGAACAGCGTCAGCAACTGTTTGCGCGCCGCTTCCTCGTTCCAGGCACGGTCGCGGCGGATGGATTCCAGCAATTCGTCAACCGCGTCCTCGCGCTGACCGGCCGCCAACAGGGCCTTGGACAGCTCCATGCGGGCCTCGTGATCATTACCGTCCGCTTCCAAACGGGTCCGGAATTCCGCCATTTCACCCACATCGCCCGCGTCCGCCGACTGCTCGGCGAGATCAAGTGCCGCGCGTGCCGAAAGTACGGCGGGATCGTCCGCCAGTTTGCCTTCCAGCCCGTCTAGCATGGCGCGGGCCTCTTCCAGATCGCCGCTCTCGATCAGGCATTGGCAGAGACCGGCGACCGCCTTGGCGTTTCCCGCTTCCGCCCGCAGGACCTGGCCGAAAATTTCCGCCGCCGCATCCATGTCTCCCGCCGCCAGCGCCTCTTCGCCCTGCAGCACCGCTTGTTCAATGGGCGAGGGGCCGGCATCGCCGGTCAGGCGTTGGATGAAGGCGTTGATCTGGCTTTCCGGCTGGTTGCCGACGAACCCGTCCACCGGCTGACCATCCTTGAAGGCGAATACCGCCGGGATCGATTGCACGCGTAATTGCTGCGCCAATTGCTGGTTTTCATCCACATTGATCTTTACCAGCTTGACCTGGCCGCCGGCCGCCTTGACCGATTTTTCGATGATCGGACCCAGGGTTTTACAGGGGCCGCACCACGGCGCCCAAAAATCGACAATAACGGGAACCTCCCGGCTCGCCTCGATCACGTCGGCGGCGAAGCTGGCGGTATCGCCGTCCTTGACCGTATCGGCGGGGGCGGACATTTGTCCAATTATCGGTTCCATCACGGCGTTCCTTTTCACTGGCGCAGGCGCATACAAGGACAGCCGGGGCGCGGCGTCAAGCGCTTCAATTTACAATGCCGCCTAGTGGTACGAAGCAAACAGAAGAGTCCTTCTGTTTGTTGTCTTGCGTACCACAATTCTTATGAATCTAGTGGTCTTTCGATCCCAACGGATTGGGTGCCATCCGTTGGGGTCGGACCACTAGAGCGTCAAGGTCTGGGGCTCGTGGCCGCAGGCGGCGACGAAGCGCAGCAGGTCGGGGGAGGAAATGGTCGTGGTCATGGTATTGACCAGGGGATGGAAATTGACCTGTTCATGGGCCAGCATGGCGCCGTCAAGGACCACATTGACCTTGCATTCAGGGTCATTGATCAGCGCGAAGGCGGTCACGGCGCCGGGTTTGACGCCAAGGAATTCGGCCAAGCGCGCGGCGGAACCAAAACTGAACCGTCCGGCCCCGATCCGGGCGGAAAGCTGTTTCAGGTCAATTTCCTTGTCTTCCAAGGTACAGACCAGCCAGTTCCGCTTTTTCTTGTCGCGCAAAAACAGGTTCTTGTTGTGGGCGCCGGGAATTCGCCCCCGGATCGCCTGGCTTTCCGCGACGGTATGCAATGCCGCATGGTGCGTGGTTTGGTGGGCGATGCCCAGCTCGTCCAGGCGCTGAAACAGATCTTCCGGGCTGGCCGGCATGCGGGCTCTCCTCCCAACGGGTTCAATGTCATCATAGGCACTTGCAAGATTGGCGAAATGGCGTATATATCCCGCTGCCTGGAACCGATCGGGCCTATCCCGGCGCGGGCGTAGCTCAGGGGTAGAGCGCAACCTTGCCAAGGTTGAAGTCGTGAGTTCGAATCTCATCGCCCGCTCCAATTTTTTCAATGGGTTAGAAGAAACGCCATCTAGTCCAGTCGATCTTGGGGCACCCATAGGGCACCCTGCGTTTTTTCCCGACCCCGTCATCCGGCACGAGTTCCGGGCTCAG
>JAYGEB010000297.1:0-5031 GCA_046582595.1 Alphaproteobacteria bacterium | reverse complement strand
GCCGTTGCGGCCGTTGCGGCCGGGCGGCATTGGCGATCCGGATCAGGGCCCGGCCGCAGATGGCCTCGGCCGGCAGGCCGGTGGTCTTGCAGTCAAATTCCGCCTCGGTCAGAATGGCCAGGGCCTGGGCCAGACGCTGGGGCCGCCAAAACCGCGCCTGGCGCAGCATTATTGGCTGGTGCTTGAAGAAGATCGGCGGCCGGTGCGCCTTGATCAGGCGGCCGATATCGCCCCCCGCCGCGGCTTTCAGCGAGATCAGGTGCAGGCGCTGTATATGGCGGATAACCGTGCGCAATATGGCGATCGGCTGCTCGCCGGCGAAGCGGCATTTGACCAGGGCCCGGTCCATGGCGGCCTGATCGCCGCTGGCCATGGCCAAGGCGACGTCGTCACGGGCCAGGGGGGCGCCGTCGCCGATCACGGCCTCGGCCTCGGCCAGGCTGACCGCGCCGCCCATCGGCCCCTTGTAGAGCGCCAGTTTGTACAGTTCCGCGCGGGTGATCTGCCGGTCCGACCCGAGATTTGCGCATAAATAGGTCAGGGCGGACGGCTCCACCGTCAGGCCGCGCGCCTCAAGGGTCCCCAGGATCAAGGCTTCCAGGGCGGGGCCGTCATCAAGGTAACAGGGCACCGCGGCGGCCCGCCCATGGCCCTCGAACAGCTTGCGCAAACTGTCACGCGGCGCCAGCGGGCCGGCCGTAACGAGCAAGAAACAATCTTCCGGCTTGATCACCGGGTCATCCAGCAGAACCTGAATGGCCGAGCTTTGGGCATTGCCGGCGCGCTCAAGGCGGACCAGCCGCCGGCCCCCGGTCAAGGATATGGCGGCCATTTCATCGAACAGCCGGCTGGGCTCATCCTTCAACGAAGCCGGCGCGACCTCGGCGACCCGGAACGGATCGGCCGTATCCTCCACCACCCAGCCGGCCAGCCGGTCGGCGCGCTCGCGCACCAGGCCGCCGTCCTCGCCATACAGCAGGGCGGCCACGATGGCGGCGCCGGGGCGGTCCAAAAAAGCGTCGATGGCGTCGGTTTTGACTTTCACCACGGCGCCCGCCCTAACCCCTGAGCCGTGAGAAATAGACGGCAATGCGGCTCTGAATGCCATCCGCCAAACTACGGGCGGCGCGGCCCACGGCATCCCGCTCGCTGATCAGGTTGGCATAGTCGGAACGTACGACATTAAAAGCGGAAATCGCCAAAGTATGACCTTTCAATACCACCGACCCGGCGCGGGTATCGGTCAATTCGAAGTCCGCGGAGAGGCGCAAATTAAAGCGCGTGGCACTGTCATCCTGTTGGAACGCGATGCCCTCCCGGCTGGTGTTCAGGCGCACCTTTAAACGATAAACCGGGCGCGCGGCCATGCCCCGTGGGTGCAGCCGGTCCAACAATTGATTGCGGACCAGGTGGCCGGCCCGTTCGGGAATGATGTCGACCGCGATATAGGACATGTCGGAGACGGTGTTGCCCGGGGTTGGCCCGGCCCGGTTGCCGTAAAGCGGTTGAAACCCGCAATTCACGAGTAACAACAGCATCACGGCGCCGGCCAGCGCCCGCCGGCGCAATAACCCGACGGCCGCCCTAGACGACGACATTGACAATGCGGTTGGGCACGACGATGACCCGGCGCACGGTCTTTTCCCCCACCGCCCGGGCAATTTTTTCCAGGGCCAGGGCCGCCGCGCGGACCTCCTCCTCCGGCTGATCGCGGGCAATATCCAGCGTCGCACGTATTTTGCCGTTCAATTGCACGGCGATGGTGATGGTATCCTCCACCAACAGCGCCGGGTCGGCCCGAGGCCAGGGTGCATCGGCCACCAACCCCTCATGTCCCAGGGTTTGCCAGGCCTCTTCCGCCAGATGGGGCATCATGGGGTTGATCATGACCACCAGGGTTTCGATCGCCTCGCGCTGGGCCCACAGGCCGCCGGCGCCCCCGTCGGCGGCGTCATAAGCGCCTAGGGCGTTGGCCAGCTCATACAACCGGGCCACCGAAACATTGAATTGAAAACGTTCGATGCCATTGGTGACGGCGCCAACCGCCCGGTGCGTCAGGCGGCGCAGCGCCAAGGCGCCGTCGCCGAAGCTGTCCGGCGCGGGCTGGCCGGGCGCTGGCAGATCCCCCGCAGCGATTTCGATAATCCGCCAAATTCTGCCGGTAAACCGCCACGCGCCTTCGATGCCGCCGTCGGTCCAATCCAAATCCCGTTCGGGCGGGCTGTCCGACAACATGAACCACCGCGCCGTATCGGCGCCGTAGCGTTCAATAATATCTTCCGGATCAATGACATTCTTGCGGGATTTCGACATCTTTTCCGACCGTCCGGCGGTGACCGGGGCGCCGTTGTCCAAGCGCTCGATCCGTCCGTCCTCGGCGCGGCGGACTTCGGCCGGTTCCAACCAAACGCCGGCCTCGTCGCGATAGGTTTCGTGACAGACCATGCCCTGGGTAAACAGCCCGGCAAAGGGCTCCGCAATGGGCACATGGCCGCACTTTTCCATGGCCCGGGTGAAAAACCGGGCGTACAAAAGATGCAGAATGGCATGCTCCACGCCGCCGATGTATTGATCCACCGGCAGCCAATAGTCGATGGCGTCCCGATCCACGGGCTGTTCGGCGCGGGGGCTGCAAAAGCGGGCGAAATACCAGGCCGAATCAACGAAGGTATCCAGCGTGTCGGTCTCCCGCCGTGCCGGCTGGCCGCACGAGGGGCAGTCCACCGCGCCCCAGGCGTCATGGCCGTCCAGCGGATTGCCCGGCCGCTCAAAGGTGACGTCGCCGGGCAGGGTGACGGGCAGGTCGGCCTCGGGCACGGGAACGGCGCCGCAGGCGGGGCAATGAACCACCGGAATGGGACAGCCCCAATAGCGTTGCCGCGAGACACCCCAGTCGCGCAGACGGTACATGACCTCCCGCGCGCCGAAACCGCCCGACTCCGCCCGTCCGGACACCTCGATCTTGGCCGCATCGATGCTCATGCCGTCCAGAAATTCCGAATTGGCCAATCGCCCCGGTCCTACATAGGCCTCTGCGTCAATGCTGAAATCCGCTGTTTCAATGTGGTTTGGCACCACCACGGGAAGTACGACCAGGCCATACTTTCGGGCAAAATCCAAATCCCGCTGATCATGTGCCGGACAGCCAAAAATGGCCCCGGTACCATAATCAATGAGTACAAAATTGGCGATATAGATGGGCAGTTCCGCATCCGCCAGGAACGGGTGGGCGGCCCGCAATCCGGTGTCGAAGCCGCGTTTTTCAGCTTTTTCAATGGCCTCTTCCGAGGTCCCCAGGCGCCGGCACTCGGCTACGAAGTCGGCAATTTCGGGATTTTCAGCGGCCAGGCGCGCGGTCAGGGGATGATCGGGCGACAGGGCCAGGAAAGACGCCCCGAATATAGTATCCTGGCGGGTGGTGAAAACCTCGATCCGCTCTTCTTGTCCCTTGATGGAGAAGACTAGACGGGCGCCTTCCGAGCGGCCAATCCAGTTGGCCTGCATCAGACGCACCTTTTCGGGCCAGCGCTCCAGTTCCCCCAGGGCGTCCAGCAATTCATCCTGAAAGGCGGTAATGCGGAAAAACCATTGGGATAGTTGCCGCCGCTCCACCGGCGCCCCGGACCGCCAGCCGCAACCGTCGATCACCTGTTCGTTGGCCAGCACGGTCTGTTCCACGGGATCCCAATTAACCCAGGATTCCCGCCGATAGGCCAGATCGTTCCGGTATAAATCCAGGAAAAGTTTTTGTTGGTGGCGGTAGTAGTCCACATCGCAAGTGGCGAATTCCCGGCTCCAATCCAGGGACAGTCCCATGGACTGCAACTGCGCCCGCATATTGTCGATATTTTCATAGGTCCACTTGGCGGGGTGGATCTGCTTTTCCAGCGCCGCGTTTTCCGCCGGCAGGCCGAAGGCGTCCCAGCCCATGGGATGGAGGACATTGAAACCCTGGGCGCGTTTGTAGCGGGCCACCACGTCGCCCATGGCGTAATTGCGCACATGTCCCATGTGAATGCGGCCCGAGGGATAGGGAAACATCTCCAGCACGTAATACTTTGGCCTGGTCCGGTCCGGCTCCTCCGCCGCCTCGAAAGTCCCGGCATCGGCCCAGACGGCTTGCCATTTCGCTTCCGTGGTCTTGGCATTATAACGCGCCATGGATACCCCTTTTCGCCGGCCGCAGTTGCCGTGCGGGCCGCGGTCACAAATTGTCATTCACACCAACCGCGACCGTCGGCGCGCCCGCTACATCAAATCTTCGGGCTTGTCGCAAAAATCAAGGCGCCTGACAATAGACGGCGGCGGCG
Organism: Alphaproteobacteria bacterium; assembly: GCA_046582595.1. Taxonomy (GTDB): domain Bacteria; phylum Pseudomonadota; class Alphaproteobacteria. Next base: position 721 of record JAYGEB010000297.1, on the reverse strand, counting down.
CATGGCCCCCCGCCCGCTACTCCAAAGTATCGAGGCGTAGCTGCCGGGCCCGGACCAGGATCGCATTTTCCAACTGAATGGCGGTATCGCCGCCCACGTCGGCTTGCAGCCATTGCCGTTCCCGGCCCAGGGTCTGTTTGAAAACAGCCACCTTGACACCATCGGCGCGCAGACGCCGGTCAAGTATATAGACCGTCATCTTAAACCGTTCCTTGGGATTTTCCGGCGTGCTGTACCAATCAGTGATAATCACGCCGCCAAAGGGATCGGCCGAATTCAAGGGCATGAACGACAGGGTGTCCAACGAGGCGCGCCAGAGAAAACTGTTGATGCCAATACCGCCGCCGCCAGTACCACCGCCCCGTTTATCCGCCCTGTCGGTGCCGAACAGCGACAGGCCCCCTGGCCCGAAAATCGTTTCCCGCTCACCCGACGGATTGGGATTATGGCTCTTGCCTTCCGAACGCGGGTAATTCTGCTCCGTATCGGCCAAGCCGCAGGCGGCCAAAACCAAGGCCCCGGACAGACAGACCGCCCAGCGCCGGGTGTGGCGAAGATGACGCCGCAAATACTGCCCTGGCGACCGCATTTAAAGCACTCCAAAAAAACATCGAAACAATCGATGCTATATACACCGTACCATGCCTTGGCGGAATACGGTCAAATTAGAAAATCATACCATATTGCCATGGCTCATTAACCACCTCCATGGGGAGACATA
>JAYGEB010000134.1:0-2081 GCA_046582595.1 Alphaproteobacteria bacterium | reverse complement strand
ATCCTGCCGCTCTATTCGGTGATGAAGACCATCCCCAAGGATTATGTGCGCGCCGCCCGCTCGTTGGGTGCGAACTCCCTGACCGCCTTTCTCAAGGTCTATTTTCCGCAGACCGTGCCCGGCATTGGCGCCGGTGTACTGCTCGTTTTTATTCTCGCCATCGGCTACTACATCACGCCGGCGTTGGTCGGCGGCTCGTCCGGACAACTGATTTCGAATCAGATCGCCTTTCACATGCAGGTTTCGCTCAATTGGAGCCTGGCCGCCGCGCTTGGCTCGATCCTGTTGTTTGGGGTCATGCTTCTGTATTGGCTCTATGACCGCCTGATTGGCATTGACAACATGAAACTCGGCTGAGAAAAAATGGCCCTGTACCCCCATGCAACCCCTGGAGAGAAAGTCTGGCATTATTGTTACCTGGTGATCTGCGGATTGGTGTTCCTGTTCCTGATCGCACCAATCATCATCATTCCGCTGTCCTTCAATGCCGAGCCCTATTTCACTTTCACCCAGAAGATGCTCACCTTCGACCCGCAAGGATATTCGCTGCGTTGGTACGACTGCATCCTGACCCACGGCATGGCAAACCCCGATATTCCCCGCGCCGCGACTTGGTGGGGTGATGCCTGGAACAATTCACAATAGATTCTGGCGACTAAGAACTCGATCATTATCGGCATCGTATCGACCACCGTCGCCACGGTTCTGGGAACGATCGCGGCGCTTGGCCTGTCGCGCCCGGATATGTCGTCCCGCCGCGTGATCATGGCGCTGTTGATTTCGCCGATGATCGTGCCTCTGATCATTACCGCCACCGGGTTGTTCTTTTTCTATTCCGCGATCGGCCTCGCCCATACCTATGTCGGCATCATCCTGGCCCATGCCATGTTGGGGATTCCTTTTGTCATCATCACGGTGACGGCGACGCTTGTCAGTTTCGATCATTCGTTGACCCACGCCGCCGCCAGCCTCGGCGCGCCGCCGCCGACCATCTTCCGCCGGATTATCCTGCCGTTGATCCTGCCGGGGGTCATATCAGGCGCGCTATTCGCCTTTGTTACCTCTTTCGATGAAGTGGTGGTCGTTTTGTTCATTGCCTCCTTTGACCAACACACAATTCCTTTGCAGATGTGGAACGGCATCCGCGGACAGATTTCGCCGACCATTCTGGCCGTGGCGACCATTCTGGTCTTCTTTTCCATCGTTCTGCTAACGACCATTGAACTTCTGCGCTGCCGCGCGGAACGCCTGCGGGGGGTTACTCCTGGGTGACCGGCGTCCCAGGAACGAGACCTGCAAAAGAGGCAGGATTCGATAATTGGTGGTTATCGGAGGTTATCCCATATCACCACAACCACGCCGCGCCGCGCACTCCGGATGAGTCGCCGTGGCGGGCGGGTTTGAGTTCGGTGGCGACGATGTCGGAAAACACCCACTCGGCCCACAGCGCCGGCACGTTTTCATAGAGCCTGTTGGCGTTGGACATGCCGCCGCCCAAGACGATAACTCCGGGGTCGAGCACGTTAATGACCGACGCCAGCGCGCGCGCCAGCCGGTGCTCGTAGCGGGAAAGGGCCGCCCCGGCTTCCGCTTCTCCCGCATCCGCCACTACAACGATCTCCGCCGCCGTCAGGCTCCGGCCGGTGGACATTTTGTTTGTCCCTGTCGCGGCTGCGTCGCTCCCCGCCTCTTGCGCGTAGTCCCGCTCCAGCCCCGGGCCGGAGACGAAGGTCTCGATGCAGCCTCGCTTGCCGCAATAGCATTCAGGCCCCGGTCGTTCATCCACTGGGCGTTCGTCGCCGCCCCCCTCCAGTACCTGCGGCCAGGGCAGGGGGTTATGGCCCCATTCGCCGGCGATAGCGTTCGGCCCCGATACCAATTGACCGTCCACCGCGATGCCGCCGCCGCAACCGGTGCCGAGGATGACGCCGAAGATCAAGCCGAAATTAGCCCCGGCACCGTCGGCCGCCTCCGAGATGGTGAAACAGTCGGCGTCGTTGGCGAGGTGCACCGGGCGGCCGAGCGCGTGCTCTAGGTCCTGGTCTAGCGGCCGCCCGATCAGGCAGGTGGAATTGGCGCTC
>JAYGEB010000081.1:0-1636 GCA_046582595.1 Alphaproteobacteria bacterium | reverse complement strand
GGCAGGTCACCGTAGTCTCCATGGGCCAGAATATTGAACAGGGCTTCCCGCGCGCGGTCGGACGTGGGCCGTATGTCCAATCCCTTGGGAGAGGCCAATCGCCGGCCCCTATGGGTTCCGCCAACGATCCGCATGGCGGTTACCTTTTCTTGTTCTTGCGGGCCTCGCCAACGGCCTCGCCCAGGCCGAAATTGCTGGCATGACCGCCCAATTGGTCGCGCAGGATGCGCCTTGGCACGGCGGCGACCTCGCCGCGCGGCAATTCGCCCAGTTGGAACGGTCCGTAGGAGAGGCGGATCAGGCGGGTCACCTGCAAATCCAGATGCTCCATGACCCGGCGGATTTCACGGTTTTTGCCTTCCTTCATCGACAGGCTCAGCCAGGCATTGCCGCGCTGCCGGCTGTCCAGCTTGGCCTCCATGGCGCCATAGGAGATGCCGTCGATGCGGCTGCCGTCGGCCAGGCGGGACAGGGCCTTCTCGTCCACGTTGCCATGCACCCGCACCCGGTAGCGCCGCCGCCAGCCCGTGCTCGGCAATTCCAGATGCCGGGCCAGGGCGCCGTCGTTGGTCAAGAGCAACAGCCCCTCGGAATTCAGGTCCAGGCGGCCCACCGACACCACGCGCGGCAGGCCGGCGGGCAGGCGTTGAAACACCGTCGGGCGGCCTTCGGGATCACTGTTGGTGGTCAACAGGCCCTTCGGTTTGTGATGGCGCCACAATTTGGTGGGCTCCGCTTTGGCCAGGGCCTTGCCGTCGACCTCGATACGGCTCCGCGCGGTGACGACGCAGGCGGGGGTTTCCAGCACCTTGCCGTCCACCCGGACCCGGCCGGCGGTGATCCAGCGTTCCGCCTCGCGCCGGGAACACAGGCCCGCCCGCGCCAGGCGTTTGGCGATGCGCTCCCCGTCTTCCGGCTTGACCCGGTCCTGCTTGCTGCTCATGGTGGCCAACATGCCCATTGCGACGGCGAAATCAACCTTCATGGCCCAGGCGCTGGACGAAGCCCGCGCCGCCGCCGCCCGCGGCGAGGTGCCCATCGGCGCCGTTGTCATTGACGGGGCGGGAAAAATATTGGCCAAGAGCGGCAACCGTACCGAAGAACACGCCGATCCCACGGCGCATGCCGAGATGGAGGTGATCCGCCGGGCCTGCGCCTTGCGCGGCGCGGCGCGGCTGCCCGATTGCAGCCTCTATGTGACCCTGGAACCCTGTCCCATGTGCGCCACGGCGATCTCCTTCGCGCGCCTCAAGCGCCTCTATTACGGCGCTCCGGACCCAAAGGGCGGCGGCGTCGAACATGGCGCCCGGATCTTTCACCAGACCACCTGCCACCACAAACCGGAGCTCTACCCCGGCATCGGCGAAGCCGAGGCCGCGACGCTTTTACGGGCGTTTTTTCAGGCCCGTCGTTGATGTTTAAGGCGGCGGCGCGGTAATTTAATACGGAGACGTAGTACTTATTTCGCAAACGTCCGTTGGGATTTCCGCGATTTTGGACGAAATAAGTACTACGTCGCCGCATTAAATAACCGCGCCGCCGCATTAAAATTCGTCAACGGCGGTTCTGAAAGAAGGTCCGTAAAAGCTTCGCCGCCTCGGTTTCGCCGAGGCCGGGGTAGAGCTCCGGTTTGTGG
>JAYGEB010000013.1:0-8230 GCA_046582595.1 Alphaproteobacteria bacterium | reverse complement strand
AAAGTATTCGTATTGGCCCTACGCGATCATGAACGAAGCTATCAATATCGCGAACATAGGACTTTAAGCGTTCCATTAGGGTGTTCCTGGTTGCGTATAACTATGTCAACGACAATACCACCAATTTCTGGCCGCCATCATTACCGCAAGATGTTTGTCAATAGACACTAACACGCTCCGACAGTCTAACCGCAATCCGGCACCGTATCCAGGCACAACTCGGTCAGTAGCCATCCTCCAGTATTTAACAAGTCCGAGCCATTATCCAAAACAGCCATTTCGGAATATTGGCGGACCTAGACCATATCCCGTCATCCGAGTGAATGGGACGGATACGGATGCTGCATGAACAGCTTGGTAGGCAGGGGACAGGGCGAATTTGGGACCAGGGATTGGATCCTGGGCGCGGATGGTGGCCTGCGTAATACATTGCGTGGCTAGTTGCGGATAACACTATTTGCGGGTAACCATTGGTGAATAATCACGCCGGGGGACACAAGTCATCGACAAAATTTTAATGATTTCCACGGTCATTCCCAATGCGTCGGGTCCCGGATTGCATCGGCGAGCCGCCGCGCATTTGAGATTACTTGCCCGGCATGGCGATGTCTCGTTGCTGGTGCTCAATGCGGCCTCGAACGACATTGCCGATGTGCCAAAGGATATCGCCGAGGTTTGCCACTCGGTAACAGTTATTTCCGATGAAGGCGCACGATCGACGGTCTCGTCGCGCCTTCCAGGCGCGGCCCTTATTGCGGAGCTCTGTTTCCCGCAACGATTTCGGGGACTGCCTCCCGAAAACAATTTGGCGCACGCTGTAGAGTTGATGGCGGCGGTTCGCTACGACATGGCTTGCTGTTTCCGTATTAAGTCAGCCCTTGTCCTCATGCGGTTGGAGCACCGCTTTGGCTTCCGTGTCGATCGCAGGATCGTCGACTTCGACGATATCGAATCAGCAGCATTAACCCGGTCGATGACCTACCTTGCGGATCAGAACGGTCGAGAACTAGGGGTAATCAACAAAATCAGAGTGCGCCGTACCATCGCGGTGGAAAACGGTTTGCTAAAGACATTTGATGCAACAATCGTTTGTTCTACCATTGATCGCGATAGTCTCGCGGTTCGGGCGCCGCTGGCGGATATCTGTGTTATTCCTAATTGTGTGCGGCTTGATAACCTTCCAGCGCGGTGTTGGGCGTCCGGGAAGATGAATATCTTATTTGTCGGCACGATGAGCTATGCACCAAATATCGATGCGGTTCAATGGTTTTGCCTGGATATTTTGCCACGGATACTTGATCGCGCGGCAACCCGGTGCGAAGTCTTTATCGTTGGATTCCGCCCCTCGGACGAAATTCGGGCTCTGGCTGATTTGGCTTCGGTGACCGTTACTGGTGGCGTCGATAGCGTCGTGCCCTATTACCAAGATGCCGATATTGTCATTGCGCCAATACGGTTTGGCGGGGGCACCCGTATCAAAATTCTCGAGGCGATGGGCATGGCGAAGCCTGTTGTTTCGACGACGATTGGCGCCGAAGGGATCGAAATAGATCCAGGCCGCAACATTCTGATCGCCGATACCGAGGATGCCTTTGCCGAGGCTTGCCTCATTCTTATCGCGGACCCAACTTTGCGGCACCGTCTTGGGTCCGCCGCGCGGTATCAGATCGAGGAGAAATATACGGAAGAGGTTATTGCCAAAGAGTTCGGACGGATCGTCGCGTTGCCGCGAACTTAATTTGGAACAACGGGCGATACAGTCCCAGTGTTTGCCATTGTGCCGACCCAGTTCGGCAGCCCGGACGCGGGTTTGTAAGGTGGCGTTGGTGAAAAATCCGCCGTGCTTGCCCCGCGCGGGGGGGGGGGAGCGGGTGGACCGGACTGCAATGAAAATGCTCTATCCGGCCTCGAGCTCCTCGCGCTTCATCTCCAGCCGCAGCCAGTCTTCCTCCGCCCCGGCCAGTTCGTCCATGACCTGGGTCAGGTGGGCCGAGGCGGCCGCGAAGGCGGCCGGATCGCGGCCAAACAGCTTTGGGTCGGCCAGGGTCCGTTCCAGCGCGCCGATCTCGCCCTGCATGGCATCGATCCGGCCGGGCAGGGTTTCCAGGGCGTGTTTGTCCTTGAAGGACAGTTTGCGGCTGGAATTCCCTTTCACTCTGGCGGCTGTCTTCTGCTTCATGGTTTTAGCGGGCGCCTCGGCCGCCGCCGTGGCGCCCGCGCCGCGTTGCGCGACCATGTCGCTGTAACCGCCGGCGTATTCCAGCCAACGGCCCTGGTCCCTGGCGGTTTCCTCGTGGGCGATGACGGAGGTCACGACGCGGTCGAGAAAATCACGGTCATGGCTGACCAGCACCACGGTGCCGGGATAATCCGCCAGCATCTCCTGCAGCAGATCCAGGGTTTCCAGGTCCAGATCGTTGGTCGGCTCGTCCAGCAGCAGCAGGTTGGCGGGCCGGGCCAGGGCGCGGGCCAGCATCACCCGGCCGCGTTCCCCGCCCGACAGGGCCGAGAGCACGGTGCCGATCTGTTCCGGCTGGAACAGGAAATCCTTCATATAGCTGATCACATGCTTGTTTTGCCCGGCCACGCTGACCCGGTCGCCGGCGCCCCCCGTCAGGGCCTCGGACAAAGTCGCGTTGCCGTCCAGGCTTTCCCGGCGCTGATCCAGACTGGCGATGGCGAGATTGGCGCCCAGGCGGATGCTGCCCCGGTCCGGTTCCAGCACCCCGGTCAGCATATTCAACAAGGTGGTCTTGCCGGCGCCATTGGCGCCGACGATGCCGACCCGGTCGCCGCGCTGGATGCGGGTGGAGAAATCGCTCACGATGGCCCGGCCGTCATAGGCCTTCGATATGCCCTTGGCTTCGGCCACCAATTTGCCCGATTGCCCGCTCTCGGTCACCTCCAGCTTGACGTTGCCCGTGGTCCGGGGCCGCTCCCGGCGCCGTTGGCGCAGGGCGTGCAAATCGCCCAGGCGGCGCTGGTTGCGTTTGCGCCGGGCGGTGACGCCGTAAGTCAGCCAATGTTCCTCGCGGACGATCTTGCGGTCCAGCTTGTGCCGCTCATCCTCGTGTTGTTGCAGGATTTCGTCGCGCCAGGCCTCGAAGCCGGCAAAGCCCCGGTTCAGGTGCCGGGTTTCGCCCTGGTGCAGCCAGACCGTGGTCCGCGACAGGTTGGAGAGAAAGCGGCGGTCGTGGCTGACCATGACCAGGGCCGAGCGCAGGCCGCCCAATTCAGCCTCCAGCCATTCGATGGCCGGCAGATCCAGATGGTTGGTGGGTTCATCCAGCAGCAGGATATCGGGTTGCGGCGCCAGCACGCCGGCCAGGGCCGCGCGCCGGCTTTCCCCGCCCGACAGGCGGCCGGGCGCCTCGTCGCCGCCCAGACCCAATTGTTCCAGCAAATAAGCCGCCCGGTGCGGATCGTCGCCCGGCGCCAGGCCGGCTTGCACATAGGACAGCACATCGTCATGGCCCGAGAGGTCCGGCTCCTGGGGCAGATAACGCACGGTGACGCCGGGTTGGCGGAAAATTTCGCCGCCGTCCGCCTCGATCTGCCCGGCCGCGATCTTCAACAACGTGGATTTACCCGACCCATTGCGGCCCACCAGGCACAGGCGGTCGCCCTGGGAGACCGACAATTCCGCGCCCCGCAACAAGGGCGTGCCGCCGAAGGTCAGATCGATGCCGCGCAAGATAAGAATGGGTGGGGCCATGCAGGCGCTTTATAAAGGCAAGGGCCGCATAGACCAAGCCGCGATGACCGGGAGGATGCTATGAAGATCGATGACGTAAGCTTGACCCTGTTCGCCTGGGACGATATTCCCGCCACGCGCTATGGTCATCATACGGGCCAGTTCGCCGGCTCCTCCACCCTGGGGCTGTTGACCATCCGGCGCGATGACGGCGTCGAGGGGCATGCCTTTCTCGGATCCGCCGCCAATGGCGGCGACATGGATGGCCCCGGCCTGATCAAACATCTGAAACCCCTGATCATGGGCGAGGACCCCCTGGACCGGGAAAAACTGTATGCCCGCCTGTGGAGCCGGAACCGTTATTGCACCCTGCGCGCCATCGGCGCCGTGGATGTGGCGTTATGGGATCTCGCGGCCAAGGCGGCGAACATGCCGTTGTACAAGATGCTGGGCGCCTACCGGGACAAGGTGCCGGCCTATGCCTCCTCTGCCGTGATGTCCGAACCGGGCGCCTATGCTGACGAGGCCAGGCAATACCGCGACGGCGGCTGGGCCGCCTACAAAATCCATCCCCCGACCCAATGGCGGACGGATATCAAGGTCTGCGAGGCGGTGCGCCGGTCGGTGGGCGATGACTACACCATCATGCTGGACAGCACCTGGTCCTATAACTACGAAGAGGCGATCAAGGTGGGCCGGGCGGTCGAGGGCCTGGGCTTTCATTGGTACGAAGACCCCCTGGCCGATGACGATATGTACAACTGCATCAAACTGCGGGAAAAGCTGGATATCCCCCTCATGGCCACGGAATATTCGGCGGGCGGTTTCACCAACTACGTGCCCTGGATCTTGAACAAGGCGACGGACTATCTGCGCGGCGACGTGGCGGTGAAGGGCGGCATTACCTCGATCCTGAAGACCGCCCATCTGGCCCAGGCCTTCGCGATGAATTTCGAAGTGCATCACGGCGGTAATTCCCTGAACAACTACGCCAATCTGCATGTCATCCTGGCCATCGCCAATTGCCAGTTCTTTGAGGTGCTGTTGCCCGGTGGGGCGCAGAAATACGCTATCATCGATGATCTGGAACCCGATGCGGAGGGCTTTATTCATGCCCCCACCGGACCCGGCCTGGGCGCCAACATCGATTTCGAACTGATCGCGGCCAAGAAACAGACGGTTTTGCGTTAGATAGAGAGAGGCGAGATGGGTAGATTGAGCGGCAAGCGGGCCATTGTGACGGGCGCGGCCAGCGGTATCGGCCGGGCCAGCGCACGCCTGTTCGCCCGGCAAGGTGCCGCTGTCGTGGCCATCGACCGGGCCGAGGACGGCCTGGCGGAGACGGTGGCCATGATCGTGGAAGCGGGGGGCCGGGCCATGGCCGTGAGCGCGGATGTCGGCGACGAGGACGCCGTGTCGGGCTTCATCAATACCTGCGTCGAGAGCTACGGCGGCCTGGAGGTGATCTACGCCAATGCCGGGGTCTCGGGCGGCCGGGTGCCCTTGGCCGAGCAGACGGTGGAATTGTGGCAGGATATTCTGCGGGTCAATCTGATCGGGCCGTTTTTATGCATCAAGCACGGCGCCCCGATCATGGCGGCGGCGGGCCGGGGGTCCATTATCTGTACCGCCTCGGTCGCGGCGTTGCGGGCGAATGCGGGCGGGCCGCCCTATGTCGCCTCGAAAGCCGGTGTCGTCAGCCTGGTGCAAACCATGGCCAATGAATTTTTCGCCACCGGGGTGCGGTTCAATGCGATCTGTCCCGGCCTGATCGAGACCGGCATGACCAAACCGACCTTCGATCGCGCCCGCGCCCGCGGCACGGACGGCAAGATCGGCCAGCTCAACCCCACCCGGCGCAACGGCGAACCCGAGGAGATCGCCAACATGGCGCTGTTCCTGGCGTCCGACGAAGCCTCCTATGTCAACGGCCAAGCCTTCGCCGTCGACGGCGGTCTGTCCTCCACCCACCCCTTCGTCCCAAAAGGCTGAAATATTAATACGGTGACGTAGTAATTAATGTTTTTATTTTCCGCGAAATACACATGTTTAAATAGTTACTACGTCGACGCATTTAAAATAATAACATCGAAATGGAGACGCGCTCATGGCCTTGGAACTGCGACCGAACTGCGAATATTGCGATAGGGATTTACCGCCCGCCTCCACGATCGCCCGTATCTGTACCTATGAATGCACATTTTGCGCCGAGTGCGTTGATTACCACCTGCAAAATGTTTGCCCCAATTGCGGCGGTGGCTTCGCGCCGCGCCCAATCCGTCCGGCGACAGAATGGCGCCCAGGCTTGTCGCTTGAGAAGCACCCGCCTTCGCGGCAACGGCACGGCCTGTCGTATGGCAAGGAAGACATCGGAACTCGTACCGCGCGGATAAAGGATATTGCCCCGCAAGACCGCTAGATTTTTTCGATATTCATCAAATCATGTCTCGTCTTCTTCGCTCACGCTTGTGCGCAAGAGCGCACCGCTCCGCGCGGGCGGCGCATAAGCGCCGGGCTGCGGTCGCAGCCTTGTCTGCGTAATTCGATGCCGAAAACGGTCTGGAGCGTTTTCAACCAGGGTTGAACGCCAGGCCACCCGCGCCCTCAATCAGCGCCTTCGACGATAAAGGCGCTGCCACTTGAGGCGGCCTGACGCAGGCCGATGATGGCTTGATATTCTTCCGAATTGTACCATTCCTTGGCCCGCGCATAGCTGGGGAATTCGATCACCACCATCCGCGGCCCCGGCGCGGGGCCCTCCAAACTTTCCCATTGTCCGGCGCGGACGATGAATTTGCCGTCGAAATTGGCGACGGTGCCGGGGGTCTGGGCGGTGTATTTGGCGTAGGCGTCCCCATCATGAACATCAATCTGGGCGATCAGATAACCTTTTGCCATGGCTTTTTCCTTTCTTTTTACAACATATCTTCGGGACGGACTTGGCGGATGCCGCGGCCGCCCCTGACCAAGGTCTCGGCGGCCAGTTCAAACAGGGTCAGATTGGCCATGGGAATATTGCAATATTCGCTCAGCGGCAGGTCATTGACGTAGCAGAACAAGGTGCGCAGGACGCCGCCATGGACGGCGAGAAAAACCCGCTCGCCCGGTTCGATGCCGGCGACGATGTCGGCCACGCCGGCGACCACGCGTTGCTGTAGATCAGCCAGGCTTTCCCCGCCCCACGGCGCGCCCTCCCAGGGCGCCTCCTGCCAGGTCCGGACGGCGGTTGGGTCACGCTCGGCGGCCTCCGAGGCCAGCATGCCCTCCATCCAGCCCAGGCCAATTTCAATGCAGCGCGGCTCTATGGCGTCGGGTTGGCGGTTAAAGAGGCAGGCCACGGTTTGCCGGCAACGCAGGGCCGGCGAGGAGATGACGCGATCGGGCTGATAGGGCATGCGCCGGCCCAAGGCGATGGCCTCGTTGCGTCCAATTTCAGAGAGGGAGCTGTCCATTTGCCCTTGAAACCGCAGGGGCGGGCCATTCCAAACCGTGTGGCCATGGCGGATCAGGTAAAGCTGTTTTTCGGGCATACCAGGCATACAAGGAATTCTGAGAATCGCTGTTGTGAAGGCCGATCATTCCATGCTTCGCCGGGCCTGGACAGCGAAACCTTGCCTGGGTCACTATCAAGGCCTTGGGAATTTCTATTCGTGGAGTTGAGCCATGGTGCGGATTGGTAAGCGGGACGGCGTAACCACCCTTGTACTCGATCGTCCGAAACGGCGCAATGCGCTTGATGCCGGCGTGATCGACGGCCTGATCCAGGCAATCGAGGAGGCGGAGGCCGAGCAAAGCACCCGCTGTCTGGTCATTCGCGGCGCCGGGGGCAATTTCTGCGCCGGGCGGGATTTGACCCGGCCGCCCGAGCGTGACCTCGCCGCCGCCCTGGCGGCGGATGAAACCTGGACCAAGGTCAACCGCCTGCTGCACCGCATGTCCAAGCCCACGGTGGCGGTGGTGGAGGGCTATGCCGTGGCGGGCGGTTTCACCCTGGCCATGATCTGCGATTTCGTCCTGGCCGAGGAAGAAGCGCAGTTCGGCGCCCTGGAGATGCGCCGGGGCTTTCCCGCAGCCATCAACACACCGGTGCTGAGCCAGTTGGTCGGCCCGCGTCTGGCCCTGGAATTCCTCATGTTCGGCGACTTGATCCCGGCCCGGCGTCTGTACGAGGTGGGCCTGATCAACCGCCTGGTGGAGGGCGCGGAGGCCCTGAACCAGGTGGCCCGGCAATTTGTCACCAACCTGGCGGCGCTGGACCCCGATGCCGTCCGCATGACCAAGGAGGGCCACCGCGCCGCCCGCAACATGCCCCTGCTCGATGCCTTGGAAATGGGCAAACTGGGCAACGCCCTGATCGTGGCCTCGGGCCGCATGGATGAGGCCATGCGAGGCTATGCGGATCGTGAGAAGATTTAGAAATTCCGCCGCAGGAATTCCATTCCCAGGTCCAGGCCGTCTTGGGCGATGGTGTGGCCGGCGCCTTGGCTGACGTGCCATTCCACGTTCAGGCCGGCGGCGCCCAGGGCCTCGACGGCG
>JAYGEB010000283.1:0-5373 GCA_046582595.1 Alphaproteobacteria bacterium | reverse complement strand
CGCGTTAACCCGATAGGCACGGATCAAACAATCTCCGCCGGGGCTTGCGGCACGGTCTTCCAGAATTCCGGGCCGTAGCCACAGAAAATCCGCGCGCCGGCGGTTTGCAGGGCGCGGATGCGGCGCAGGCTGTCCAGCATCTCCCCGCGGTCATGCAGGATGCGGGGAGATGCAGGTTTTCCAGGGTCTGGCGCAGATAGCAGGCATCGCCGGTCAGCAATACATCACCGCCGGCCAATCGAACCTGCAATGATTGGTGCCCCGGCGTGTGGCCGTTGGTGGGCACGCAGACCACGCTGCCGTCGCCGAACAGGTCATGCTCGCCCTCCACCAGCTTCAGGTCATGGCCGTGATCGTAATCTGCCGCCACGTAGCCGTTGGCGGCCATGAGATCGGCGTCATGGCCGGCGTGCCATTCCCGGTGCTGTATCACCAGTTGCGCGTTCTTGACCTGATGGTTGCCGCCCGCATGATCGAAATGCAGGTGGAAATTGACCAGATAACGCACTTTTTCAATATCGACATCAAAGTGTTCCAGGCGCGCGCCCAGAGCGCATTCGAAGAAAATGCGCTCAGACTCTTAAGAATAGAGCAATTGAACCAATCACTTCGGGCGCGAAAGCGACCTCGATTTATTGAAAATTGCTCTAGTTCCTCGCCCACCTTGAATTCGGCCTTGAAGCGTTTCACCAGCAGCGCCGCCCGGTCGTCTTGCGGATCCTGCAAATCCGTGTGGATGCCGCTGTCGAACAATACCTGGCCCTTGGGGTGGTCGATCAGATAGCAGGGCACCGGCACGCGCAATTCACCCTCCTCCCCATCCAGGACCACGCGCATGGGTACGCTCAGCCAGCCACAGGTCATGGCGAATAAACGAACGGCCATATCTATCTACTCCTTTTCATGGTGCCGCGAAATGCGGCGGAATATAGCGCCCGGCAACAATTTCGAGACTCGCACATTGTTTGCATTTATCTTCGGACGAAATTCAATGACAGGGAAGAGGAAACACCGAAATGCGTGGATTAAAGGGCAAGAATGTCATCGTTACGGGCGGCGCCAGCGGCATTGGCCAGGCCATCAGCCTGCGTTTGGGCGAGGAGGGCTGCAATGTCGGGATCTTCGATCTGAACAGCGAGGGCGCCAATGACGTGGCCGGGAAGATCAGCGCGGCGGGGGGCACGGCGCATGGCTATGCCTGCGATATCTCCGACCATGGCGTGGTCGAAAGCACCGTGGCGTCGTTCGAGGGCGATTGCGGCCCGGTGGATGGCCTGGTCAACAACGCCGGTTGGGACAAATCCATGCCGTTCCTGGATACGGATCTGGAACTTTGGCACAAGGTGGTGGCGATCAATCTGTATGGCCCGCTGAATTTGTGCCACGTGGTCTTGAAGGGCATGTCCGAGCGGGGCGCCGGGCGGGTGGTCAATATCTCCTCCGACGCGGGCCGGGTCGGCTCGTCGGGCGAAGCGGTCTACGCCGCCTGCAAGGGCGGGCTGATCGCATTTTCCAAGACCATGAGCCGGGAATTGGCCCGCAAGGGCGTGACCCTGAACACCATCTGTCCCGGCCCCACCAATACGCCGCTGCTGGCGCAACAAGGCCCGAAACTGGTGGCCGCCCTGGAACGCGCGGTGCCCATGAAGCGGGTGGCCGAGCCCGAGGACTATCCCGGCCTGGTCTCGTTCTTTCTCTCGGACGATGCCTCCTACATCACCGGTCAGACCATTTCGGTCTCCGGCGGCCTGACCATGCACGGCTGATGGCCATGGAAAAGGTCATGGATTTCGAGGATCTGATCTATACGGAAAAGGATGGCGTCGCCACGATCACCATCAACCGTCCGGAAAAATACAACGCCTTCCGTAATCAAACGGCCGAAGAACTTATCACCGCCTTCAACCTTGCCGGCTGGAACCCCGACATCGGCGTCGTGGTCCTGACCGGAGTGGGGGACAAGGCGTTTTGCACGGGCGGCGATCAATCCAGCGATTCCCACGAAGGCAGCTATGGCGGGCGGGGCACCACCGGCATGCCGGTGGAGGAATTGCACACCATCATCCGCGATATCCCCAAGCCGGTGATCGCCAGGGTGAACGGTTACGCCATCGGCGGCGGCCACGTCTTTCATGTGCTGTGCGATCTGACCATCGCCTCGGACAACGCCATCTTCGGCCAGGTCGGCCCGGCCATGGGTTCGGTGGATCCGGGCTTTGGCACGGCCTATCTGGCCCGTCTGGTGGGCGAAAAAAAGGCTCGTGAAATCTGGTATTTGTGCCGCCGCTATTCAGCCCAAGAAGCGCTGGAGATGGGTTTGGTCAACGCCGTGGTGCCGTTCGACAAGCTGGACGAGGAGGTGGACGCCTGGTGCCAGGAAATCATGGCCAAAAGCCCCACCGCCCTGGCCATCGCCAAGCGCAGTTTCAACGCGGAAACGGAGCATATCCGCGGCTTGGGCGTGCTCGGCTTCCAATCGGTCAAGGCTTATTATGAAACGGCGGAATCCAAGGAGGGCGTGGCCGCCTTCCGGGAAAAACGCAAGCCTGACTTCCGCAAGTTTCAGCCCCGCTGACCATGATCCCCACGGACGAACAGGTCATGATCCGCGATATGGCGCGGGCCTTCGCGAGGGAACGGATCGCGCCCTTCGCCGCCCAGTGGGAGGACGAGGCGTTCTTTCCCCGGGAGGTCTTCAAGGCCATGGGCGAATTGGGGCTGATGGGCATGACCGTGCCGGAGGCATGGGGCGGGGCCGGCCTGGATTATATCACCTATGCCATGGCGCTGGAGGAGATCGCGGCCGGCGACGGCGCCGTCGCCATCGTCATGAGCGGCCATAATTCGGTCGGCTGCATGCCGATCCTTGAATACGGCACGGAAGCGCAGAAACAACGTTATCTGCGTGCCCTGGCCCAGGGGGAGCTGCTCTCCGCCTTCGCCCTGACGGAGGCCAAGGGCGGCTCCGACGCCGGCGCCTTGACCACCCGCGCGGTGCGCCAGGGCAACGGCTACGTGATCAACGGCGGCAAGCAGTTCATCACCACGGGCAAGAACGCCGATTTGACCCTGGTCTTCGCCGTCACCGATCCAGGCAAGGGAAAGCGCGGCATCTCGGCCTTCATCGTGCCCACGGACACAGCGGGCTACGAGGTGGTGCGGGTAGAGAAAAAGCTGGGCCAGAATGCTTCCGACACCGCGCAACTGGCCTTCAACGACATGGCCGTGCCCGCCGACGCCCTGCTGGGCGAGGAAGGCCAGGGCTACCGCATAGCCCTGGGCAATCTGGAAGGCGGGCGCATAGGGATCGCGGCGCAAGCCCTGGGCATGGCGCGGGCGGCGTATGAGGTGGCGCTGGCCTATGCGCAAACGCGGGAGACGTTCGGCAAACCGATCATGCAACACCAGGCCGTGGCCTTCCGCCTGGCCGACATGGCGACGCAACTGGAGGCCGCCCGTCAGTTGATCTGGCATGCCGCCGCCCTACGGGACGCCGGGCTAAAATGCCTCGAGGAAGCATCCATGGCGAAACTGTTCGCCACCGACATGGCCGAGGCGGTCTGCTCCGACGCCATTCAGACCCTGGGCGGCTATGGTTATCTGCGGGATTTTCCGGTGGAGCGTATTTACCGCAGCGTGCGTGGGGCGCGCATATACGAGGGCACCAATGACATTCAAAAGCTGGTCATCGCCCGTGATTTGGCGGCTGAATAAGAGGCGAGGCAATAGATAATGGATGACGGATCATGGATATTGAACTTTCGGACGACCTGCGGGCTTTTCAAACCGAGGTGCGCGGCTTTCTGGCGGACCACCTGAGCCCCGACATCCGCGAGGCGGCACGGCTGTCCACCACCATTCTGGCGGAACATGGCGCGACCCAGCGATGGCACAAGATCATGCATGGCCGGGGCTGGGCCGCGCCGTCCTGGCCGGCAGAACATGGCGGCCCCGGCTGGGACCCCATGCGCCGTTATTTGTTCGCCACGGAATACGCCAGGGCCGGCGCGCCGCCCCTCTCGCCCCTGGGTTTGAGCATGGTGGGCCCGGCCATCATGGGCCACGGCAGCGCCGAACAGCAGGCCCATTATCTGCCGCGCATTCTGTCCGGCCAGGATGTCTGGTGCCAGGGCTATTCGGAACCGGGCGCCGGCTCCGACCTGGCGTCGCTGCAATGCCGGGCCATCGCCGACGGCGAAGATTACATCATCAACGGCGCCAAGATATGGACCACCAACGCCCATAACGCCAACCGCATGTTCTGCCTGGTCCGCACCTCCACCACCGGCAAGCCGCAGACGGGCATCACCTTTCTATTGCTGGAAATGGACAGCCCCGGCATCACGGTGGAGCCGATCCATATCATGGGCGGCGATCACGAATTCAACCAAGTATTCTTCGTCGATGTGCGGGTGCCCCAGGCCAACCGCATCGGGGCCGAGAACGACGGCTGGACCGTGGCCAAGTATCTGTTGGAATTTGAGCGCGGCGCGGCCGCCCAGTCCGCCGCCCTGCGCGTTCACCTGGAAGTTATCCGGGTCCTGGCGGAAGGGCGGCGCAACGGCGATGGCCAAAGCCTCCGCGCCGACCCGGCTTTCGCCAAGGCCCTTGCCGCCCTGGATATCGAGTTGACCACCTTGGAATACACCGAGCACCGCACCATGGCCGAGATGGTCAAACGCGGCCACCCCGGCCCGGCCTCGTCCTTGCTGAAGACCAGGGGCACGGAGGTGCAAATGGCGGTCAGCGAGCTGGCGCTGCGGGCCATCGCCTATTACGCATCACCCCATCAGCCCGAGGAACGCCTGGCTGGCGCCAATCTGCCGCCCATCGGCGAACGCGATGAAATGTCGGTCACCACGCGCTATCTCAACGACCGGGCCGCCAGCATCTACGGCGGCTCCAACGAAATTCAGCGCAACATCATGGCGAAACTGGTGCTTGGCCTTTAGACCCATTTCGTCTCATGCGTCGTGGCCCGTCTTCTGCTACCGCACCGCGCTGTTGCTCGCCAGAGAACTGGACGCGGCGATGTCGGTAGTGCGGGGGCCGCCTTCCTCGGCGCGCGTTATCGCGGCTTCGAGACGGCCCAGGATGTCGTCGAGTTCGGCGCGTGTGACGATCGTCGGCGGACAAAAACGAACGTAATTCTTCACGACGATCAACAACAACCCTTCGGCCAGCGCGTGATAGCGGATGCGTTCGGCCATCCGCGCGTCGGGTTCCTTGCTGGCGCAGTCCTTGACGATATCGAGCAGGCGGTAGAGCCCTTTGCCGCGCACATCCCCGATGACGTCGTGGCGCGCCTGAATTTGCCCGAGCCGCTCGCCGATAAAAACGCCCTCGCGTTCGGCGTGACCGGTTAGGTCGTCG
>JAYGEB010000466.1:0-6291 GCA_046582595.1 Alphaproteobacteria bacterium | reverse complement strand
GTTGGGCAAAATCATCGCCGCCATTTGGGCCGCCATGATACCGTTCTCAGCACTCAGAGCCGCTTCTTAACAGACGACTACCGACAGCGAATCATCGGAATGACCGAGACCAAGGGCGTGACCGGTTTCATGCAGCATGGCGGTGAGCAAATCAAACTCAAAGGCACCCGCCGAGGCATTATCGACCCATGTGATAGCCGTGGAATTAATATGCACATCACCGGCAATCGTGCCGTCGTCAAAAATTGCTTCCGTCCCCGGCTGAAATGTATGGGCTAGAATATTGGACGCATTAAAATCCCAGGCGGCGACGCGAATATCGCCCAAATGACCGTCCGATGCCTCGGTTGCGCCGACGCCGACGTTACCATCCGCGACCTGACCCAGATTGGTGAATAAAGATACCGCCGCCCATGTGTCCAGCGCCGCGCCGACGATGCCGGCGACGGTTTGGCTCCCCAAACTTCCTTCCAGGGTAGAGATCACCAAAGTGGATCCTGAATGGTCCGAGGAGTCGAGTGCATTTATGGTCACGTCGCCAAATCCCGCGCCCATCAGGCTCCAGGTCGCGCCGCCCGGACCGGCGATTAAACTTGGATTTGCGGGCAGAAAATCAGCGGTGTTCGCGTCCGGCAGCCAGGACGAACCTAACGTCGAGAATTCCGAGGCGTGCAAACCATCGCCAATCGTCTCCGGCGTGGTCAGGTCGCCAAGGCTGATATACATCGCCTGAGCCGTGGGCGCGGCCAGGCTGATCAGGGGCACCAGCGCCGCCATGGCAAGGAAATTCGCCGGCCGCGATTTATTCCGCCGCCCGCCTGGTCCGGAAATGCCCCAACCTCTTAATTGCCAGGCAGCCAACATTCCGTACCCTCCAATTTCACCATGCACCGGCACTAATCGACCGTTATGCCTACTAATATTAACAGTAATTTAACTACTATTAAGGGGTATGCAAATTTCATGCCAGCAATTCAAGATTAATGAAATCAATGGGTTGCGGCGTGTGTGGCGGGAACCATGCATCAAATGTGTAAAGTATTCCGACAGTGCCTGAATTCCCGGAGAAGGCATGGGCGGTGGCGGCGCGCCGTCTTCCGGGCGCTCGTGGTCGTGGTTTCAGTCTTTGCGGAAGGTGTCCAGGGTGACCACGTTGCCGCCGTTTTTGCCGCCTTGCGATGGTTTGCCAGCATCCGGACCGGGTTTCGGCGCGGTCGCGGGCTCGGCGGCGGGCTCGGCTTCGGTGGTGGCGGATTCCAACTCCGTCCCGCCGGCCTCCTCCCCTTTGCCGAATTGCAGGCCGAACTGGACGCTGGGGTCCAGGAACGAGGTCATGGCCTGAAACGGAATATACAGATGCTGCCCCTGGCCGTTAAAGCTCAGGGTGATTTCAAAAGCCTCCTCGCTCACCTCCAGGCCCCAGAATTTGTGCTGAATGACGATGGTCATCTCTTCGGGATATTGCAGGCCCAGGTGATCGGGAATGACGACGCCGGGGAATTGCGTCTTGAAGGCGATATAGAAATGATGCTCGCCCAACAGGCCGTCCGTGGCCGCGCGCTTCAGGGCCTGCCGCACCACGCCGCGCAGGCTGTCTTCGACCATCTGGCCGTACTGCATCAGATCCTGGGCCATTACCCCCGGCCTTTTGTTGGTTCTTGATTTGCGGACATAGCCCATGCCTGACGGCGGGTCCAGGGGTTTAGCGCCTTTGCGGTTTGACCGGCACCGCCAAGCCGCGCGCGTCAGCGCAGTCGCGTCAACGAAAAAGGTTTAGTGGGGGGCTTCTGTTGCCCGGTGCCCCCCGAAACCGCGCTTACCTGTTTTCTCTAGGCAGCGAGCACCATTTCATTATCATTGGCACTTGTAGAAATAGCCCGATATCGGCGGAGCCATGCCGAACGCAAACCATGCCTTTATTACGCGCGTCGATCCTGTTTCGCCCCCATCAGCAACGCATCAATGTTTGGTGGCGAGCCCAAAACATTCATGATTCGCCATCAATGCAAACCTTGATGCACTCCTGGTGGAGGCGCCGGGTACCGCCCCCGGGTCCGCAACGTTTATTCCGCAAAGCGTTTAGCGTCATAGCCGGACAAGCCGGCAGCCCATATATAGGCTTTTTCGGCGTCAATTTAAAGGGCCTGGAAAATCCGCTGGCGCCGCGCCGGGGCGGTGGGGATCAGGAATTGTATGGCGCCGCGCGGGGGCTATGTTAAGACCGTCGTCCCGACGCAGAATTCCAACGGTCATGGAGCGCCCGATGCCGGTCAATGACGCCCAAATTCAGGAAATTGAACAGCTTCGCGGCCAGGCTGCGGAAACCCGGCGCGCCGTGGTCCCGGCCTTGGAGGAGATGCTGTACAAACCCCTTCCCGTGCTCGACCAGGGCTTTGTCCGGGTCATTGATTACATGGGCGACGACGGGGCCGTGGTGCAGGCCGCCCGCGTTTCCTACGGCCGGGGCACGCGCAAGGTTTCCGAAGACCGGGGCCTGCTGCGCTATCTCATGCGCCATCGCCATACCACGCCGTTCGAGATGTGCGAGATCAAATTCCACGTCAAACTGCCGGTCTTCGTGGCCCGGCAGTGGATCCGTCACCGCACCGCCTCGGTCAATGAATATTCGGCCCGTTATTCCATTCTGAACCGGGAATTTTACATTCCCTTGCCGGAGCAATTGTCCACCCAATCGCGGGACAACCGTCAGGGCCGGGGCGGGGTGCTTCAGGGCGAGGAAGCCGAGCGGGTACTGGATATCCTGCGCGAGGACGCGGCGCGGAATTATGCCGATTACCAGGAAATGCTGAACGAGGATGACGAGGGCAATGTCATCGATCCAAAACGCCGCGGCCTGGCTCGCGAGTTGGCCCGCATGAACCTGACGCTGAACATTTACACCGAATGGTATTGGAAGTGCAATCTTCATAATCTGTTGCATTTCTTGTCGTTACGGGCCGATCCTCATGCACAATATGAGATACGGGTCTATGCCGACGCCATGCTGGAGGCCCTGCGCGCCTGGGTGCCCATGACGGCGGAGGCGTTCGAGGATTACCGCCTGGGCGGCGCGCATCTGTCCCGCGCCGGGCTGGAAGCGGTCAAGCGCATGCTGGCCGGCGAACAGGTCAGCGCCAAGGATTGCGGCATCGCCCCCCGTGAATGGCGCGAGCTGATGGCCTCCCTGGGTCGAGAAGAATAGAGCATTTTCGGGATTGAAATGGTCGCTCAAGGCCGCGACGGCGGCCCGGCGCTTATGCGCCGCCCGCGCGGAGCGGTGCGCTCTTGCGCACAAGCGTGAGCGAAGAGAGCCAGACCCAAATCATTCAATATGGAATCCGGCATCACGCTGGCCGGATTCCCGTTTTTGTCTCAAGCGGAGCCGGCGTCGGGCGTGTAGTAGGTTCCCTTGCCGGATTGCGCGACGATGCCGGCCTCTCCCTTGTGGACCAACACGCCCGGCGCCATCGGGCGGCCGTCCTCGCGCAACCAAAGCCGCAACAGCAGCCTTTTTCCGGCCGGAACGTCGGTGTCCTTGAACGCCGATCGATCATGCAGCAACAGGCAATTGTTGGCGATGCTGAGTTCACCCGGCTCCATCATGAACTCCAACTTCACATCCCGGCGCTCTGTAACGGCCTCGAGGAAATCCAGCGCTGCCAATTCAACATCGCCGAGCTGGACATGGCCTTCCTGGACGGCAAGATCGATATAGCCGCGGATGAGGATGATTGACGGCACGCCCCCGGCGACCGAAAAGATTGGGATCCGTTCCTCCGTTACCAGCGCTTCGCCGGGCGCCTGTTGGCCAAAGCAGTGATGGCGATAGCCGCGATAGAGCGCTTCGCTCAGGTCCGGACGCTCTTCCAGGACAATGTTGTGGGCGGTCAGCCCGCTGGCGTAACCGCTCAATCCGCCGGCGAGGGCGGGGCGGACGCACAACATGGCAAGATGGTCGCAGCGGTCTGTGTGCAATGAAAGCCGCCGGCTGTTGCGTTAGGCGCGCTCCTGGCGGTCCGTGCCGCCGATATTGACGACCTCGCCGATCAGATCGCCCAGCGGGCTTTGCGAGGTGGGCCGGCCGAAATGGCTGCCAAGGCCGAGATACATCAAACGCATGTCCGCCACCGGGAAACCGTTCAGGATGATGAAGCCGCGTCCTCGCAGAACTTCCTCGCGCCAGGCGCCGACATCGCCGGCAATTCCCTCAAGGGGAAAGCGCTCGCGCGTGACCGATCCATGTTCGCGGGTCTCCGACTTGAGCGCGGCCAGTGCCGCTTCCAGCGCCGAGAGGTGGCGTCCGTCGAGTTCGATTGTCAGGTCTTTCTTGGACGCGAAGTCGGTGGCCATTCAGGCCGCCGGATGGTCGAACGCGGTGATGGCCGCGCCCATGGTGATACTCCCTGTCCTGTCGGCGAATTGCTCTCTAATTTCCCGTGGCAATGGGAAAGCCGGCCTTCTTCAGGCCCAGCAAATAGTATGCCTTGTCCTTGTCCCGTTTTAGTTTGACCCGTCCGCTCTCATGTCCCAGCGTCGACCGCTCCGTGCCTTCCGCCTTCCGCAGCGAATTCAATTTTGCGATGGCGGCCTTGGCGTCCGCTGATCTGCCTGCGTGTCCGTAAGCGGAAATCAACCAAGAATACGTCCGAGTGGAATTAGGCCGGGCGGCGATGGACATTTCGAAATTTCGCGCCGCTTTTTCGGTGTCGCCCAGGAAAAGATGCGCCATTCCGCGTACAAGCCAATTTGCCTTCCGGTTTTCCGGGGCAAGACGCTCCGCAATGGCCAAATTCTCCAATGCCTCTACTGGCTGACCCAAATAGACCAGTGCGCTGGCAAGGGCCTCAAATCCTTCCGGGTTGTTGGGGGCCAGGGTAATGGCGCGTCTAGCTTCGGCCACCATATTCTCGAATGGCAGGACCGCGACCGATGGTTGGTTCGGCAACTCGCCGCCAAACCAAATGTCATGGGAATAAAAGGCAATGACGACGGCCAACACGGCCGCGATGCCGCGGCGGTGGAAACGTGGCAGGCGGGCCAAGCCCTTGGGCGCGGCCTGGCCTTCTAGAACCACTTTGAAGACCTGAATGGGCCGGGCGATGTTTTTGACCTTGATCTCGCCCATGTCTTTCAAGGACGCCTCGATCCGGTCCAGCACCTGATCGCGCGCCGCCCGCGAGAGACAGATGCCGCCAGGTTCGGCCAAGCCTTCCAACCGGGCGGCGACGTTGACGCCGTCGCCATGAATGTCGTCATCATCGACGACCACATCTCCCAGATTGATGCCGATACGGAAATCGATGCGCTGGCCGTCGCTCTGGGCGGCGTTGCGCTCCCGCATGCCGGACTGAATATCAATGGCGCAGCAGGTGGCGTTGACGACACTGGGAAATTCCAGCAACACGCCATCGCCCATGGTTTTGACGATGCGGCCGCCATGTTCGGAAATCTTGGGGTCGATCCATTCCGCGCGGTGGGCGCGCAAACGGCCAAGGGTGCCTTCCTCGTCCAGGCCGATCAGGCGGGAATAGCCCACTACGTCCGCCTGCACGATCACCGCCAATCTACGTTGGGTCCCTTCCACCATGGATCGAAGTGTACCCGCCGCCATTGGGAGAAGCCATGCCCATGGGGAAAGCCGTGGCCCATGCCCTCAAATGCCCTTAGATTCAAGGTTCCCCGTACGGCCAAGTCTGGACTATCATCAACAATGACTCGAGGACGCAATATAATTTGATGGGTACCTAGCGGGGGGATTGGCCATGGAACAGGCGGCACCAGCACAACCGGCACAAGCGCAGCCAGCACAGGAACAAGCCGCGATGGCGGCGCCGGGCGGTATCGGCGCGCCCATGGCGCCAACGAAAATCGAGGACACGGGCCTCGATCAGGCCTTCCTCATCAACCTGTTAGCCAAGGGCATGTTTCTGGAGAACCTGGAGGATATTGCTCAAATTACCCAGGCCATAAAGCTGCCCGACAACATCGTCTCGGCCATTGCCCAGGAAATGGTGGAGCGGAAACTGATCTATGCGGTCGGCTCCTCCGGCGCCGGCGCCGGCGCGGCGGTGCGCTATCAATTGACCAAGGACGGCCAGCAACTGGCCCAGGATGCTTGCAACCAGAATCTATATTTTGGCCCCGCGCCGGTCCGATAGGAGCAATATCAGGCCCGTATCCGCTCCCAAAGCATCGCCGGAGAGCACATTTCAAAGGAAGATATCGCCAAGGCCTTTTCCGACATCGTGGTGCCGGGCGAATTTATCAGCCGCCTCGAGCCGGCCATCAACT
>JAYGEB010000424.1:0-8125 GCA_046582595.1 Alphaproteobacteria bacterium | reverse complement strand
GAATTATCGTTAGAAATCAAGGGTTAATTTTATATATGTAACAACTATGTAATTAGCAAAGTGTTTATAATCAGCTACTTGGCGACCTATCACTATTCATGCATAATAAGGAGACGGGGCGATTTTCAGCCGGTTACTCGAAATTGAGTCAACGGCATCGAGCAACGGCGTTTTGCCATCTTCAGGCTCGATATCAAGTGCGGACCGGAAATGGACTTGAGGCCAGTTCAAGCTCGAAGAGTGCCAACAGCAGTCATTCTGGCGTCTAGACTTTCACACCTAATCGGATAAGATTTTCCATGAAGGGAGACGATTTCCATGGAGCGCCGACTTGCAGCCATCCTGGTCGCTGATGTGGTCGATTACACACGTCAAATGGCAGAAGACCAACAGCGTACGCTTGCTGTTTTACGCGAATTGCGAGATGAGTCGTTTCGCCCAATTGTCGAAGAGCACGGCGGTCATGTCGTAAAGAGTATGGGTGATGGTTGGATCGTTGAATTCTCGAGCATCTCCAACGCCGTTGAAGCCGCAATTGCAGTGCAAACGAAACTTGTTGATCACGACACAATCCGCCTGCGAATGGGTGTCCATATTGGCGATGTTGTCTTTGAAAACGAGGACGTTTTTGGTGACGGGGTCAATGTTGCGGCGCGACTGGAATCGATAGCCGCGCCGGGGCAAATCCTAATTTCGGATACGGCGCAAAACAGTTTGGATCACGCCACCGCACAAAACTTTGTAAGTGGCGAAGAACGCCAACTGAAAGGCATAGAACGCTCAATAAGAGTTTGGCGCTGGCCCGCGGAGCAAACGCTTGGATCGGAAACGGGCCAATTCTCGGGTTCGTCAATGGACGGCGTTCTCATGATTGCTTTTCCCGGCTTGTTGGTTGGCGGCGGAGACGAAGTCGGTTCCGAAATTTGCGAAGGTGTCAATGAAGCTGTACGAATTGCGCTCGCAAATCAATCTAAGGTTACTGTAATAGCCGACGAAGACCGAGCCGATTTGCTGATACAAGGTACGTTGAAAATCGCGCAAGATCGTTACCGCGCGACCATCCGCTTGCTCGATCAGAAATCCGGCGAGCTGTTCAAAGCGGAAAGATTTGACGGCACTTTCGATGATGAATTTACGGCAGAGGATGACATAGCGCGTAAAATTTATGCGTTCACACGGTTCGCTATATTGGATTTTGAGCGCTTACAGTTGGCGAATTTCGAAGGACCGTTGGAAAGCCTAAACACCGACACTCTGTTAAGCCAGGCGGCGGCTTGTTTCTTCACTCCTCAGGTGGAAAGCTATTTATCGCTTCGAAGAATGTGCCAAATCGTTTTAGCACGGAACCCGGATAACAGGGGCGCCCTTACGATGTCCGCTTGTAGCTATTTGGCTCAAACTATTTGCGGTTGGCGCCACGAAAGCGAACAAGATCGGCTTGTCGGTCTAGATCTCGCTCAACGGGCAACCCGACTTTATCCCGAAAACGATTTCGCCTTTGTCACGATGTCTTGGTTACTTCTGGACTTCAAACAAGACTATGACGGAGCCATACTAGCGGCGGAAAGGGCGCTGGAGGTAACACCAAATCAGGTTCAGGCTCTCAGCGCTTTTGGAAATGCCATGGTCCTTTCCGGTGAACTGGAAATTGGACTGGACGCCCAGCTCAAGGCGGTTCAGGTGTTCAAATCAAATCGTTTGTATCCATTTTGCGTCCCCTATTTTGCGGCAGGCCTGGTGCTGGCCAAGCGCTTCAAAGAGGCGCTGGATTGGTGTCGTCGTGCCGACCGCATGGTTGTTGATGTTCCAAACATTTTGCTGCCGATGATTTCTGCCGCAGCTCATGCCAACGATTTAGATGAAGCTCGCCGCATTAGCGAGCGGCTAATTGCCAAATATCCGGATTTCAATTTGAGGGAGATGCGAAAGTGGCCATTCAAGAACCCACGCGATTGGGATTTTTTTGTTGGCGGTTTGCAAATAGCCGGCCTGCCGGATCGATTGTGAAGGCAGCTAAGGGGCAAACGCAAAAATGAGGTTTTCCTAATTTAATGCTCGAAGCTGAAGGCATGGCCGACATATAAAACCAGCGCATGGAATGGTTTGCTACCCGTGGCGGCGAAAAGTTCAGCGAGGACGATTCTGGCGGGTCCGCGAGGCGCATGCCCTCGATTAATTTGCCGATATGCTCGGGCCGGACCGACCACGGAATTTTGCACCAAGCCTCGAAGCGCACGAGAGCGCATTCGAAGAAAATGTGCTCGGACTCATAGGAACAGAGCAATTGAGGCAATTTCTTAGGTCGCGCAGGCGACGACCATTCATTGAAATTTGCCCTAAAAGGCGTCCGACAACGGCCGGTGGCCGCTGCCGCGCGTCAGGGGTTTTTGCTGGCTTTCGTGGGGCGCCCAGCCGGTCAGGGTGATGATCTGAAAGGTTGCGGGGATACGGCCATTCCCCTCGCCGTGATCGCGGTGATAATTGTGCGCGGCGGCCTCGATCACGGCTCGGGGCGTGAAGCGGCGGGAGCGTTCGGCAACGGCGTTGCCTTCGCCCAGGCCCCGCAGTTCCGCCATCATGGCGAAAGGGTCTTTGTAGGACAGCACGATCCGGTCGGTATCGACCACGGGCAGGGCGAAACCGGCGCGCTGCATCAGGGCGGCCGCGTCATGGGCGCTGACAAAAGGGGAAACCCGCGGCGAGGCGCCGCCCAAAACCGCCATCTCCGCCGCCAACAGGGCCTGGCGCAGCTCATCCAGGGTGCCGCCGCCCGGAATAGCGGCCAGGAATAGGCCGTCCGGCTTCAGGCAACGGCGGATTTGGCTCAACGTGCCCGGCAAATCGTTGACCCAATGGAGAGACAGTACCGAGAGGATCAGATCGAATTGCGCCGGCGCAAAGGGCAAGGCCTCTTCATCCGCCACCAGGCGCGGCGGGGAGACCAGGCCCACCATGGCGGGAGACAGATCACATTGCACCAGACGCTCGATGCCGCCGCGCCCGGCCAAAACGCCGGCCAATTGCCCGCCATGGCAGCCCAGGTCCAGGGCCAGGGGAAAGCCGCGTTTGAAATCCAGCAGGCAATCGGCCAGGCGTTCGGCCACCTCCCGCAGCAAAAAATCGTACGCCGCCAGCCCCGCCGCCGCCCGGTCCCTGTGCCGGCGCACGGTAGGGCGGTCGAATATTTTGGGCGGACCCGGCACGGATCGATCCGGCCTAGACCGCCGCCGCGCCGCCGTCCACCGGCAGAATGGCCCCGGTGATCCAGCGCGCCTCGTCCGAGACCAGAAACAGCGCGGCGCGGGCCACCTCGATCGGTCCCCCGTGGCCCAGGGGCGCGGCCTGGGCCACGGACTTGGCGGCGGCATCGCCCGTCATCGCCGGGCTCCGTTCGCCGGCCACCACGTCGAGCGCGACGGCATTGACGCGGATTTTATGTTCCGCCAACTCCTGGGCCAGAGTCTTGGTCAGGGCCAAAACACCGCCCTTGGCCACGGTGTGGGCATCCGCCCCTTGGACGGCTTTCATGGCCCGGATCGAGGTGGTGTTCAAAATGGCGCCGCCACCCCGTTCGATCAAATGCGGAATGGCAAAACGGCAGGTCAGAAAGCTGCCGTACAGATCCACCCCGATGGCGCGCCAGAACTCCCGATGCGGAATTTTACCGTCATCCCCGTCATCCCCGCTCGGGCCGCCGGCGTTGTTATAGACGATGTCCAGGCCGCCAAAGGCGGCGATGCATTGGCGCACGGCGCCCTCGACCGCATCCGGTTCGGCAATGTCCGTGGCGACAAACAGCGCCCGGCCGCCCCTTGCCTCGATCTCGGCCACGACATCCGAGCCGGCCTCCACATCAATCTCCGCGATCCCCACCGCCGCGCCTTCCTCGGCGAACAGCAACGCCGCCGCCCGGCCGATGCCCGCGCCGCCGCCCGTGATCAACGCGACCTTGTCCTCCAGACGTGCCATAATGTTGGCCTTCCTCAAAATCGCATAACGCCGGGAGCATTACAGGGCGATGGTGGAAATGCCAATGGCCAATATGGGCCGCCGTCTCGGCGCCAGATTTGGCCGCAAATTCGGACGCCGGCTTCAGCATGGGGGGCGGGTGTTTCTGGACGCCTTGCTGCCCCCGCAATGCCTGTGCTGCGGCGCCATGGTGGATCGGCAGGGTAATCTTTGCGCGCCCTGTTGGTCGGGCATTCGGTTTCTGGAGCCGCCCTGTTGCCGGGCCTGCGGATTTCCGTTTCCCTACGACGAGGGGCGGGAGGCGCTGTGTGCCGCTTGCAGCCGCCGGCATCCGGACTATGACCGGGCCCGCGCCGTGCTGGCCTATGACGATCATAGCCGGACCTTGATGCTGCGTCTCAAGCATGGCGACCGCCTTGACGGCGTGCCCGCCTTCGGCCAGTGGCTGGCCCGCGCCGGGGCCGAGTTCTGGTCCGGGGCCGACCTGATACTGCCCGTGCCCCTGCACCGCTGGCGCCTGATCCGGCGGCGGTACAACCAGGCGGCCCTGCTGGGCCACGCCCTGTCCCGGAACACCGGCCTGCCCTGCCTGCCCCAACTGCTGCTGCGCGGCCGGGCGACAGCCTCTCAGGGGGGCTTAGCCGGGCGGGGAGGTATCGTAATGTGCGTGGCGCTTTTGCCGTTCGGGGGGCGGATAGGGCTCGACTTAAGGGTGCTCGCGTGGTTTTGATTGACGATGTCTTTACCACCGGGGCCACGGTGTCAGCCTGTGCGAGAACATTAAAACGCCATGGCGCTGGGCGGGTCGATGTGTTGACCCTGGCCCGCGTACTGTAATACCAAAGGATAAGGAATGCCCGACGTTACCATTTACACCACGGGATTTTGCCCGTTTTGCTATCACGCGAAAAAGCTGCTGGACGGCAAGGGCGTGAAATATGACGAAATAGACGTGAACAAGACACCCGGCGCCCGCCAGGAAATGATGCGGCGGGCCAGTGGCGGCCATACGGTGCCGCAAATCTTTATCGGCGATCGCCATGTGGGCGGTTGCGACGAGCTTTATGCCCTGGAACAGCAGCAACAGTTGGACCCTTTGCTTAGAGCGACCTGCGTTCATTCGAACGCGGACAAGTTGCTCTAAACTTTAAAATAGATCAAATTATCAGCATCAAAATGATTACATTCTTATGCCGTTTGATCTCGCCCGCAAGGATAAGACCATGACCGTATTTTCAGCCGCCTGTGTGCAGATCAACGCCAGCAACGATCTGGATCAAAACATCGCCTCCCTGGGCCGCATGATCCGCGAGGCGCGGGCGGCGGGGGCCGATTTCATCACCACGCCCGAATGCGCCGCCATGATCGAGGTCGGCCGCGACAACATCCGCGCCAAGGCGTTCGTCGAGGCGCGGCATCCGGCTCTGGCCGCTTTCCGCGAATGGGCGGTGGAAACCGGGGCCTGGCTGCTGGCGGGCTCCCTCTCCGTGCTTCTGGAAGACGGAGACGGGGACGAGCGGCTGGCCAACCGGCAGTATCTGATCAGCCCCGCCGGTGCCATCGCCGCCCGCTACGACAAGATTCACATGTTCGACGTGGACCTGCCCAACGGCAAGAAACTGCGGGAGTCCAACAACTACCGCCCCGGCGCGGAGGCGGTCGTGACGCCCCTGCCGTGGGGCCAACTGGGACTGAGCATTTGCTACGATCTGCGCTTTCCCCACCTGTACCGGGATCTGGCCAAGGCGGGCGCCGATATCCTGGTCATCCCGTCCGCCTTCATGCAGGTTACGGGGGAAGCCCATTGGCACGTGCTGATGCGGGCCCGGGCCATTGAAACGGGCTGTTTCGTGATCGCGGCGGCGCAGTGCGGCGAACATGTCGCCGGGCGCCTCAGTTACGGCCACTCCCTGATCGTCGCGCCCTGGGGCGAGGTGCTGTCCGACGGCGGCGCGGGGGAAGGCATCAGCCTGGCGGATATCGATCTTGCGGCGGTGGCCAAGGCGCGGGACCATATCCCCGCCCTGGAGCATGACCGCGGCTATCAATTTGCCGCGCCTGAGACAAATGTCTCCACGGCGGCGGAATAATGGCCGCCGGCAACCGTCATATTGATTATGCGAAATAACATGAAGTTGGGCAAGATTCCTAAATTTTCTAATATTGAGAAATATTCTTGAAATATATTTAGTATTTATTGGTACTTTTTCTATTTTTTCTCGTAATTTTGTAGAAATTTCAAAATTTCGTCATAAAACTATTTTGGCGTACGTTAACTTCATTTATCATCAACCGACCTTGAGCCAATAAATTGGGACTTGTTCGGTGGCCGGCACGCCCAACGAACTTATCGATTATCTTGCTGACCTGAACGTCGCCACGAGCGCCGAAGATTGCCTTGCGGCCACGCAACGCCATGTGCGCCGCCGTGGCTACCAGAATGTGGTATTGGGCTATACCCGGCGGCCCCAACGCATTGATGGCGACCTGCCCCGGTATTTGAGATATTCCACGGTTTCCAAGGTCTGGGAAAACCGCTATCGGGAAATGGAATATCAAAACCACTGCCCCATTTACCGCGAGTCTCTTCGCGGCGGCCATCTGCCGATTATCTGGCAGGACGTCCTGGATCGGACGGAGTTGAATGCCATGGCGCGGCAGGCGCAAGACGAGGCGGTCAGCGCCGGGTTATCCCACGGCGTCTCGGTGCGGATCAAGGAACCAAATGGGGATCGCTGCGCCATAGGTACTTCCACCAATGCCGGAAAATTGGATGCGAAGAAAATGACCGATGCCTATTTGCCGTTGGTTTTTTTGATGAGCCATAATTTGCATGCGGTCATCGTCGAAAAATTCGTCAACCAGGGTATGCATGAAACCACGGCCCCTCTGACGGTCAGCGAAGGGGAATGCCTGCAATGGCTCGCGGCGGGCAAGGGCAATTGGGAAATATCCGAAATTTGCGGCATCAGCGAGAACACGGTCAAATTCCATGTGCGCAATGTATTGGTAAAATTGGGTGTCACCAACCGGGCGGCGGCGGTGGCCAAGGCGTTTCGCCTGGGCCTAATTGAACTTTAACTCACGCCGGAGCGAACGTACCACGCGTCACTATCGCCACTATTTCGTGCCCACCTGTTTGGGTAGGCGACACCGTTGCCGGATTGGTGCAGCGTTGTCACGGCCCGACGGATGCCGTTTGGCACATTGGAATTGTGGAGGTAGTGACAATGCTGGATAAAATGAACCCCGGCCCAGCCGAGACGATGACACCGTTGACGCTGGACCCGGCGGCTTCGGACGACGATCTGCAAGAGGCCATCACCCAGATCGCCGAACATTTGCGGCAGGCCGGCCATGTGGAAACCGCCCATTTCATGGGCGTCGCCGCATTGGTGCTGCGGGAATAGACTTACCGCCAATTTTTGGCCGGCGATTGATCGTCCCTACGTCATGACCTGGCGGCCGCCTCGCCATTGGCGGCGGAACCATTGGCGGCAGCCCCATTGCCATTAATGAGGCCGGCCGCCATCGGCGCTGGCCGGCCTTGATCCAAGGCGGCCAGACGCTTCTTCAGATAAGCCACGTGCTGGACCAAAAAATCCTCCTTCGAACAGGCGGCATAGGCCATGGGGTAATGGCGCAGCATGCGGTCGGGCAGTCTTTGGAAGCCAAAATTTTCAATTAACCGAATGCTTGCCAGCTGGATCGGCCGGGACGCCGCATAAACCGGTTCAAGGTCCAGTTCCAGAAAGGCGAACTCCAAATTCCGGCGAACCACTTCCGAACCCAGACCCATTGACCAAAAGGGCCGGTCAATCATGGTCGAAATATGTAAATCCCCGTCGAATTCATCGTTGTAGCGGAGGCCGCAGTAGCCAATCAATGAACCCGCCCGCCGCTCAAAAACGCCAAATATGCCGAAACCATGGCGGCTCCAATGATCGGAGAAGTCGGCGATGCGGGCCAGAGCCCGCTCCGTACCTTCTTCACTGGTTCGGGCCGGCGCCTCGAATTGGTTGGTCTCGGTAACATTTGCATCCCGCATGGCCGTTCCCAAGGCTGGAGCATCCCCAGGCCCCAAAGGCCGCAAGATGATCCGGTCTGATTCCAATCTCACGCATGACATAATATATTAGATCGGAAGAGCACACGA
>JAYGEB010000387.1:0-4944 GCA_046582595.1 Alphaproteobacteria bacterium | reverse complement strand
GGCCGTCGGCGTCGCCGGATATGTCGCCGTCCAGGGTCAGGCCTTTCAGGCGCTTGGGCGGTACGGGCAGTTCAACCCCGGCCAGCCGCGCCAGACCGTCCAGGTATTTGGCCCGCAACCGCAACTTGGCCTTGCCGGTGGGCGAGCCGGCAAAACCTTCGGCGCTGCCGCTCATGGAAAAACTGGCGCCCGCCAGATTTTGTATGGCCGCTTTCCGCACGGTCAATTTACCCGCCGCAAGGCCGAGTTCGAGCGACAGGCCCTTGATCGGCGCGGCGTTATAGGTCAATTCGCCGATATTCAGGACTAGATTGCTGTCGAATTGTTCCAAGACGGCCAAGGGGTTGGCCGCGATTTTACTCTCGCCGTCGCCATCGCCCCGCGGGCGCTTTCGAGCGGTGCTGTTCGCGGCGCCCGTGCGGTTGGGTAAATAGCCATCCAGATTAATTCGGTCGATGTTCAGCGCCAGGCCAAAGGACGGCCGGGATTGCAGCAGTACTGTCGCGGCGCCCTCTATCGTGGTGCTGTCGAGGCGCAGGTTCATGTTGGAAATTTGCGCCTGACTCGGATTGAAGGCGAAATCCGATGTGAGAACCATGTTGGCCAGACGCCCGGCGGGTATGTCCGCCAGATCGACGTTCAGCCAACTCAACAAACCACGCAGGTTGTTCGAGGCCAGTTCGATGGTGCCGTCAAATTGCGGGACGCCGTCCCGCTTCACTCCATCGCCCGATATTCGCAGGTCCGAGCCGCCCGGCAGCAGGGCCGACAGCCGTTCCAGGCGCAGGACGCCGTTTTCGGTCGAGGCATCGAACTGCACCTGGCTGATCACGCCGCCGCGATAGCGTAGGCCTTCTATGGTGACAACCACACTGGCGTTTAAATTGGCCGGTATCTCGGGGATCGAAAGGCCGCCCGGCGGGCCGGCCCCATCGCCTCCCGTAGTGTCCGGCGCGGCGCCCGACGCGGCGCCCGATGACCCGCCGGCATCCTTGATGCCTTCCAGCAGGCGGTCGATGTCCAGCCGGCCGATGGTCAAGGCCAGATCATAACTTGGCGTCTCGCCAAAGGTGGCGCTGATGGCGCCGCTGCCCTGCAGGGGGCCGAACGTAATGTCGATGTTATTCAGGTTCGCCGCCTTGGCCGAGGCCTCCACCGAGGCCTTCAATTGGAATGGCTGCCGCGGCACCGCCGACGCCTTGCCGTTCCCGACCAGCACGGCATGTAATGCCGCGGCATTTTTGGCCGAAATATTCAGTTGACCGGCCAGGCGCGGCGCTTCATCCAAGTCTTCTATCCGGCCGGCGAAACTGGCTTGCGCCGTGTCGCCGGCCAATTTTAGCACCAGGCGAACGCCGATCGGTTTGTTGCCGGCAATGGCTTCAACGGACAGATCGAAACCGATTGGCAGACCACGCGCCGTGGCCCTGCCCTTGAAACGAAACGGTCCTTGCAGCGACGCCGCCGAGCCGTCCATGTCTATGTTTTCGAACCGCTCCTCCAGTCCGGAACGATGATCGCGGTAGACGACGGTGGCATTGTCCACGGCAAGCTTATCTAACGTGAGATCAAGGCCCGCCATGGCCCCGGCGCCGCCCGCCTGTCCCGCGCCGTCGCCGGCTGTTTTGAATTGCCAATTAGTCTGTCCGTCGGCCGATACCTCTAGCACCAACCTTGGCTCGATCAGGCGCACGGATGTCACCTGAATTTCGCCGGATAACAGTGGCGCCAGGGCCACTCGTACCTCCAACGCCTTCAAACTCAGGATTGGCGGCGAACCGGCGCCGGGCAGACCGGCCAAACGGACGTCATGCACCGAAAGGGCGGGCGCGGGAATAATCTGCAGGCTTATGTCGCCATCGATCGTCAAATTCCGGCCGGTGGCGTCGCGCACCGCCGCGATAATTGCCGCCTTATGATCGTTCCAATTAATAAAACTTGGGCCAATCACCAACACGGCCGCCAATAGCGCGAGCAGGACGGCAATAGTGATAAGAAATTTCTTCAAGACAAACTCCCGCAACGCATATCGTGGCCGTCAAAAGGATCAAGTGGTTTGCATGCGCCGTTATATAGCCTAATCTAATAAACTGTAGTGGGGGTGAAAAATTGTTCTTTGTGCCGGATCGGCAATTTTGCCGGCGGGACAAGTTTGTTGCAAACGAGCAAAGGAGCGGAAGCATGGCCGAGATTGTTAATCTCAACCACTTTCGCAAGGCCAGGCAAAAAGCCAGTAATGATACGCGGGCCGCGCGGAACCGGGCCCGCCACGGCCGCCGCAAGGATGATCGCCAGCAGCTGGAGCTGGAGGAGGATCGCCGGCGGCGGGATCTTGATGGCCGGATATTGGGCGATGGCGGGGCCGGCGACGGCAGTCTGGACGCTGACGAGCCGGCTTGAATTACATTGTACTCGAATTACACTATAGATGCCCTGGGTTTTCGATCTCCGGCTACGGTCGGTTGTCGTCATGTTCCTCAGCCTGGGCTTCCAGCAGGGCGCGGTTGTAGGCGCGCAGGACGTCGCCATGGTGAATGATGCCGAGTACACGGCGATCATCGGCCGCTTCAATAACCGCCAAATGCTCCTCGCCCGAGACATCCATGACCGCCAGAACGGTTTCCAGCGTGTCGCCGACCAAGGGTGCGGGGGCCTGGGTGTGGGCGACATCGCGGGCGTTGATAAGACGGTCCAACGAGTCGTCGAAGGCGATGTGTTTCAGATCCGTAAAGGACAGGGTGCCGACCAGTTTATCGCCGCCATCGACGACGACAAAGGTGCCGTGGGGAAGACGGGCGAACATGGATTTGATTTCCGCGATTGATGTGCGTTCGGATATCCGTTCGAAATCCGTGGCCAGGACATCCCGCACGGTCAAACCTTGCAGAATATGGCGGGCCCGGCCGCCGCGCAGGTTCAGGCCGCGGTTTTCCAATTGCCAATGAAAGAAACTGCGCCCCGACACCCCTTGCACGATCACCGTCGCGATCGACGTCGCCAACATGACCGCGACGGTAATTTGGTAATCGCCCGTGAGTTCAAAAACAATCAGAATGGTCGAGATTGGTGCTCCCAGCGTGGCGGCGGCCAGGGCGCTCATGCCGACGATCGCATAGGCGCCATGGGAGGCGGCCAAATGGGGAAAGATACCGGCCGCGATGAGACCGAACGCGCCTCCGGTCATGGCGCCGATACAGAGCGAGGGCGAGAAGACGCCGCCGCCGAAACGGCAGCCGAGACTGATCGCCGTCGCGGCCGTTTTTAGAGGGATCAACAGCAATAACAGCCACAAGGGGAGCAATTCATTCAACGCCGCGTCCGTCGCCTCGTATCCGACGCCCAGCACTTGGGGAAACTTGACCGCCAAGGCGCCCACCGCCAGGCCGCCCGCGGCGGGCTTCAGCCAATTGGGAACTTTCAGGCTATCGACGACCCGTTCGGTAAAGAAGATTGACCGCATGAAAATGATTGCGATACCAGCACAAACCGCGCCCAGAACCAAAAACGCGGGATACTCCCAAAGTGAATTGACGCCGAACTGCGGCAGCAGAAAGGCCGGCAGTTCCCCCAAATGGACCCGGCTGACCACCGTTCCGGCCACCGACGCGATCACCACGGGGGCAAATGCGGAAAGGGCGTAATGGCCGACAACGACTTCCAAGGCGAAGAAAACACCGGCAATCGGCGCGTTGAAGGACGCGGCGACCGAGGCCGCGACACCGCACCCCAGCAAGGTCCGGCCCAAATGAGGCGACAGGCCCAACCGTTGCGTGATGCCGCCGGCCATGGAGGCGCCCAAGTGCACCATGGGGCCTTCACGCCCCGTTGAAGCGCCCGCGCCGATGGAGACGATGCTGACCAAGGCCGATGACAATCCGTCCCGCAACCGCATCCGGCCGTTCCGCAGGGCCATGGCTTCAATGACGTCGGCGACGCCCATCGCCCGGCCGCCGGGCATGACGAACTGCAAAAACAGACCCACCAAAAGGCCGCCCGCCGTGGGTATCAAGAGGACTTGCCAAACAGGCATTTCCGCCACGCGGCTGACCAGTTTCTCGGCGAAAACACCATACGACAGCCATTGGACGCCACCGATACCGAGGCGGAAGGCGATCGCGGCATAGGCCACCAGTACCCCGACCACGGCGGCAACCACCACCATCAAGGCCTGATCGTTGCGGAGCAATCGACGGGTGCGCGCGAATTGCCCGGCTAAACCCACGGCAGCCTCAATTCCGGGCGCGAAGGCCGATGGAACGGCCGGCGCCGTCGGGTTTGGGCAGGCCGGCATGGGCCTTCAATACGATATCAAGCCGTTGTTTCATCGCGCCGGGAAAAGGGCTGGACCGGCGCGCGTCAAGATTTACATGCAGCGCGATTTGTTCCGATGTCGCGGCCAGAAAACCCTGTTCCGCATGAAACATCTCGAAATAATAGTGCAGGCGTTTTTCGTCGGCGTCGATCAGCTGGAAGGTAAAGCGCAAGGGATCGTCCAGGCTGACTTCCCGTAGATAGGTAACATGGGTTTCCAACACGAAGGCGGAATGCTGGCTCCGCGCCACGTAGTCCACGCCCAGATCGATCAGGTCGAAAAACCGGTCCGTTGCATTGTCGAACATGAGCACATAATAGGCCATGTTCAGGTGCCCGTTATAATCAATCCATTCAGGCAATACCCTGGCTCGATGGATATCTATTGTGGTTGGGGGAACCGTGTCCCGGCCTGGGCGCAAGGGAACGTGAAGATCATGGGCGGCCGAATTAGCGGCGGCTTGGCTCTGTTCCAGGACTTGATTGTTCTGCTCATGCATGACGCGGCATCTTATACCATCCGTCGGGTAGGCATAGGTGTAAGGCGCTTCGGCGCGGGGCAAATTACCGTTGTGCCAAGGTTTTGAAAACCCGCCCGCGCCCGGTGACGGCGACCCACAACGCCGCTAACCC
>JAYGEB010000304.1:0-4808 GCA_046582595.1 Alphaproteobacteria bacterium | reverse complement strand
TGCGCTTCAAAAGGCCGAATACCGGGACTTTCCCGCCGGCGCCACGGCCTCGTTTGCCCTTCCGCTTGCCGCCAAAGTACGATTCATCAACTTCGATCTCGCCACCGAAAACCGTGTCCGCTTCCTGTTCCAGGTGAAAGGCGATGATCTCCCGCAATCGGTGAAAATAGTAGGCCGAGGAATTGCGGTTGACGCCAACAAGGGCGGCCGCGCAGCGGGCCGTCGTGCCGGCCACGAAATGCTCCAGCAGCCGGTCTGGTTTCGCTTTGCTTAACCTGCTCTTTCTCATGTAGCCCATGATAACACCTAATCGGCATTATCTAGGACAGCTCCAAAAACATATCCCGCGCAACTTGAAACCGTGCTGATTATGGCGTGCTCTAAAGAACGTCCCTATCCGGTTAAGGCAGGGCGGCGGCCAAATGTTTTTAAGCCATTCAATCGTAATTGGGGCAAAACACCGGGCGGCGATTGAATTGCCAACGCCGGCAGGGATCAATTTCGTCATCCTCGCGAAAGCAGGGATCCAGATTTATCCATGTATTTAGGCGTTTTTTTGTGTTTCCCTGGATCCCTGCTTTCGCGAGGATGACATTTTCCCGGACTTCCAAGTTTTAATAGGAGGCCAATTCTTCCTGTGTTTTGTTCCAATTATATTCAATCTAATGGAGTGCCGCCTGTCTTAACCGGATAGGGACGATAAGTATTACGTCCCCATTATAACCCTCACGTCGCCGTATTAGAATTCTTCCCACCAAACACCACCGGCCAGGGCGTTTGTTTCAAATGCTCCGCGGCCAAGTCCGCCAAGCCTGGATCGGCGCCGATGGCGCCGCAATAAATTGATGGCCCGGAAGACCGCGCGAAGGCATCCGCCATGTCCTTGGCCCCGTGGCGCCCCTCGCCGGCGAACAGACCGACGCCGAGCAGGGGGCTTTGATGATGGGCCAGGACCTGGTCCAGGCGCGGCGGCTGATCCAGGAAGGCGACCTCGACCGCCGCGAAACGGCCCAGAGCCGCGATGGCGCGTTGCTGTAGGCGGGCGGCCTGGGCCGAGGCCGGGTCGCGCAATGTGCCGTGCCCAATCAAGACCAGGCAGTCGTCCGCCAGGGGCCAGGACCAGGCCTTGGCCGCCGCTTCCGCCCGCGCCACCAGCAGCCCGGCCAGCGCGGGGTTGAAGCCAAGGGGCGGGTAGAGCAGCGGGCTTTGCCCCCACGATAGATCGGCCATGGCGCCCGCCAGGCGCTTTTGAAAGGTCACGCCGCCGCTCATCAGAAAGGGCAACAGGCGGATCGGCCGGTCTTCATATCCCGCCGCCGCCGCCGCCAGGCCGGATCCGCCATGGAGCACGGCGGACCTGACATCGGCGAACAGATTTCGCCGCGCCAGGGCCCCGGCCAGATCATGCAGGGCCGCGTCGCCTTCGGGGGTGCCCGTGCCATGGCCGACGACGATCAGCAGGTCATCCATCACGTCCCGCGCGGCCCGAACAGGATGATGGCGGCGCCGCCCAGGCAGACCGCCGCGCCCATCAGATCCCAGCGGTCGGGGCGCTGGGCCTCCACCAGCCACATCCAGCCGAGCGAGGCGGCGATATAGACCCCGCCATAGGCGGCATAGGCCCGGCCCGCGTAGCCGCTGTCGATCCTGGTCAGCAGATAGGCGAAGAGGACGAGGGAGGCGATGCCGGGGCCGAGCCACCAGGGCGATTTATCCAACCGCAACCAGGCCCAGAAGGCAAAACAGCCGGCGATCTCGGCTACCGCCGCGCCGAGATAGGTGCCCAAGGCAATCATGAACTAGCCGTTCTTGGGAAACCCGGCCTTGCGCAGACCGCTGAGCAGAATTTCCGTATGCTCCGGTTTTTGGAACAGTTCATTCTCGCCCCGGAAAACACTGTCGATGAAATCTGGCGAGGTGATCAACAACTCGGCGAGGTGCATATCCAGCAACGCCTGATTGCCGGCCTCGGCGGCGTAGGCGATCATCATGGCGCGGCGGATCGGCGCTTGCGGCGCCAGTTGAATGGCCTTACCGGCCCAGTCCTCAAACGCAACATTGTCCCTCTCAATGAACGCCGCCATGGCCAACGCCAAATAGGCGGGGTGGACGTCCGGGTCCTTCGGGCTCAGGCGTATGGCCAAATGCGCGTGTTCCTTGGCGGCCTCGAAATCTCCGGCGCTGGCTTCGCACCACGACCAAAACCGAAGAACCACGGAATCATTTGGATTGAGCTCGTGGGCGCGCCGGAAATCTTGGCTGGCTTCCTGATAACGGCCATTGCGTGTCCGTGCCAGGCCACGGCAATAATACGCCATATATGAATTCGGAATCTGTGCGAGGAACTTTTCAGCCCATTCCTCAGCGATTGTGGCCGATGCGGACGGGTCGTCGCCCCATCGAAACAAGCTGTTTATTGCATGAGAAAAACATACCGTTTGATAGGCGATACCGCATTTGGCGTTCATGGCCACCGCTTCAATCGCCATGGCGATGGCCTGCTCGACCATTGCGGGATAACGCAAGCGATACCCCGCGTTGGCCATATCTCGTGCCTGCCAGCCAAGTTGATAGGCATCGTCAAAGATGCTCTCGTTCTGTCCGATCTGCGCCCTCTCCGCCTTGGTGATATGCGGCGAGATACTACCGACAACCTGACTGGTTACCTGTTCCTGCAATTCGAAGACATCTTCCAACGCGCCGTCATAGCGTTCGGCCCAGACATGGCCACCGTCCAGACCGTCGATAAGCTGCGTGGTAATACGGACACACTGGCCCGCCTTGCGCACACTCCCTTCCAGAATAAAATGCACGCCCAACTCTTGCGCGACCGCCTTCACATCGACCCTCTGCCCCTTGTAGGTGAAGGTGGTGTTGCGGGCGATCACGAACAGGTCCTCGAAGCGGGACAACTCTGTGATGATGTCCTCGGTCATGCCGTCGGCGAAGTATTCCTGCTCCGGGTCGCCAGACAGATTATCGAACGGCAGCACGGCAATGGAGGGTTTGTCGGGCAGCGTCAGCGGCGCATCGCCGGCCATGGGCGCCGCCAATACGCCGGGCGACCATTGCCAGATGCGCACCGGGCGGGCAATGTTTTTCAGGCTCTGCTCGCCCACATCCTCGAAGGCCGCGTCGAGGCGGTCCCTGATATCCTCGTGGACGCGGTTCGAAATGGCGATACCGCCGGGCGTGGCGAACTCCTGCAGACGGGCGGCGATGTTGACGCCGTCGCCCAGTATGTCCTCGCCCTCGATGATGATATCGCCGAGGTTGACGCCGATGCGGAAGGTTATGCGCCGCGCTTCATCGACGCCTTCGTTGCGCGCCGCCATGCCCTGTTGTACTTCGACCATGCATTGGGTGGCATCGACCACGGAGGGGAATTCCAACAACAGGCCGTCGCCCATGGTCTTGACGATGCGGCCGCCGTGTTCGGCGATCAAGGCATCGATCAGTTCCGCCCGGTGGGCCCGCAGGCTCGCCAGGGTGCCCGCCTCGTCCACGCCTATAAGCCTGGAATAGCCGACCACATCGGCGGATACGATGGCCGCCAGCCTACGTTGGGTTCTCTCCGGCATGGCGCGAGTGTAGCGGGGCGGCGGCGGATTGGCCATTGGCGAAGTGGGGCGGGCCGCCGCTCACCAAATTGTGCCTATTGCCATCGATGACGGGTGATCTATTACTTGGGCTGGATTCGTAACAGGAGCGTAGGCATGGACGGCGAACAGGTCATACTTCACCACTATCCGCAATCTCCGGTGAGCGAAAAGGCCCGGGTCGTGCTGGGCATCAAGGGGCTGGCCTGGAAGTCCGTGGAAATTCCCCGCCTGCCGCCGAAACCAAATCTGATGCCGTTGACGGGCGGTTACCGCCTGACCCCGGTGATGCGGATCGGCGCCGATGTTTATTGCGATACCAAATGCATTATCCGCGAGTTGGAGCGCCGCTTTCCCGAGCCGACGCTGTTTCCGGGCGGCGCCCATGGCATGGCCTGGGGCGCGGGGGAGTGGACCGATGGCCCGCTGTTTCAGGACGTGGTGACCGTGGCGCTGGTTGAGATGAGCCCCACCATGCCGCCCGAGTTTCTGGCCGACCGCGGGCCGCTCTATTTTGGCGCCAATTTCTCCCTTGACAATATCAAGACGCGGTACGGGGAATGCCTGGCCAATGTGCGGGCCCAGTTCGGCTGGATGGATGACCGCCTGGCCGCCCGGGACTTCATGTTGGGCGGCGAACCTGGCTTGCCCGATGCCCTGGCCTATTATCTGGTCTGGTTTTTGCGCGACCGCATGGCCGAGGGGAGGCTTTCCTGGCCCAGTTCAAGAACCTGGTGCCGTGGGAGCAACGCATCAATGCCATTGGCCATGGCGCCCCGGAAGAGATGAGCGATCTGAAGGCCCTCGATATTGCCCGCGGGGCCACGCCGCAAACACCCGAACAAGCCGATCCCGGCGATCCCACGGCGCTGACGGTCGGTGAACGGATCGCCGTCGAACCCAGGGACGGCGGACCACAAGTGAAGGGCCGTGTGCACGGCGTTTCCGCCGACCATGTGGCGCTCATGCGCGAGGATGACCGGGCCGGGCAAATCTGCGTTCATTTCCCGCGCATCGGATATAGCGTCAAACGGCTCTGATCGGTTTCCGGGCCCACTAGAGCATGTTCTTTTTAAACATGCCCAGACTCTTAAGAAAAGAGCAATTGAACCAATCACTTGAGTCGCGAAAGCGACTCCGATTAATTGAAAATTGCTCTAGAGCGTTTTCAATTTAGTTTGACCCATATCCTGAATTTGCGAAATAGTT
>JAYGEB010000164.1:0-15597 GCA_046582595.1 Alphaproteobacteria bacterium | reverse complement strand
GCGGGGCGGGCCATACGCACCGAAACAATACCCAGCCTTACTTATCCAACCAGATCTGGTCCAAGGACTGGTTCAGATAATGGGACGGAGCGATCTTCCAGCCCTTCACATAAGAGCGATGGGGGTTGATCTTGTACCACCACATGGTCAAGGCCATATGGGCCTCGTCGTCCAGGACCCGCTTTTCGTAGGCGCGAATCATGGTACGCACTTTCT
The DNA here is from genome assembly GCA_046582595.1 of Alphaproteobacteria bacterium. Taxonomy (GTDB): domain Bacteria; phylum Pseudomonadota; class Alphaproteobacteria. The sequence continues at coordinate 15,381 of JAYGEB010000164.1, read as the reverse complement.
TCGGGTCGCCTTCGCGGTTCATGGCGTCGAACATTTTTTCCAATACCTGATCATCATACGAACCATAGTTGTTGCCGGCGCTGCCCAGGAATTTGGAGGCATCGACAACCGGGTTGATGACGGATTGGCAGTTGAAATCGATGGAAACATCAAAATCCTTCTTCTTGCGCAGGCTGTCGAGGAACGGACCGGTCGGCTTGACGTCCTGCTTGACCGTGATGCCGGTTTTTTTCCACTGACCGATCAACCAGGTGCCAACCACTTTGTAGGGCTGGTCAACGCCACGGTTCAGCAGGGTAAACGACAGGTTTTCCTGACCGGCTTCCTTTAACAGCCGCCTGGCTTCCGCCCGGTTGGCCTCGATGTCGCGCCCGAAACCGGCGATGCTTTCCAACTCGGCCTGGGTCGCGGCCAAGGGATGGCTGGGATATACGATGCCGCCCACGGCCTTCACGATGGCGATGCGGGAGAGAAATTTCGATCCCGACCAACGATCCACCGCCAGGGACAGGGCCCGGCGCACCCGCTTGTCGTCGAACGGCTTGCGGGCATGGTTGGGGGTGAAAAACAGGGCGCAGTTCCAATCGCTTTCCTGCACCGTGATCTTGTCACCCAGGGCCTTGACCAGATCGTCACGGGCCTTCGGCGGGAAACCGCGGAATTCAATATCGGCCCGGCCACCGCGGATGGCTTGCAAACGCACCGCCATCTTCCGTGCTTCAATGGCCTTGAAGCCATCAAGATAAGGCTTGCCCGCATGATGGTAGCCGTCATAACGCTTGCCCTCGACAAAGGCGCCCGGTTGATGCTGTACGAAGGTGAAGGCGCCGTTGCCATTGATGTTCTTGGTATGCCAGTCGTAACCATGCTTGTCCAAATCCGCCTTGGAATAGACGAAATTGAAGGGCGTCGCCACGGCCGGTATGAAGCCCGAGGAGGCATACTTCAACTTGAAGATAAAGGTCGTGTCATCGGGCGCCGAGGTGGACTCGACCATCTTGAAGAACGCCTTGCGAGCCGACGGCACGCCCTTCGGTGGAAAGATGATCTTATCGAAGGTCGCCTTGATGTCTTGCGCCGTCAGCGCCGCGCCATTGTGGAATTTCACGCCCTTGCGGATCTTAAATACATAAGTCCGGCCATCATCCGTCGGATTTGGCACCGCGCCCTCGCACAAATCGCAAATAAAGTCCGTCGGCGAGGACGGGTTGTCGGGGTTGATGCGGATCAGCAGGGAATAGAACGGCCGGATCGGATGGATCATGCCGAAGGTGTTTTCCCGATGCCCGTCATAGGACGGGATACTGCTGCCAACCACGATGTTCAAAATACCGCCCCGCTTGGGCGTTTGCGCCACCGCGCCAAGGGCGAAGCCGGCACCGATTGCCGCGCCAAGTCCCACCATGGCGGCTTTTTTCAAGCCTCTAAATCGCATTGTCATGCCTCCCATTTGCGCCGGCCAGATTGCAAAAATTTCCGCCGGCTATTGATACGCCACAGTGGCGCAATTCCTCTGAACGCTTGTACTCAAGAAACTTCGCTGCAGGCCACGAAGTGGCCGGGCCGCAATTCCCTCAATTCTGGCACCGGACCGGCGCATTTGTCGAGGGCAATTGGACATCGGGGGTGAAAAACACAGCCCGACGGGGGATTGATGGGCGAGGGTATCTCGCCCTTCACCAGGCGATGTTCCCGCCCCGCCTCGATCGTCGGATCGGGCACCGGCACCGCGTCCAGCAGGGCGCGGGTGTACGGATGGGTGGGATTGTCGAACAAATCGTCACAAGGGGCCAATTCGACGATCTTGCCCAGATACATCACCGCCACCCGGTGGCACAGATGGCGCACCACGCTCAAATCATGGGCGATGAACAGATAGGTCAGGTCGAACTCCTCGCGCAGGTCCTCCAGCAAATTGATCACCTGGGCCTGGATCGATACATCCAGGGCGGAAACCGCCTCGTCGCAAATGATGAATTCCGGCTTCATGGACAGGGCCCGCGCTATGCCCACGCGCTGACGTTGGCCACCCGACATCTCATGGGGATACCGATCCCCCATTTTCGGGCTCAGCCCGCAGACCGTCAGCAATTCCGCGACCCGTTTGCCGCGATCGGCCGAATTCGGTTCCAGGCCATGGACCGCCAGGGGTTCGCCAATAATGTCGCCGATCTTCATGCGCGGGTTCAGGGAACTGTAGGGATCTTGGAAAATGACCTGAATCTTGCGCCGCATGGCGACAAGCTCCGCCCGCCGCATATTGTTCAGGTTATCGCCATGGAACAGGATATCACCGCTGGTGGGTTGTTCCAGTTGCAGAATACAGCGTCCCGTCGTGGATTTGCCGCAGCCCGACTCGCCGACCAAGCCCAATGTTTCGCCCGGCATGATGTCGAAACTGATGCCGTCGACGGCCTTGACGTGGGCGACGGTGCGCTGGATCAGGATGCCGTCCGTGACCGGGAAATGCATTTTCAGATCGCGGACCTGGATCAGAGGTCTGACCGCATCGGCCGCTGTCTCTTGCAGGCTCATCAGGCGGCCGCCCCTTGGTCCAGTTCATCCCGCCGCCAACAGGCGGATCGATGGCCGGGACCAACCGCTTCCAGGTCCGGCCGTTCAGTTTCGCAGCGTCCGACCGCGAAAGGACAACGCGGCCGAAAGGCGCAGCCGTCATCCAGCTGCGTCATGTCCGGGGGATGCCCGACGATCGGCACCAACCGCTCGCCGCGCGGCTGATCCAGGCGCGGCACGGAACGCAGCAGGCCGCAGGTGTAGGGATGGCGGGGCCGGTGGTAGATGTCCGTCGCCGCGCCGCTTTCAACGATGCGCCCGGCGTACATCACATTGACCCGGTCGGCATAGCGCGCCACGACGCCCAGGTTGTGGGTGATGATTATCAGGGCGACGCCCAGACGCCGGGTCAGGTCCTTCATCAATTCCAGAATTTGCGCCTGAATGGTCACGTCCAGGGCGGTGGTCGGCTCGTCCGCGATAATCAGTTTCGGATTGCAGGCCAGGGACATGGCGATCATCACCCGTTGGCGCATGCCGCCCGAGAGGTGATGGGGATATTGCTTCAGCCGGCGCTCGGGCTCGGAGATGCCGACCAGACCCAGCAATTCGATGGCGCGGGCATGGGCCTCCACCTTATCGGCGGACAAATGCTGTTCCACGGTCTCGGTCAACTGCCGGCCGATCGTCAACACCGGGTTCAGGGAGGTCATGGGCTCCTGAAACACCATGCCGATATCACGGCCGCGAACCTGCCGGATACCGGTTTCGTCGATCCGCAGCAGATCCTCGCCGTTGAATTTGATTTTGCCGCCCATGATCTTGCCGGGCGGATCGGGGATCAGGCGCAGAATGGCGAGGGCCGAGACCGACTTGCCGGAGCCGGATTCGCCAACAATGGCGACCGTCTCGCCCGCGTCCACGTGATAGGTGATGCCATCGACGGCGCGCACGATGCCTTCCGAGGTGAAGAACTGAACCCGCAGGTCCTCGATCTCTAACAGCCGCGTCACGCCAAATCCCCCAGGGTACCATTCCGTGGCCGGGTTCTACGCCCCGTGCGCCACGCCCGCGTATATAATAGACCTAGACCGGCGGACACAACCGCTTATCGCGGCCCAGGCGGAGATATTTGTCTCGCCTCCGGGGACTTGACCGGCAGGTTCAGGCAAGGCTTATCCCCTCCATGCAGATGCCCTTGATGGGCATGACCCCGGACGGACCGCCAAGGAGGAGTATCCGATGATTGAACGCTACGCCGAAAAATTTCCCGCTTTTGAATATGACAGCCCCAGCGAGCGGGTTTTGCGCATCACCTTCAATAAGCCCGAGACCTATAACTCCCTGGATTCCGAGGGCCACCGGCAATTGGCCTATATTTGGCGGGACATCGACGAGGATCGGGACATCAGTTGCGTTATCCTGGCCGCCAAGGGCAAGGCGTTCTCCTCGGGCGGCGACTTCGGCATGATCAAGAAAAATATCGAAAACTGGAACGACACGGTCGGCGCCTGGAAAGAGGCCCGCGACCTGGTTTACAACATCATCAATTGTTCCAAGCCGATCATTTCCGCCGTCAACGGCGTCGCGGTCGGGGCCGGTCTGGTGGCCGCGCTGTTGGCCGATATCTCGATCATCGCAAAATCCGCCCGCGTATTGGACGGCCACGTGCGCCTGGGCGTCGCCGCCGGCGACGTGGCCTGCATCAACTGGGTCATCCTGGCCGGCATGGCCAAGGCCAAATACCATTTGTTGACGAACGAGCCGGTGTACGGCGAGGAAGCCGAGCGCATGGGGCTGTTTTCGCTCTGCACGGAGGATGATGCATTGACCGCCAAGTCGGAAGAGGTGGCCAAGACCCTCGTCGCCGGTCCCCCCAACGCCATTCGCTGGACCAAGCTGGCCCTGAACAACTGGTACCGCATGGCCATGCCCACCTTCGAAAATTCCCTGGCCCTCGAAATGCTCGGCTTCAAGGGCCCGGAAGCCAAGGAAGGCCTGGCCTCGCTTCTGGAAAAACGCGAGCCCAATTTCGATCCCAACTCGCCGCTGTAGGCGCTGGCCGCCCGCTCGCCCGCGGCGGAATAGTACAACTCTTGCGCCAAACAGGCGGCGCGGACCTGACTGTCCCAATACGCCAACAGCACCGACAGGACGGCCCACCCGACAGCGCCTGGAAAAGGGTAGCGTCCCCTTTGTTTCCAGGAAAAGGGTAGCGTCCCCTTTGTTTCCGCCGCATGCTTAAACCCTTGCACATGCGTTACGCCCAACGCATCAATCGCGCCAACAACTGGAAAGGCCACTTCTGGCAGGGACGTTTTTTTTCCTCGGCGCTCGATGAGAGCTATCTCTGGGCGGCGATACGCTATGTCGAGCGCAATCCCGTGCGGGCCGGCATGGCGCGACAGGCGGAGGACTATCGCTGGTCAAGCGCCGGCGCGCACTGCGGCTTGCGGGACGATGCAACATTGACCGGGACGCCGGCCTGGCGCCGGCAATTCGATGGCATCGGCGATTGGTCCGCCTGGCTTGCAATGGGTGATGAGCCGGACAAGCTTGCTGTATTGCGGCGCCATGCGGACAAAGGCCTGCCCTGCGGTTCGGAGACATTTGTCCTGAACCTGGAAAAGCTGACCGGGCGAGCTCTGCAATACCGACCGTGGGGAAGGCCAAAAAAAGGGGGGTGATAAATAAGGGTAGCGTCCCCTTTGTTCATGCTCGAATTCTTAAGAAAAGAGCAATTGAACCAACTACTTGGATCGCAAGAGCGAATCCAATTAGCTGAAAATTGCTCTAATTATTCCGGCGAAGGCTCTCGAAGCCGCCGATACCATTTTTTGTCGCGAAGAACGGACAGAGCAATCATGCGTTTGTCGCCAGGGTCTTTGTCATAGGCAATGACGGCATGGGGCAAATCATTTTTGGGCATCACGAGTTCCAGGACGATCCAGATCTGTCCCGGCATATCGATCTTTTCCAATCGGTCACCAATCTGAAATGGAGCATTTTGAACTGGACGGCGCATATAATTGTTTCCCGTTGGGTAAAGCCAACTGGTTTGTACAATAGCGGAAGATATAGCACGCAAAGAAATTGGCGATCCTATTTCATGGGTTTGATGAGCTTGTTTAAAACAAAGGGAACGCTACCCTTTAAAACAAAGGGGACGCTACACTTTATGTCCCGGTTTTGATCCCAACCCACCACTCTCGGCGTTGAGCCGGGCGGCTGGTTTATCTGGTTAATTCCAGGGTCAGCCAGCCGCCCACGGGCCAGCGGTGGACCAGGTGCAGGCCTTGGGCCAGATAGGCGGCGCGGACCTGGGCGTCTTGTTTCGCCAACAACCCCGATAGGATGACCCGGCCGCCCGGCGCCAGGCGGGCGGCGATGGCCGGGGCCAGGCGTTGTAGGGGCCGGGCCAGGATGTTGGCGATGATCAGATCGTAGGGCGCGCCGGCGGAGAGAGCCCGGTGGGCGAAGCCGTCGGAAAGCACCGCGCGGACCCAGGGGTGGAGATGGTTGGCGCGGGCATTGCGATTGGCCACGGCGACCGCCCAGGGGTCGATGTCCGAGGCCCCCACCGGCACCCGCCACAGCTTGGCCATGGCCAGGGCGAGCAGGCCGGCGCCGCAGCCCAGATCCAAGGGCCGTTCGTAGCGGCGAACCTTGGCTACATGATCCAGGGCCAACAGGCAGCCGAAGGTGGTTTCGTGCCTGCCGTTGCCAAAGGCCCGCCCGGCGTCCACCTCCAGGGTCACGGCGCCGCCCAGTGCGCGGCCCAGTGCCCGGCCCCGGTCATGGGCGCCGTGCACGAAAAACCGCCCCGCCCGGACCGGCGGCTGGGCGCGCAGGGACCGGGCCACCCAATCCCGTTCGGCCAGCGGCGGCAGCGGCAGCAGCGTTAGGCGCGGGGGGGCCATGTCAAGGCCGGCGGCGGCGCGCCTCAGGCGGACCTCCCATGCGGCCCGGTCCACGGGGCCGGTCAAGAGGATTTCGATGGTCCAGTTGGCGCCGCCCGGAAGCTCGAAGCTGGAGATGGCCAAGGCATCCGCGCCCACGGCATCCGCGCCCAAGGCATCCCCGCCCACGGCATCCACGAAGGCCGGCGCCACCGATTGGGGGACCACGAACGCGGCCCGCCAGATACCGCCGCCCATCATGCGGGCTGAATGAAACTGTCGATGACTTTTTTCGCGCCGGCCTGCTCGAAGGCGATGGACAGTTTGTTGCCTTCGATATCCTCGATCAGGCCATAGCCGAATTTTTGGTGGAACACGCGCTCGCCGATGGCGTAGTCCGAAACGCCCGGGTCGGAGGTGATGATCTGTTCCGCCCGGGCCTGAATATAGCTGGGCGGCGGCGCGGCCGCGGGCGCGCGGCGCATGCGGGCCGAGGAGGGGCTGTCGGAGAAGGTGAAGGCGCCTGGCGCCGCGATTTCCACCACCGGCTCGCCGCCGCCGGCATATAGTCCAGGCTCCATCTCCGTGTCGATATGATCGGGCGGCAGTTCCGCCACGAAGCGGCTGGGCGGGGAGGCTTTCCACTGGCCAAAGACCTGGCGGTTGGCGGCGAAACTGATGATGGCCCGTTGCCGCGCCCGCGTTAGGCCCACATAGGCCAGGCGGCGTTCCTCTTCCAGGGCGGCCAGACCGTTTTCATCCAGGGCGCGCTGGTGGGGAAACAGGCCTTCCTCCCAGCCGGGCAGGAACACGGTGTCGAATTCCAAACCCTTGGAACCATGCAGGGTGAGGATGTTGACCGCGTCGTCGGCCTGGGCCATTTCCGCGTCCATGACCAGGCTGACATGTTCCAGAAAGCCGCCCAGCTTGTCGAACGGTTCCAGGGCCACGATCAGCTCCTTCAGGTTTTCCAGCTTGCTCGGCGCCTTGATATCCTTGCTGGCCCGCCACATGTCGGTATAGCCGCTTTCCTCCAGGATCACCTGGGCCAATTCGCCGGGCGGCATGCCGTCGATCTGGCCGCGCCAGCGGTCGAAATCATCCAGCAGCCTGGTCAGGCTGTTGCGAGCCCGGGCCTTCAAATCATCGCCGCCAACCATGGCGCGGGCCGCCCGGGTGAGCGGGATGGCCATGTCGCGGGCGGCTTGATGCAACATCTTCAGGGTGGCATCGCCCAAACCCCGCTTCGGCGTATTGACGATGCGTTCGAAGGCCAGATCGTCATCGGGTTGCGCCAGAACGCGCAGATAGGCGACCGCGTCGCGGATTTCCGCCCGCTCGTAAAAGCGCGTACCGCCGATCAGGCGATACGGCAGGCCCAGGGTCAGGAACCGCTCCTCGAACTCGCGGGTCTGGAACGAGGCGCGGACCAGGATGGCCATTTCATTGAGCGGCTGCTCCCGGCGCTGCAAATCCTCGACCTGTTCGCCCAGGACGCGGGCTTCCTCGGCGCCGTCCCACACACCGCGGACCAGGACTTTTTCGCCGCTGTTCAGTTCCGTCCACAGGGTCTTGCCCAGGCGGCCCTGGTTCTTGTCGATCAGGCCGGCGGCGGTGCCCAGGATATGGGGGGTGGAGCGGTAATTGCATTCCAGGCGAATGACCTTGGCGCCGGGGAAATCCTTCTCGAAGCGCAGGATGTTGCCGACCTCGGCGCCGCGCCAGGAATAGATCGATTGATCGTCGTCGCCGACGCAGCAGATATTGCGGTGGCCCTGGGCCAGCAGGCGCAGCAATAGATATTGCGAGACGTTGGTGTCCTGATATTCATCCACCAGGATGTATCGGAACTGTTTTTGATAGCTGGCCAGAACATCCCCATGTTCGGCGAAGATGGTCAGACAATGCAGCAGCAGATCGCCGAAATCACAGGCATTCAGGACCGCCAAGCGTTCCTGGTAGGCCTTGTAGAGGACTATTCCCTTGCCGTTGGCGAAATTTTCCCCTTCGCCGGGGGGAACCTTGGCGGGGATCAGGCCGCGATCCTTCCAACGGTTGATGGAGGCCGCCAACTGGCGCGGGGGCCAGCGTTTGGGGTCGAGTTGTTCGGCCTCGATCAGTTGTTTCAGCAGGCGCAGTTGATCGTCCGTGTCCAGAATGGTGAAATTGCTTTTCAGACCGACCAGGCCGCCATGGCGCCGCAACAGGCGTACGCCAATGGCATGGAAGGTGCCCAGCCATAAACCTTCCACCGCCCGGCCGACCAGTTCAGCCGTGCGGTCGGCCATCTCGCGCGCCGCCTTGTTGGTAAAGGTCACGACCAAAAGCTGGCTGGGGAAGGCCAGGCGCTGGTGCAGAATATGGGCCAGACGGGTGATCAGCACCCGCGTCTTGCCGGTGCCGGCGCCCGCGAGAACCAGGACCGGGCCCGCCACCGTCTCCACCGCCGCGCGTTGCTCCGGATTAAGCTGGGCGAGGTAGCCGGGCGGCGGCGAATGGCCGCCAAGTTCGCCGGGGCCGCCGCCGGTCTCGGGCGCCGGCGCCGCCTGTTCTAGATCGAAGGGATCGGACATGGCCAAGATATAGCCCATCATGGCCCCGAATAGCACCCGGCGCGTTCAAGACGTTGCAACGAAAGGCCGGAGTGGGATGCCAGGGCATTGCCGTATATGGAGATTTTTCTCGAATCATCATGGCGTCGAATATTTGCCGCAAAAAATATTCTTTGCGTCCCGCGACAAGCTGACGCATATTGCGCGCCAACAGTATCAGGCGCCGCCAAGGCGCCGATGGGAGGTTATGTAGATGAATTGCCCATGGCCCTTGGGCCTTTTTCATGGCGCGTCATGGCGCCGGTCCGGTCTGAATTCATAAAATGAGCCAAGTATCAGCCAACGCCCCGGAGGCGTCTGCCTCCGCCCGACCGTTGTTGCAAGTGAAGGATGTCGCCGTGCACTTCGGCGGTATTATTGCCCTGGACGGCGTCAGCTTCGATGTGCCCGAGGGCGCCATATTGGGTCTGATCGGACCGAACGGCGCCGGCAAGACAACCTTGTTCAATTGTCTCAGCCGGCTCTACATCCCCAATTCGGGCGATATCCTGTTCGAGGGCCAGAGCATTTTGAATACCGCGCCCTACCAGATCGCCAATCTGGGTATTGGGCGGACCTTTCAGAATCTGGCGCTGTTCGCGTCCATGTCGGTGCTCGACAACGTCATGATCGGTTGTCATTCGCGCAGCAAGAGCGATTTTCTGTCCAATGCCTTGAGGCTGCCCTGGGTCAGCCGCGAGGAGAAGCGGTTGCAGGACATCGCCTGGGAATTGATCGAATATCTGGAATTGGGCGAGTACGCCTATACCCCGGCCGGGGGCCTGCCGTTCGGCGTTCAAAAACGCGTGGAACTGGCCCGGGGCATCGCCAGCAAGCCGAAGCTGTTGCTGCTCGACGAACCGGCGGGCGGTCTGAACCATGACGAGGTTGACGAACTGGCCGGTACTCTGCGCCAGATCGGTCATGACCGCAATATCACCGTCTGGTTGGTGGAACATCATATGAGTTTGGTCATGGCGGTTTCCGATATCGTCGTGGCGATTGATTTTGGCCGCAAGATCGGCGAGGGAACACCAGCCGAAGTGCAGCAGAACCCGGAAGTTATCCGGGCGTATCTGGGGACCACCGACTGATGGCATTTTTGGAAGTAGCCAATCTCGAGGCGTTTTACGGGCCCATTCAAGCCTTGCACGGCATCAGCTTTTCGTTGGAAAAGGGCGGTATCACGACCATTCTGGGCGCCAATGGCGCCGGCAAGACCACCACCTTGCGCTCGATCTGCGGCATGGTGAAGACCGGCGGCCAGATCAACTTCGACGGCCAGTCGATCGCCGGCAAAAAGACGGAAAACATCGTACGCCACGGCGTTGCCCACGTGCCCGAGGGCCGGGGCACCTTTGTCCGCGTGAGCACCGAGGATAATCTCAAGCTTGGCGCCTATTCGCGGCGCGACGCCAAGGCCGTGGCCGAGGACATGGAGCGTGTCTACGGCTATTTCCCGCGCTTGAAGGAGCGCCGCAACCAACAGGCCGGCACCTTGTCGGGCGGCGAGCAGCAGATGCTGGCGGTGGGCCGGGCCCTGATGCTGCGCCCGCGGCTGATGTTGCTGGACGAGCCGTCGTTTGGCCTGGCGCCGCTGATCGTGCAGGAATTGTTTGAAATTTTGCGTGTCATTAACCAGGAGGAAGGCGTCTCCATGCTGTTGGTCGAGCAGAATGCGACCTTGGCGCTGAAACTGGCCGATCACGCCTATCTGCTTGAGACCGGCCGGGTGGTGATTTCGGGGACATCTGACGAAATCATCGCTGACGAGACGGTGCGGCAGTCTTATCTTGGTTACTGAAAAACGACGGGGCGGGTAGACGGAAATGCCAGTTATTTCAATGGTTGAGTTGGTACAACAAATCCTGGGCGGTTTGGCGACGGGCGCGATTTATGCCTGCATTGCCCTGGCCGTGGTGATGATTTATCAGGCCATCGATCATTTCAATTTCGCCCAGGGTGAAATGGCCATGTTCTCGGCCTTCATTCCCTGGCAGATGATCGACTGGGGGGCCAATTATTGGGTGGCTTTTTTTGTCTGCGTCGTGATCTCGTTTATCGGCGGCATGGCCATCGAACGCATCATATTCGCGCCGCTGCGCGATGCCCCGGTGTTTACCCATATCGTGGTGTTCATTGCGCTGTTTCAGATATTCAACGCCGGGGCGGGTTATATTTGGGAGTTTACCATCAGGGAGTTCCCCAGCCCATTTCCCGAAAGGCTGCCGTTCGATACGACATTAATTGGGCCGCATGATCTGGGTATGATGGCCGTCGTCTTGATCATGTTGGGCCTGATCTTTTTGTTCTTCCGCTTTACCCCTGTCGGTCTGGCCATGCGGGCCGCGGCGGCGTCGCCGGAATCGGCCCGCCTGGTGGGCATCAGCGTCGGTTTGATGCTGGCCCTTGGCTGGGGCCTGGCGGCGGCGATCGGCGCCGTGGGCGGCATGATGATCGCGCCGGTGGTCTTTCTGGAGCCCAACATGATGCTGGGCATTCTTCTCTATGGCTTCGCCGGCGCCGTGGTCGGCGGCCTGACCAGCCCCGGCGGCGCCGTCGTCGGCGGCTTCATGATGGGGGTCATTGAGCCCGTCGCCGGCATGTTCATCGGCAGTGAGTTGAAGCTGACCGTCGCGCTGGTCGTGATCGTCGCAATTCTTATCTTTAAGCCCTCGGGAATGTTCGGGCGCGTAGTGGTGCAAAGGGTTTAATCATGACAGCTTCCACCTTACCGGGCGCCGAGATGCGAAACGGCCGGGCCCCGCGCGCCAACCCGGCGGACCAATTGCGCGTTTTCGGCATCAGGTTGCCACAGCTTCGCCGCGCCTCGATTATCATCGGCTTCGTGGTGGCCATCCTGTTGCCGTTTTACCTGGAAGGCTTCGCCGTATTCCAACTGACGCAGGTTTTGTATCTGTCCATGGCGGTGCTGGGGCTTAATTTGTTGACCGGTTTCACCGGACAGTTTTCGCTTGGCCATAGCGCCTTCATGGCGGTCGGCGCCTATACGGCCGGGATCATGATGGATCAGTGGGAAGTTCCCTATTATCTTACCATTGTTCCCGCCGGAATGGTCTGCTTCGTCGCCGGGTTTTTGTTCGGCCTGCCGGCCTTGCGGCTGGAAGGCCTGTACCTGGCCCTGGCGACCTTCGCCCTGGCCGTCGCCGCGCCGCAGTTGCTGAAGTACGAACATTTCGAGCCCTGGACCGGCGGCGTGCAGGGCCTCGATCTGGAGAATCCGGGTTCGCCGGTCGCCTTCCTGAGTAATGATCAGTGGTGGTACTATTTCAGTCTGTTCTTTGGTATTCTGTTGCTTATCGGAGCTTGGAATTTGGTCAGGGGACGGACCGGCCGCGCGATGATCGCGATCCGCGACAACCCCATAGCGGCCAGCACCATGGGCATCAACCTGTCCCTCTACAAGTCCGTGACCTTTGGCGTCAGCGGGATTTATTGTGGCGTGGCCGGCGCGCTATCGGCGATCGTGGTCGAATTTATCGCGCCGGAAAGCTTTACCTTCATTTTTGCCATATTGCTGCTGATCGGGATGGTGATCGGTGGCATTGCCTCCATCCCCGCGGCAATTATTGGCGGCGCCTTTATTTTGTATGTCCCGAATTTCTCGGAGATGGCCGTTGATTTCTTCTTCGGCGGCGATCCCTCTTCAAAGGCGCTTGTCTGGATTTCGTTTGGCGTGGCGATGATCATTGTGGTTTACATAATGCCCCTGGGCGTCGCCGGCTTCGTCAGGCAGAATTTGCGGCGTTTGGCGCGATAAATAAACCAGATACCGCGATCCCGAGACTTGAGTTGCCGGGATAAGCGGTACTATGCTGTAGACGACAACATGAAAACAAGGAGAGCACGATGGGAAAGATGTTCAAACTAGCGACGGGAGCCACGGTGGCTTTCGTGGCGGGCGTGGGTGTCGCCGTCGCGGGCAATGCCCCCGGCATCACGGACACGGAAATCAAGATCGGCAATACCAATCCATACAGTGGCCCGGCTTCGGTCTACTCCACGATTGGCAAGTCGATCGCCGCCTGTTTCAAACAGGTCAATGCCGAAGGCGGCATCAACGGCCGTATGATCAACTTCATTTCTTATGACGATGGCTACAGCCCGCCGAAGACCAAGGAACAGATCCGCAAGCTGGTCGAAAAAGATAAAGTGGCGTTTACCTTCCAGACCCTTGGCACGCCGACAAATTCGGCCATCCACAAGTACATGAACAAGAAAAAGGTGCCGCATCTGTTCGTCGCCACCGGCGCCACGAAATGGGGACAACCCAAGAAATTCCCCTGGACCATGGGTTTCCAGCCGAACTACCAGACCATCGGCCGGATTTTCGGCAATTATATTTTGGAGAATCACCCCAAATCAAAAGTCGCGGTGCTTTACCAGAACGACGATTATGGCAAGGACTACGTCATTGGCGTCAAGGACGCCATGGGTGACAAATACAAGCAAATGGTGGTCAAGGAAGCAAGTTACGAAGTCACCGATCCGACCGTGGCCAGTCAGATCATCAGCTTGAAAAACAGTGGCGCGGATGTACTGATCAACATCTCCATTCCGAAGTTCGCCGCCCAGGCGATCAAAAAAATGGACGCCATTGGATGGAAGCCGGTACATCTGTTGAACGATGTGGCGGCGACCATCAAGGCAACCTACACGCCCGCCGGCCTGGAAAAGTCCAAGGGCATCATCTCCCTGACCTATCTGAAGGATCCCAATGATCCCGAATGGGCCGATGATCCGGAGATCAAGGAGTGGCGCGCCTTCATGACCAAGTACTATCCGAAGGGTGACCGCGACAATGCCTTCAACGTTTATGGTTGGGCGGTTTGCAGCCTGATGATCAATACCCTCGAACGGGCCGGCAACGATCTTAGCCGCAAAAATATCATGAAGATGGCGGCCAGCTTCAAGAAGTTCCGGGTTCGCGGTCTGCTGCCCGGTATTTACGCCAACACCGGCCCGAACGATTTCTATCCGGTCGAGCAGATGCAGATGATGCGTTTCGACGGCAAGGGCAACATTCGTTTTGGCCCGCTGATCAGCGCCGAGACTTCAAGCGAGTAACAGCGAGGTTTCTTGCTGAAACCATTGGGCCGCCGGTTTGAACCGGCGGCCCTTTTCTTTTTACGGAATTTCCGATAGGCATCGGGAGCCATTATTTTCCGGACCGGGACGCCATGCAGACCACGCGCCTTGAGGGCTATCTTTATCTTGTCGCATTTGCCCTGTGCATCCCGGCGGCCAATTGGCTGTTGGGCCATGCGGGCACGGTCTGTCCGCCCAACTCGCCCTGTTTGATCCCCGTGGCGCCCGGCGTCATGGCGCCCAGCGGCGTGCCCATGATCGGCCTGGCCCTGGTGTTGCGCGATCTGGTGCAGCGCCGCCTGGGCGCGCGCTGGGCCGTCGGCGCCATTCTGGCCGGCGCCGCGCTCTCGTCCCATTTGGCCCCGCCCGCCTTGGTCCTGGCTTCCGGCGCCGCATTCCTGCTGTCCGAGTTGGCTGATTTCGCCGTTTACACGCCCTTGCAGCGCCGCCGGCTGGTTACGGCGGTGGTGGCGTCCGGTCTGGTCGGGCTGGTCATCGACAGCGTTTTGTTCCTGCAACTGGCCTTCGGCAGCTTGGATTTTCTGACCGGCCAGATTATCGGCAAGGCCTGGGTAGTGTTGCTGTCAATTCCCATCATCTGGTGGTTGCGGGCCTGGGATCAACGCCGTGGTGTTCAGGCCGTCTAGAACGGTTGTAACCAACCTTGAATAGCCGATCCACCCGCCAGGCGGACGGGGAGGGGGCGCGGGTTCCGATAGGTCCAATTTCTTGACATTTCGGTGAATTCTGCTCTATTTTGGCAACGTGTAACTTCGGAGGGGTCTCCGGGGATTTTTGTTCGCGTAAATTTGGTGGTTGAGTTTTGACGAGTATAGGAACAGTCGCGCTGGCGTACGCCCGTCTGGCCCATGGCCAAGGCGAAGTCGCGCCCGTTCGCCCAGCCCAACGCTCCGCCGATCAAAAACCGCCTACCAGCCAAGCGCTGCTTTCGCGGCGAGTCATTTCGCCGAAAGTCATTTGGCGGAAAGGGGGCACGGCGAGCGGGAGCAACCCGGCGCCCAGGGCCTGCGCGGGGCGCGGGCCAATGTGGTCGATCTGCCAATCGCCAACAAGGTGGCCACGGAACCGGCGATTGGGGCCCGGCAACCACGGCCTTCGGTTCCCTTTCTGGCCCAGCAGATCGCCCAGGAAGGGCTGCCCGACAGGTCCGAGGCCATGCGCCAAAAGCATGCGGCGGTGACGGAGGCCTATGTCCTCGCCAGCGACGACGCCCCGGAAATTCTGGGTCCCGTTCGGCCCCGCGAACT
>JAYGEB010000114.1:0-18545 GCA_046582595.1 Alphaproteobacteria bacterium | reverse complement strand
CAGTTTTTCGGCCATGTGAAATTCCTTGCTAACCGCGATTCATTACGGAGATTGGAACAGAGCCCGGGCGCATTTGCAACCGCCTCACCGAGAAGTGATCCGGATATCAGGCAAGTTCGGGGTGGCGGGCGTGCCAATCCGTGGCCTGTTCATAGGCCCAGCCGATGCGCAGCGCCATGGCCTCGTCATAGCCCTTGCAGGCGATCTGCAGGGACGTCGGCAGGCCGTCGGGCGAAACTCCGTTGGGCACCGACAGGGCGCAGAGGTCGAGGCAGTTGGCGGCGCGGGTGAAGCGGGCCGGCGTGCCGCCTTCATCCACTTCCGTCAAGGGAATGGCCGGTGTCTCGGTGCTGGGCAAAAGCAGGGCGTCAAAATCGAGCATGGCCTCGGCATATTCCGACTTGGCCGCTTCGCGCTCCGCCAGGGCGTCGAGATATTCATGCGCCCGGATATCCTTGCCCAGCAAAATACGGGGGCGGACGTTGGGGTCCACGGGCAGGTTCGGGGTTTCGACCAGTTCGCCCACATAGCGGTAGCCTTCGGCGCCGATGATGCGGCCCGCGATGGCGGCGAAATCCGTGAAGGGCCGGGGCAACTCGATTTCGGTGACCGTCGCGCCCAATTCCCGCAAGGTTTCCTTCGCGGCGTCGAAGGCGGCCAGGGTGGGGCCATCGACTCCGCTCCGCTCCGCGTCCGAGATGGCGGCCAGGCGCAGGCCCTTGACGCCCCGGCGCAGGGTGGCGAACGGACTTTCGATGCCGTGGGCCAGGGTGGGCGGCCACAGGGGGTCGGGGCCGTGGAGAACATCATAGATCATGGCCGCATCCTCGACCGAGCGGGTCATCGGCCCCGGCGTGTCCAGGGTGCCGCTCAGGGGCAGGATACCGTGCAGGCTGATCCGGCCGACTGTTGTCTTGAGGCCCGCCAGACCGCAGTAAGAGGCGGGCAGACGTACCGAGCCCCCCGTGTCGGTGCCAATGGCGGCGGGCGCCATGCCGGCGGCGACGGCGACGCCGGAACCCGATGACGAGCCGCCCGGCGTGCGGTGGGTACCCATATCCCACGGGTTCCAGGGCGTGCCCATATGGGTGTTGGTGCCCCAGCCGCCCATGGCGAATTCCACCGAATGGGTCTTGCCGATGACGATCATGCCGGCTCCGATCAGCCGTTGCGCCACTGTCGCCGTGGTCGGCGAGACGCGGTCGCGCCAGACCATGGAGCCGCCGGTGGTGACCCGGCCCTCCATATCGATAATATCCTTCAAGGCGATGGGAATGCCGTGCAAGGGGCCGAGGCGATGACCGGAGCGGATGGCCTGGTCCGCCGCCTGGGCCGCCAGGCGCGCTTCGTCCCCGTAGACCACCACGAAAGCCCGCAGCTTGCCGTCAAGCGCGGTGATCCGCTCCAGACAGTTATCGACGATGGCGGTCGAAGTCAGGCCGCCGCTGGCGATGGCGGCGGACATCTGGTGGACGGTCATGTAAGTGGGGTCGGACATGGCATGCCTCCTGGTTTGTTTGCACGATGATAGCAGTCTAAAGTGCTGCGAGGCAGAGCCAAAAGAGGTGGGCCCATGAGTTTCAGTTTTACCGATGAGCAGGAGGAATTCCGTTCCGTCCTGCGGCGGTTTCTGGCCGAGAAATCACCGACGGCCGAAGTCCGCCGCCTGATGGAGACCGAGGACGGCTATGACGGCGAGGTCTGGCGTCAGTTGAGCCAGGAACTTGGCCTGACCGCCGTTCATATTCCCGAGGATTACGGCGGCCAGGGCTTCGGTTTCGTGGAACTGGCCATCGCGGTCGAGGAAATGGGCCGCGCCCTGCTCTGCGCACCCTATTTTTCCTCCATCGTTCTGGCGGCGACGGCGATCCTGAATGCCGCCGGCGACGAGCAAAAACGCGATCTTTTGCCCCAAATCGCGGCCGGCGATACCCGCGCCGCCCTGGCCTTCACCGAGGAAAACGGCCGCTGGGACACGGACGGCGTGGCGCTGGTGGCAACTGAAACAGGTGACGGCCATGAGCTGAACGGCGTCAAAAGTTTCGTTCTCGATGGCCACACGGCGGAGCTGATCATTGTTCTGGCGCGCCGGCCGGGAACCTTTGGCGATGACGGTTTGTCGTTCTTTACCGTGGCCGGCGATGCCCCCGGTCTGAGCCGCCGCCTGCTGCAATCCACCGATGCCACGCGCAAGCTGGCCCGCCTGGAGTTTCAGGGCGTCACGGCAACCTTGCTGGGCGAGGAGGGCGCGGCGGCGGCGCCCCTGGCCAAGACCCTGGATCAGGCGGTGGTCTGTCTGGCCAACGAAATGGTCGGCGGGGCCGAGGCGTTGCGGGAACAGGCCCTGGACTATGCCCAGATGCGCATGCAGTTCGGCCGCGCCATCGCCTCGTTCCAGACCATGAAACACAAATCGGCGGATATGCTGATCGAGGTGGAATTGGCCAAATCGGCGGCCTATTACGCGGCCGCGGCGGCGGATGAAAACGAGGCCGAACTGCCCAGCGTCGCCTCCCTGGCCAAGGCGGGCGCGGCGGAGGCCTATATGCAGACCGCCATTCACGCCATTCAAATCCATGGCGGCATCGGCTTCACCTGGGATAACGACACGCATTTATGGTTCAAGCGCGCCAAAAGCAGCCAGGTCTTTCTCGGCGATGCCCACTATCACCGGGAACAGATGATGCGGCGCTGGCAGGGTTGAAGGACGGGATCATGAACGAACAAAACGAACAATCCGAGACCGCCGTCCGCGCCGAGGCGCGGTCCTGGCTGGAGGCCAACTGGGATCCCAATCTGGGCCTGGTGGAATGGCGCGACAAGCTGGCCGATACGGGCTGGGGAATGCCGGCCTGGCCCGAGGAATGGCATGGCAAGGGCCTGTCCAGCGAAGGGGCCCGCGCGGTCGAGGAAGAGTTCCAAAAGATCGGTGCCATTGGCGTGGCGCGGGCCGGCATCCGCATGCTGGCCGCCGCCACCTTGCTGGAGCACGGCAACCAGATGCACAAGCAGAAATTTCTGCGCCGTATCCTCACCGGCGAGGACACCTGGTGCCAATTGTTCAGCGAGCCGGGCAGCGGCTCGGATCTGGCCGGCGCCATCACCCGGGCCGATCTGAAGGACGGCAAGTGGATCATCAACGGCCAAAAAGTCTGGACCACCTCGGCCCATCATGCCGAATGGGGCCTGTTGCTGGCGCGCACGGATTGGGATGTGCCCAAGCACCGGGGCCTGAGCTATTTCCTGCTCGACATGACCCAGGCGGGGGTGGAGGTGCAACCCCTGCGGCAGATGAACGGCCATGCCTCGTTCAATCAGGTGTTTTTCACCGACGCGGTGGTCGAACCGGATCATCTGCTGGAAGAGCTCGGCGATGGCTGGAAGATCGCCACCACCACCCTGATGCACGAGCGGCGCGGCGCCGACGGTCTGCGCCGCTGGGAAATGGGCACCGACCGGCCGGAGCGCGCCTACCGGGAGGAACGGGAAGAGCTGGCCACGGCCATGGCGCCCTACAAATGGTATCCGCAACGCACCGGACGGGTGGATTTGGTGATCCAGCGGGCCAAGGAGATGGGAAAGTTTGATGATCCCACGGTCCGGCAGGAAATCGCCAAACTGTTGATCCTGGCGAAATCCGCCGAATGGACGGCGCGGCGGGCCCGCGAGGCCCAGGTGCGGGGGCGCAATCAGGGTCCGGAAGGCTCCATCGGCAAATTGGCCGCCAGCCACGTGGCCCGTCTGGCCAATCAGGTGCATACCCAGATCAGCGGCGCCGATGCCATGCTGAGCGGCGAAGACAGCCCCATGGACGGTATAATTGCCGAAATTCTGGTCTCTACCCCGGCCATTTCCATCGCCGGCGGCACCGACGAGATCCAGCGAAATATCATCTCCGAACGGGTCCTCGGCATGCCCAAGGAACCCCGCAACGACACCGACCGCCCGTTCCGGGACGTGCCCCGGAATACGATCGCCTGATTGCGGAGCGCTCGTACATGAGGCAACGGAAGTTCGGCGGCGAGTCCCCGCATCTTGGGCCCCTCGCCGCCGTAAAATCCATCTGAAGGAAATACCCGTGAGCGAGACCATCGATCTGTTGAACAACCGCGTCAGCATCAGAAAATTCAAAAATAAACCGGTTCACGAAGACCTGGTCGAGCGGGTTCTCGGGGCGGCCTTCCGCGCCCCGACCTCATCCAATATTAAATCCTACAGCGTCATCATGGTGCGGGATCCCGGCACCAGGGAACAATTAGCCGCCTTGGCCGGGAACCAGCGCCATGTGGTCGAGGCGCCGGTCTTTCTGGCCTTTTGCGCCGATCTGACCCGCATCGAACATGCCATGGCGCGGCGCGGCCACACCATCGTGGACAATAATTTGGAGATCGGCCTGGTCTCCTCCATCGATGCCTCCCTGGTCGGCATGTCGGCCTATCTGGCCGCCGAGTCCGTGGGCTTGAAGGGCGTCATGATCGGCGCCGTGCGCAATGACGCCACCGCCACGGCGCGCCTGCTGGGTTTGCCGGCGCAGGTTTATTGCGTCTTCGGCATGTGCCTGGGCTGGGCGGACGAGGCGCCGCCGCAAAAGCCGCGCATGGATTTCTCCTCCATGGTGCATTACGAGCGTCATGGCGCCTTGCGGGACAACCGCGGCCTGAGCCAGACCCTGGACGACTACGACGCATCTTTGGCTGCCCACTACACCGGCACCGGCCGAACCACCACGCCGGATTCCTGGGGCCATGACATGGACAAGAAATTCGACCCGCAACTGCGCGATAACCTGCGCCGGGAACTCAAGGAACGCGGCTTCGACTTCCGCTAGCTCCAGCAGTCTCGTTACGATGGTCTTAATACGGTGACGTAATAATTATATAAAATAAATTTTGCTGAATACTGCCGCTTAAATATTAATTACGTCGCCGCATTAAAATACCTCTAACTGAGGTTGGCGAGGAATTTCTTGTGCAGGTCGAGATAGCCATGTTGCAGCACCTGCAAATGCGGCCGCGCGAAGGCATGGAGATCGGAGAGGCGATGGAACGGCACCGCCGGCTGGGCGTGGTGTTCGGCGTGATAGGACATATTCCAGCTCAACAGCCGCAGCGCCGGGGCCGTCAGGGTGGTGCGGCTGTTCGCTAGCATATCCGGCACCTCGGCGCAGCCCCTATGCTCCGCCAGCAGAAAGGCGCGGAGAAAAGGCTGTCCGATCAGCACCGGCACGGCCCAGAGCCACAGCAATTGTTCCCCGGCGGTTTGGTAGGCGATGGCGTAGCCGGCCAGAAACCACGCCGCCTCCACCGTCACCCGGCGATGCGCCTTGCGCGGGATGAAGCGGTCGCGGTTCCGGCCCAGGGCATTGGCCAGTAAACCCCGCATCTGCGCCCACCACGTCGGCAGGCCGCTCATATGAATGATATAATCCCTCCGGCATTCGGGCTTGGGCGCGGCTAGTTCGGGGTCGCGGGCGGGGTCGTTGGTAAAGCGGTGATGGCTGAGGTGAAAATGGCGGAACCATGTCGGCGGCAAGACCAGCAGCCAGCCGCAAACGAGCGCCAGCAGATCATTGCACCATCTTGTGCGAAAGGCCGTGCGGTGGACGGCCTCGTGCAACGGCGCGAACAGAAAAATCAGCAACAGCCCTTGGGGTAGCAACAGCAGGGGCCATAGCGGAATTCTGGCCCCGATCAATCCCCCGAGAGCCGCGATCAGCCCGCCATGAACCGCCAGGCGCAGGGCGGCCGGCCCATTCGAGCGGGCGACGAGGGCCCGCCAACGCGCCTTATCCGGGACTATGCCGCCAACCGTAGTCATCGCGCGCGCCTTCCTCCGTGACATAGCCGTCCGCCAGGTCCGCCGCGACCGCCGCCGGGTCCCGCTCGGCCACCGGACCATAACCGCCCGCGCCGGAGAGGCGAAAACTGACCACATCGCCCCGCTTCAACTCATACATGCCCTTGGAATGCAAAGGTTCGGCATTGCCGTCGGGCTTCAACAGGGTTTCGCCCAAGGCGCCCGGTTGGCCGCCGAACAGGCCATAGGGCTGGAAGACATGACGGTCGCCCAGGTGGGACAGCACGGCGGTGGAATTGAGCAATTCGATATCCTTGCGCAGACCGCAACCGCCGCGCCATTGACCGGGCCCACCCGTATCGGGAATGAATTCCAGGCATCTCACACGAATGGGATTATGGGTTTCGTGAACCTCCACGGGTATGTTGGTACAGTTCATCACCGGGCTCAAGGCTTCCACGCCGTCCTTGCCGTCGCGGCCGCCATAACCGGCGAAGGAGAGGTCATACATCACGAAGGGCTGTCCCGTGCGGTCGTCCGTGCCGCCAAAATTTGGGTTCGACCAGTGCGAAAAGGCGCCCATGGCCCGGTGCGGCAGGGCCTTCGCCATGGCGCCGTTGATGGCGTCGAAGATGCGAACCTGCAACACGGCCCGGCCGCCCGACGGCGCCGGGAAGGCGGGATTGAAAAACGAGCCTTCCCGCGCCGTCACCGTGATGGGCCGTATGGAACCTTCGGTTTGCGGCTGGCGGGCGTCGCAAAATACCTTGATGGCGAACACCGCATAGGCGCGGGTGTAGTTGATATATGAATTGATGGCGGCGGGCACCACATCGGAGGAGCGGGAAAAATCAAGTTCCACCGCGCCGGCGCCATCAAAGGTGATATCGACGGCCATTTTGATCGGCTCCGTGTCCGGGCCGTAATCGTCCAGATAATCCTCGAAACTGTAGGTGCCGGCCGGGACGGCGGCCAGGGCGGTACGCATGGCCTGCTCGGAGCGGTCAAGAATGATGTCGTAGGCACGCTCCAGTAAATCGACGCCGTGCTCGCGAAAAAGCTGCCGCAGGCGGCTGGCGGCACTCAAATTCGCCGTGTGCTGGGCCAACAGATCGCCGCGCACCTTGCCCAGCACCAGGCGCAGAATATCCTCGTCGATATCGCCCTCCCGCACGAACCGCACGGGCAAGATCCGCAACCCCTCCTGATAGGCCTCCGTCACCCCATGGACTTTTTGCGAGCCCGGCGCGGCGCTGCCCATATCCACCTGATGGGCCGAACAGGCCACGAAACCGACCAGGGCATCGTTCTCGAATATGGGCATGACCTGAAAAGTATCCGGGAAATGGCCCGAGCACATGAAGCTGTCGTTCAATAAAATGGAATCGCCCGGCCGCAAGCTTTCAACCGGAAAATAGTCGATGACATGGCGGGCGCAGGCGGGCATGGAGCCCAGATGGCCGGGGCTGAAATTGCCCTGCGCGATCAGCCGGCCGGTGCGGTCGAAAATGGCGGTGGCGAAATCATCGCCCTCCCGCACGCCCTCGGAAAAGGCCGTGTTGCGCAGGGTCGTGCCCAGTTCCTCGGCGATGGACATCAGGGTATTCCAAATCACCGTCAGGGTGATGGGGTCGATGGACCTGGTCGTCATGCGGCCGCCTCCGGTGAGATTTCAATGATCAGGTGACCGGCCTCGCCGATGCGGGCTTCATCGCCCGGCAGAATGACGATGGTGCTGTCGGGATCTTCCACGATGGCCGGGCCGGAAATTGTCATGTCTTGGGTCAGCGCCCGCCGTTCCATGACGCGGGTTGGGACATAGCCGCCCGCTTCGGGAAACCAGGCTTCCCGGTTGGGGGATGGTTCGCCCGCAGTGCTTGAAGCTGTCTGTGTAAACGTCAGATCGGTGGCGGCGTGGCCGCCAGACAATGTCGCGGCAAGGGACCAGTCCACCGCCTCGATCCTGGCTTCCGGGTCGAGAAACTTGTGTTTTTGCAAATAGGCTTCATTGAAGGCGGTGATGGCACGGGCGCCGAAATCGGCACCGATTGGTCCGTCCGGCAGATCCACCGGCACCTCGAAACCCTGGCCGGCATAGCGCATGTAGCCTTGCCGCGTCCACACGGGTGCTTCCGCGCCGCCGAGCTGATCCAGTTCCAAGCGCGCCCGCGCCTCCAATTCAGCGTAGATAGCGGCGATTGCGGCGCCCCCATCATCATCCAGCAGCATGACCCTGGTGATGGAAACGTCGATCCGGGGCGCGGCCCGTAGCAGCCCCACGGCGGAGCCGACGCCGGCGCCCATGGGCACGATCACGGTTGGAATTCCGACGGCGCGGGCCAGGCGGGCGGCATGCAACGGCCCGGCGCCGCCAAAGGCGATCATGGCATAGCGCCGGGGATCGCGGCCCCGTTCGACGGACACCACCCGCAAGGCGTTCTCCATATTCATGATGGCGACCAGATGAATGCCCCAGGCGGCATCGCCCAGGCGCAGGTCCAGCGGATCGCCGATATGTTTCTTGATGGCCTCGGCGGCGGCCTCCCGGTCCAAGGTCATGGCGCCGCCGTTGAAGGCGTCGGGATTGATGTAGCCCAAAACCAAATTGGCATCCGTAATGGTTGGCAGGCTCCCGCCCTGGCCATAGCAGACGGGACCGGGGTCGGCGCCCGCGCTTTCCGGGCCGACGGCGATCATGCCCATGTCGGCCCGCGCGATGCTGCCGCCGCCGGCGCCGATCTCCAGCAACTCCACCGCCGGCACATTGACTGGCAGGCCGCTGCCTTTTTTGTAACGCACATGGCCGATCTCAAACGTCGGCATGATGGCGGGGCTGCCGCCGTCAACGGCGCCCAGCTTGGCGGTCGTGCCCCCATATCGAAGGTGATGACATGTTCGTGGCCCATCGCCGTGCCGACGATGCCACCCATCAGGACACCGGCGGCGGGACCGGATTCGATAATGCGGATCGGATAGGCCTTGGCGATGGCGGGCGTCACCAGTCCGCCGCTGGATTGCATCACGAACAGCTCGTGCCGGTAGCCGAGCGTCTTCGGGGCGGCTTCCAGTTGCACCATATAACGTTCGACGATTGGTTTTACATAGGCGTTGGCGACGGCGGTGTTGGTGCGCTCATATTCACGAAACTTGGGCGAAACGTCCGATGATAGCGACACCGGCAGTTCGGGCGCCCGCTCATTCAGGCGCACCTGAATGGCCTGTTCATGGGCCGGGTTGGCATAGGCATGCAACAGCGACACGGCGATGGTTTCGGTCCCCGCCGCGCGCAGGGCATCGATCGCCGCATCGACCGATGCCATGTCCAACGGCGTCACCACCCCGCCCTCATGGTCCATGCGCTCCACCACCTCGGCGATATGCCGGCGGGGCACCAGGGGTTCGGGCTTGTCGATATACAGATCATAGGTTTCGTAGCGTTTCTGGCGGCCGATGATCAGGACATCGCGAAAGCCTTTCGTGGTGATCAGGCCGGTTGCCGCCCCCTTGCGTTCCAGCACCGCATTGGTGGCCACCGTGGTGGCGTGCAACACGCTATCGATGGCGCCGCCCTGGACGCCCGCCTGTTCAAGCAGCCGTTTCAGACCCGAGATAACCGCCACGCCGGGATCATGGGGCGTGGAGGGGATTTTCAGAACATGGGTTTGGCCATTGCCGTCATCGTGCAGCACGAAATCAGTGAAGGTGCCGCCAATGTCGAATGCCAGCCGGATCATTGCCGCGCCGGGATCAAGGTTGGGACAGTTCCGCATGGGCCTGGTCGAGGGTCCGGCCCAGCATCTCGACCATGTGGTCGACCTCGTCAACCGTAATGATCAACGGCGGCGCGAAGGCCAGGCGGTCGCCGATGACCCGCAGGATCAGGCCATTTTCCCGGCCGATGCGGTCGACCGTGGGCCCGGCCAGGCCCGGCTCGAACGGCGTCCGGGCCGCCTTGTCCCGCATCAACTCCATGCCGGCCAAAATACCGACGCCGCGCACATCGCCGACCAGGGGATGATCGGACAGGCTTTTCAGGCCCTCGATCATATGGCCGCCAACCTCGCGCGCGCGGGCGGCAATATCCATTTCCTCGTAGATCTTGATGACTTCCAGGGCCACCGCCGTGGTCACGGGATGGCCGGCGTGGGTATAGCCGTGCGCGAAGGCGCCCAGCTTGTCGCTTTGCACCAGCATGGCCTGGTGGATTTTTTCATTTATCATGAGGGCCGAGATTGGCTGATAGGCCGCCGACAGGGCCTTGGCGCAACTGATCATGTCGGGTTGCAGATCAAAGGTCTGGCTGCCCCACCAATTGCCCGTGCGGCCAAAGCCGCAGACCACTTCATCCGCCACGAACAGGACATCGTACTTCCGCAACACCGCCTGCATCTTCGCGAAATAGGTCTTCGGCGGTATAATCGCCCCGCCCGCCGCCATCACCGGCTCGGCGAAAAAGGCGGCCACGGTGTCGGGGCCTTCTTCCAGGATCAGCGCTTCCAGGGCGTCCGCCATGCGGGTGGCGTAATCTTCCTCGCTTTCGCCATCCTCGTGGCCCCGGTAATAGTGGGGAAATTCCGTATGCCGCATCATGGGCAGGGGCAGGGGAAAATCGGCATGCATGTCCGGCTTGCCCGAGACCGAGACGGCGGCGATGGTGCTGCCGTGATAGCCGCGATCCCGCCCGATGATCTTGATCTTTTCCGGTTGACCCATGGCGGCGTGATAGTACCAGGCCAGCTTGACCGCCGTGTCGTTGGCTTCCGAGCCCGAGCATTGGAACAGCACCTTGGACATGGGCACCGGCGCCAATTGTATCAGTTTCTCGGCCAGGTCGATGCTGCTCTCGCTCGCGGCGTGCCGGTAGGTGTGATAATAACCCAGCTTGCGCATCTGCTCGTAGGCGACCCTTGCGATGCGCTCGTTGGCGGAAAAACCCAGCGCCGCGCACCACAGGCCGGCCACCGTTTCCATGTAACGGTGGCCATTTTCATCCTCCACATAGACGCCGTCGCCCTTGTTGACCACCACCGGGCCGATCTCGGCGTGGCGGCGCAGGTTGGTTTGGGGGTGAATATAGTAGGCGATGTCCCGCGCGGCGGCGGAGTTGGGCATGACGTTCATGATGGTGCTCCTGATTTACGGACTTAGTCTACCTGAAGGCGGGCGCGATCTCTTCCTGAAATCGGTGCATTTGTTCGCGCACCATGGTGTCGGGTTTGTTGCCCACATTGAAGTAAAGGATGACTTCCACGATCCCGGCCGCCTCGACGGACTTCAGGGTTTCGATGATCTTGCCCGGCGACCCGATCAGGATGGAGCGTTCGCCCAGGTCCTGCTTTTTCATGTTCCGCAGGATATTCACGATATCCATGAAGTAATGCATGGTGGGCGGCGCCTTGGCCGGATCGTCGGGAAAGGCGGGCAGAACGCAGTGCTGGAAATAGGCCATCTGGCGTTCCCGGCCATAATCTTCCGCTTCCGCGTCATCGGCGATATGGATGAAATAACTGCACATGGCGCGGCCCGGCTCGTTGCCCAGGGCGCGGCATTTCTCACGGTAGCTCTCCACCGCCCGCTCCAGGCCGCCATAGACCATGCCGGCGGCGAAGGGCGCGTAAATGATGTTCAGCCCGTGCCTGGCCGCCATGTCGACGGAGGTTTCGGAAAACGAGGCGACATAGAACGGCACCGGGTTCTGTATCGGCTTGGGTGTTATCTCCATTTCCGGAATATCGTAAAAGCGGCCCTTGTGGGCCCAGGGCCCCGGCGAATTCCAGGCCTTCAGCACCACCTCGATGCCTTCCTCGAATATTTCCGCCGAGTCCATGAACGGCGCGCCAAAGGGCGCGAATTCCCGCCGGTCATAACCGCGCCCGGCGGCGAAATCGACCCGACCGCCGGAAATCAGATCGATCGTCGCCCATTCCTCGGCCACATGCAGGGGATGGTGCAGGGGCAGGACACTGACCGCCGGAGCCAGGCGGATATGCTTGGTTTCCGGAATAATGCTGGCCAAAAGGGTGCCGGGCCGCGAATTCACGCCAAGGGAATCAAAGTGATGCTCGCCAATCCAGGCGGAGTGATAGCCTAATTGGTCGGCCAGAATGGCCTGTCCCCTGATCTCGCCGACGAATTGGTTGGCGCCGCGGGGGTTGTCCGGATAGGCGTTGTCGGACAGGGTAAAATAGCCGAATTTCATGGTCGTGGCGCCTTTTGCTCTCTCGTTCCGTTCCATCTTACGATGGAAGTTGGCGGATGGGGGCAAATTGCGCGCTTGACCATGACGCCCTATCATGTAGCCAATTATGAAATATTCGCGGGAGTGAGTTTATGCCGGAATTTGCCGCCAGCCGTCCGCCGGCGCATGAGGCGCATAAAAGGTATCGCGTCCAGGGCTTTCTCAGCCCCATCCGGGTCATCTCACCCGATGCCGCGGCGCGGATTGCCGACATGGTCGCCGGGATCGAGACGCGGTATGGGGCCGAGGGTGGCGACATGCTGCGCTCCAACACCCATTTTCTGTTCCCGGAACTTTTCGATCTGGTTTGCTCCGCCGCCATCCTCGATCACGTGGAAAAGATCTTGGGCCCGGACATTCTGTGCTGGTCGGCATCATTCTTTTCCAAACCGCCCCAAGACCCCAGTTTTGTTTCCTGGCATCAAGACCTGACCTACTGGGGCCTGGAGCCGGCCGATATCGTGACCGCCTGGGTGGCCATTACCCCCAGCACCAAGACCAACGGCTGCATGCGGGTCTTGCCGGGCAGCCATCGCCCCGGACAATTGGGCCACGGCGATACCTTCGCCGCCAATAATCTGCTCAGCCGCGGCCAGGTATTGGCTGTCGAGGTGGACGAGACGGAGGCGGTTGATTTGCTGCTGCGGCCGGGCGAGATGTCCCTGCACCATGTGCTGGTGGTGCATGGCTCCGAGCCGAACCGGTCCGAACAGCCCCGCCATGGCTTCGCCATCCGCTATATCCCCACCTATTGCCGGCAGATCGGCGGCCGCACCACGGCCCTGCTGGTGCGCGGCGAAGACCATCATAATCATTTCGACCCGGTGCCCCGGCCCCTGGCCGATATGCACGCGGACGCGGTCGCCTTCCGGGCCAAGGCCAACAAGGCGGTCAAGGCTATTCTGATGGATGGCGCGAAGAATTAGAGCCATCACAGCGAATTTTAGGAAATGGAGATAACCCATGGCTTTGGAAATTATTGGCGGCGCCGGCTCTAACTTCGTGCGCGCGGTGCGCATGGTGGCCGAGGAGAAAGGCGTTCCTTACGAGCATATCGCCGCCGCGCCCCATTCCGATGAAGTCAAGGCGATCAACCCCTTCGGCCAGATCCCGGTGATGCGCCATGACGGCCTGGAATTACCCGAATCCCATGCCATCGCTATCTACATCGATACCGCCTTCGACGGCCCGGCCCTGGTGCCCGCGGAGCCGAAGGCGGCGGCGGCGGTCAACCGCTGGGTTGCCGCCGTGAACACCGGCGTGGATCAAATGCTGATGCGCAAGTACGTGGTGGAATACGCCTTCCACAAGGATGAGGACGGCAACGTGGTGCGCGATGTGATCGACCAGACCGTCAAGCGCCTGCCGAAGATGTTCGCCATGTTGGATGCGGCCGTCGCCGCCGGCTATCTGGGCGGCGACAGCTTCACCATGGCCGATTGTTTTTTGCTGCCGATCCTGGCATCGGTCCGCAATTTCCCCGAGGGCAAGGAAAACCTGGAGACTTCATCGAACCTGAGCGCCTATTGCGTCACCGTATTTAATCCTACGTCACGATCCGGCTAGTCCCGGAAATTCACGTATTGCAGCGGCTGGTCCAGCTTCATCTCCTTGATCAGGGCGATGGCGGCCTGCAGATCGTCGCGCTTTTTACCGGTGACGCGCAGTTCGTCGCCCTGGATCGCCACCTGGACCTTCTTCAGCTTCGCGCCCTTGATCTCCTTGACGACTTTTTGCGCCAGGTCACGGGCGATGCCCTGTTTGATGACGATGGTCTGGCGAATGGTGTTGCCGGCGGCTTTCTCGGGGTCGCCATAATCCAGGGCCTTGTGGTCGACCTTGCGCCTGGCCAGATAGCCGCGCAGCAACTCCTGCACCTGCTTCAATTTCAGGACGTCATCGGCGCGGATGGTCAGGATGTCGTCCGTGCGCTCGATGGAGCATTGGCTGCCCTTGAAGTCAAAGCGGGTGCCGATTTCCCGCATGGCGCCTTGCAGGGCGTTATCCACCTCCGGCAGTTCCGTGCGGGAGACCACATCGAATGAAGGCATGGTGTTTAATCTCTCCTGTTGTTAGCTCTGTTCGTTGGCCCGCGCCACCAAGTCCGCCATAACCCCATCGCCCTGGGCGCGCAAGCCGTTGACGACACCCTTGGCATCGTGCTCGGACCTATTCTGGCTCAGCTTGAACTTGCCTTCCAGGCGGGTGATCCGGATCTCGATGCCGATGATGCCCCGGCACATGGCCGCGATATAGTCCGCCGGCGCATCCGCCATTTTCCAAGGCAACTCATTGGGGCTTTCAAAATGATCGGTCATGGCCGCCAGATGGGCCTGCAATTTCGCCGGCTCATCGAAGGTCACCGCCGTGCCATATGCGTGGATCGCCACATAGTTCCAGGTCGGCACCGCCTTGCCGGTCAGGTGTTTGGAAGGATACCAGTTCGGCGAGACATAGCCTTGGGGCCCCTGGAATATCACCAGCAGTTCCTGACCGTCCGTTATGGCGGCCTGGGGATTGGCCCTGGCGAAATGGCAGCGCAAGGTGCCGTGGGGTTCCGGCGCGCTATCCAGCTCGATCGGCACATGCGAGGCGATCATGCCGTCCGGCCCCTGGCCGACGACGATCGCGGCGCCGATCTGGCGCATGGTTTGGTGCAGAACCTCCGTGCGGTCTTCACGGAAATCGCCGGGCAGATACATGGCCGTCTCCCAAAACAGGTTCGAGCATTTTCAACCAACGTTGAATCGCCGGGCCACCCGCTCCCCCTGCCCGTCCACCCATTAATGGTACCCTGTGGGTGGACGGGCAGAGGGAGCGGGTGGTTCAGACTGCATTGAAAATGCTCTTGACGCCCTATTTAGGAGACCAGATCGAATTCGTCCAGATCGGGCTTCGCCATATCGGCGCGGAATTTGTCATAGGAAAACGGCCACATGGCGGGATTGCCGTTCTTGTCCAGATACCAGCTTTGACATCCCGTTACCCAGACCGTGCCTTTCATGGCTTCTTTCAAGGTCCCATTGAAGGCCTCCGTTGCGTCCTTTTTGGCCGAAATCTCATTGACCTCGCCGCCGCGCCACAGATCGATCAACTGCATGACGTAGGCCAACTGCTTTTCCGAAATATCGATCAGGGAAAAATTGCCGATCGGACTGTTGGGGCCCACCAGCATGAAGAAGTTGGGAAAACCGGGCAGGGAAATGGAGCGGTGGGCGGATGCCGCTTCCGCCCAGAGGTCTTTCAGTTCAAGCCCGTCATTGCCCACCAACTCCATGGGACGCATGAAACTATGGCCATCAAAGCCCGTGGCCAGGACCAGAACCTCCATTTCGTGCAATCGGCCGTCCTTGGTGCGCACGCCGCCTGGCTCCACGCGCTCGATCGGCGCGGTGATCAGTTCGGCGTTGGGCTGCTGGATCGCGTGATAGAAATTGTCGGACACGATCAGGCGTTTGCAGGCGGCCTGATAGTCGGGCGTCAGTTTCGCCTTGAGCGCCGGGTCGTGGACATTGTCCTCCAGGTTGGTCCGGCAGGCCTCCTCGATATTTTGCATCTGCTCCTCGTCGCCGATCACCGCTTCGCCAAAGGTATCGGCGAACAGCCGGGTCAGCGAGGCATGCAAATCATCCATGGCGCCGGAAATATTGCGGAAGACAGCCTTTTCCTGTTCGGAGAAGGCCGGATTGGCTTGCGGAAAAATCCATTGCGCCGTGCGCTGGAACAGAAACAGATGCGCCACCTTGTCAACCAGTTCGGTGGTGATCTGCACGGCGGTGGAACCGGTGCCGATGATGCCGATGCGCCGGTTTTCAAGGGCGACATCGTGCTCCCAGCGGGCGGAATGAAAAACATCGCCGCCAAAATCATCCAACCCCTCAATGCCGGGATAAACCGGATGGTGCAGGACCCCGGCGGCCGAAATAATGATATCGACCACGTCCAAGGTCTCGTCGCCACATTGCAAATGCCATTTTCCCTCCCGGCGCCGGGCGCGGGTAATCTCCGTGTTGAACGTGATCTGGCTTTCCACGCCGTATTTCTTGGCGACACCTTCGAAATAGGTCCTGATTTCCGCGCCGGGGGAGAAGCGATGGCTCCATTCCGCATTCGGCTCGAATGAATAGCGGTACATATGCGAAGGTACATCGCAGCACAGGCCCGGATAGGTATTGTCGCGCCAGGTGCCGCCCAGGGCGCCGGCTTTTTCATAGACGGTGAAATCCGTAATGCCGGCTTCCCGTAATTTGATCGCGGTCAGTATGCCCGACATGCCGGCCCCGATAACGGCGACACGGGGGTTGCGTTTCGCTTTGTTCGCGGCGTCTGGTTCGGTTTGCGCGTTCATCATTCACCTAACGGAAAACACCCGGCCGGGCTTACATCCCCTTTCATAGCACTTATACCAAGGCGCACTAATAGGTTAGGTTGCGGCAACGGCATTCGGGGTGGTGGTGATGGCGAAATATCTAAAACAGGGTCTGGGGCAAGCAGAAGTCGAGGAGGCCGACGCCAAGGTGCGGGCCCAGGTGGAAACAATTCTGGCCGACATCCAGGCCCGCGGCGATGACGCCGTCCGCGAATTGTCGGAAAAGTTCGATGGCTGGAGCCCGGAAAATTTCCGCCTGTCCGAAGCCGAGATCGAGGCCGCCATGGCGAAGGTGGCCAAGCGCGACTTGGACGATATCCGCTTCGCCCAGGAACAGGTGCGCAATTTCGCCCAACACCAACGAGCGGCCCTGCGGGATGTGGAAGTGGAAACCATGCCGGGCGTGGTGCTGGGGCATAAAAACATCCCGGTAAATTCGGTGGGCTGTTACGTGCCGGGCGGCAAATACCCCATGGTCGCCTCGGCGCATATGAGCGTGGTGACCGCCAAGGTGGCCGGCGTGCCGCGCATCGTCGCCTCCGCGCCGCCCCAGGGCGGGGCGCCGCATCCCGCGATCGTCGCCGCCATGCATATGGGTGGGGCGGACGAGATCCTGGTGCTGGGCGGTATCCAGGCCGTCGCCACCATGGCGCTGGGCACCGAGAGTATCCCCGCCGTCGATATGCTGGTGGGCCCTGGCAATATGTTCGTGGCCGAGGCCAAGCGGCAGTTGTTCGGCCGGGTCGGTATCGATCTGTTTGCGGGCCCCACGGAAACCTTGATCATTGCCGATGACACGGTCGATGGCGAATTGTGCGCCATCGATCTGCTGGGTCAGGCGGAACACGGGCCCACCTCGCCGGCGGTGCTGTTGACCACGTCGGAAGCCCTGGCCAAGGACACCATTGCCCAGGTCGAACGCCAGTTGAAAGTGCTGCCGACGGCGGAGATCGCGGCGGAGTCCTGGGCTAATCATGGCGCCGTGATCCTGTGCGATGACGAGGAGGAGATGGTGGCGGAGGCCGACCGTCTGGCCTTTGAACATGTTCAGGTGATGACCCGCGATCCGGAATACTTCCTCGATAACATGACCAACTATGGCGCCATGTTCCTTGGCCCCCGAACCAACGTTTCCTATGGCGACAAGGTCATCGGCACCAACCATACCCTGCCCACCAAGCGGGCCGGCCGCTACACGGGCGGCCTATGGGTCGGCAAATTCATCAAGACCCACACCTATCAACGGGTGCTGAGCGATGCAGCCTCGGTCCTGATCGGAGAATATTGTTCGCGGCTGTGCATGCTGGAGGGTTTCGCCGGCCATGCCGAACAGGCCAACGTCCGGGTGCGCCGTTATGGCGGGCGCAACGTGCCGCCCTACACGGCGGTGGAGCCAGTCTGATGGCCCTGGCCGTCAGAATACGCGAGCGTTTCCGTGCCATCCCAGAGACCCGTTGAAGGAGTGTCCTTGATGTCTGAATTGATGGTCACCGACCATAAAATCGAAAGCAGCCGGGCGGGACTGTCCGTCTTCGTCCGCAATAAGCGTCTGGCGAACCGGGACAGTTTTTCGCCGGCCCAGACGGTGTTGTGCGTGCACGGCGCCACCTATCCCTCCACCGTGACGTTTGACTACGATCTGCCGGGCGGTTCCTGGCTGGATATCCTAGCCCGCGCCGGCTTCGATGCCTGGTGCGTCGATCTGTTGGGCTATGGGGCCTCGGACCGGCCGCCGGAACTGTCTGTCCCGGCGGCGGAAAACCCTGCCGTCGTTGACACCGAACATGCCGTCGCCGACGTGACCAGGGTCGTCGATCATATTCTTACGGAGCGGGATTTGCCGCGCCTTTGCTACATTGGCTATTCCTGGGGCACCATGATCGGCGGCTCGTACGCCGGCCAACAGCCGGACAAATTGGAGCGCCTGGTGCTTTATGGCGCGGCCTGGATGGGTTCGGGCAGCTCCATTTCCACCGGCACGCCGCCGGGGGCCTATCGCATGGTGGATGCCGAGGCGGTCATCAACCGCTGGCGCCGGGAACTGGACGATGATCAGATTGCCCGCATCGCGGAGCCGGAACAGATGTCGGCATGGGCCCATGCGGCGGTGGCCTCCGACCCGGAAGCGGCGCGCCATGATCC
>JAYGEB010000089.1:0-13191 GCA_046582595.1 Alphaproteobacteria bacterium | reverse complement strand
CCGCTTCCGCCCTGGCGATATGGTCCGAGCCGGTGGTGGCGCAGGATATCACCGCCAGATTTGGCGCGGCCGCGATCATGGCGTCATCTATGGGAACTTTCATGGAGGCATCCAGCAGGCCATGCGCGCCCGCCAGCGCTTCCGCCAAGGCGCCTGGTTCGGCTTCCACATGACGGCATTCAGCGCCCAGCGCCGTTTCGGCCAGGGCCTCGAAGCCCTCGGACGCGCCGACATAGATGATGGTTGGTTTGGACACGTTTTGGCAACTTCCCGATTGTCGATCCCGTGCCGATCTTATAGCAGCCCGTGCCACGATGGACAGGGCCCAGGGGCAATGTTAATGCGCCGCATCCGCATCATGCACGGGCGCGCCGAAATGGCTGATTTTCTTGGTGACCATGAATATTTCTCCCGCCTAGCCGCCTATATGCCGCACGCCGGCGGCGGGCGGCGTGCGCGGCGGGCCGGCAAAGCATTGGGCCACGGCCATCCATTTCGTGGCGGTTTCGCCAACGACGTTCAATTTCGTATCCCCAATGTTTCGGCACTGGGTCACCACTTGGCAGAACTCCGTCGCCGCGCCCTCGATATAGTTGCCGTCCGAGGGTTCGTTGAACTCCCAGAGCTCGCCCGACGGCGCGGTTAATTTCAGGAACGGCTTGTCTTCGGGCACCTCTTCGCCCCGGTTGACGAAGGTCCAGCCGAAGGTGTTGTTGCCGATCACCACCACGTTCTTGATATGATCGCCGTCCTGGCGCACCACGCCCAACAGGTCATAGACGGCCTGGGCGTGGGACCAGGTTTCCATCAGCCGCGCGGTGATGGAGGACAGCACGCTCATGTCCGGTCCGGCCCATTTCACGCGCATCTTCGGGTCCACATTGTGGAAATTGTCCAGCATGGCGGTGTAGTAGTCACGCCATAGTTTCAGCAAGGCCTGGCCCTTGACGCCGTCCAGCCGGGCATCCGTATGGGCCACCATGTCGATGCCGTTCTCGGCCGCCGCGCGCAGATCTCCCAGCAAGGCCAGAATGCCGTCTTCATCGCCGAGGGACAGATCGGCGGCATAATTGAAATAATGCAGATGTTGCAGGACCGTGTTGATGCTCCAGCCGTTGAACAGGGTCTGGCGCTCGAAAGCCCCATCGCTCAACGGTTTCAGCAGTCCGTACAACGCGTCGCTTTCGGTCTGCAGGTCGATGGCTTGTTGCAGCATGATACTCTCCCGCTTTTCCTACGCGCCGACGGCCTTGGACAGCCGTTCATGGGCGTCGATGAAATCCTGTTTGAAATCATAGACCACATTGCGCACGGATTGAGAGGCATTCATCAGGCCGACGCCTTGGCCGACCCAGTAGGTGGCCAGGTCCTGGGCGCCCTTGTGGCCGCCCTCGGACAGCTTATGGATCTTGTCCAGCGCCGGTTCCGAGATCATGCCCTGCAGGGGCATGGCCAGGGGCTCGGGCGCGCCGGGCTGTTCCCAGGCATCGGTCCAGGGGGAGCGGAGCTGGCGGGAATGCTTGCCCGTGCGGCTGCGCGAGCGGACGGTGTCCGATGAGGATGCGGCCAGCATTTTTTCCTTTACCACCGGCGCCGTCTCCGCCTCCGCCGTGGTCAGCCAGACCGAGCCGGTCCACACGCCCGAGGCGCCCATGGCCATGCAGGCCGCCATTTGCCGCCCGGTGACGATGCCGCCCGCCGCCAGGATGGGGATGTCGCTCACGGCCTGGATGGCCTCGTGGATTTCCGGCACCAGCACCATGGTGGAAACGCCGCCGCAATGGCCGCCCGCCTCGCCACCCGCCACGACCAGAATATCGACGCCGGCCTGGACCTGGTTGATGGCATGGGATTTGGCGCCGACCAGGGCGGCCACGACGACGCCGTTCCGACGTCCCCGCGCCAGCATCTCCTTGGGCGGCACGCCCAGGGCATTGGCGATCAGCTTGATGGGATGGCCGAAGGCCACATCCATATGGGCGATGGCCCCTTCGATGGTCAGGTTGGCGGAGCGTTTGATACGCTGGGCCAGAAACTCCGGGTCCGGTTCGCCGGGGTCGATGCCGTTGGCGGCCAGGATCCCGTTGGCGAATTTTTTGTGCTCGTCCGGCAGCATGGCCAGCATTTCTTCCGGGGTGGGCGTTTCACCCTTGCCGATGAACTTGTTGGGCACGATCAGGTCGAGGCCATAGGGCATGCCGCCGATATGCCCATCGATCCAGCTCAGTTCAATCTCCAACTGCTCCGGCGACAGGCCGGCCGCGCCCAAGACGCCGAAGCCGCCCACCTTGCTGACTTCCACCACCACATCGCGGCAATGGGTGAAGGCAACCAGGGGAAACTCGATCCCCAACATATCGCAAATCCGGCTCTCCATCGTCTTCACTCCTTATTTTGATTCCGTCGCGTCGGCAACCCGACCCGCATCGGTTTATGGCTCGGCCCAGATGGGTTTGCGTTTTTCGATGAACGAGGCCACGCCCTCCCGGCCCTCATCGCTCAACATACATTCAGCGAAACCCCTGGCGGCAAAGTCCAGTTGGCCTTCACGGTCCAGATGCCGGGTGGCCAGGACGATGGCCTTGGTGACGGCATTGGCGCCCGGCGCGCAGCGCATGACCTGCTTTTGCAGATCCGCCTGGATTTGATCCAGGCCGGCGGCGTCATCGACCACATAGTCGGCCAGGCCCAGACGGCCGGCTTCGGCGCCATCGAAGCGGTGTGCCGTCACCATGAGGCGCCGGGCCGTGCGCAAACCCAAACGCTGAACAACGAAAGGCGCGATCTGGGCCGGCGGTATGCCGATGGCCGTTTCGGTCATGGCGAATTTGGCATCCTTGGTCACGCCGACCGCGTCGGCGCAGCAAACCATGCCCAGACCTCCCGCCATGGCCGCGCCCTCCACCAGGATCAGCACGAACTGCGGCATTTCATTGATCAGATCGAACATCAGGCCGCCTTGGCGGGAAGATTCGGCGATGTCATCGACGGTCTGGCCGCCGCCCTGATAATTGGATTTGAAGCCCTTTAGATCGCCCCCGGCGCAGAACACGCCGCCCTTGCCGCGCAGGGTTATGCCCCTAACCGAGCGGTCATCGCGCACCGCGTGCAGGACCGCTTTCAGTTCGGTGGTCAACTCCCGTGACAGGGCGTTGCGGTTGTCGGGGCGGTTGAACCAAATGGTCAGCCAGCCGTTCTGTTGTTCCAGCAGCAGGTTTTCGGTCTTCGGCATTGTGCTCATTTTCAACTCTCCTGAATTACAGTCGGCTGCCAGCGTCTCCGTTCGGCTCATCATATCCATCATATCCGAAGCGGCGGGCCATGCCATGGCCGGCGTCATTGTTTTCGGCCCAGCACGGAATCGAGAATTTCCAGCATCCGGTCGATCTCCCCATGGCTGACATTCAGGGCCGGCATGAAGCGCAGGCTGTCGGGGCGTGGGGCGTTCAGCAACAGCCCCGCCGCCAGGGCCGCCGCCACCACCGCGCCGGCGATGTCGGCCTTGAGATCCAGGGCCCGCAACAAACCCCGGCCCCGCACCCCGCCAAAGCCGTGTTTGGCGGCAAGAACCCGCAAGCCTTGGCTTAGATAATCACCTGCTTCGACAACGTTTTGCAGAAATCCAGGCCGGGACAACTCGTTCCAGACGGCAAGGCCGGCGGCGGTCATCAAAGGATTGCCATTGAAGGTCCCGCCCTGGTCGCCGTGCTCGAAACAGCAGACGTCCTCACGCGCCAGCAAGGCGGCCAGGGGCACGCCGCCGCCCATGCCCTTGCCCAGGGTCATGATATCCGGCGTGATGGCGGTATGTTCACAGGCGAACATTTTGCCCGTCCGCCCCATGCCGGTCTGGATTTCATCGGCGATCAGCAGAATGCCATGTTTTTCGGTCAGGGCGCGCAGGCCCAGCATATAGCCATCACCGCCATCGATCACGCCGGCTTCACCCTGTACCGGTTCCACCATGACCGCGGCCGTGTTGCCGTTGACCGCCGCCTCCACGGCGGCCAGATCGGCGAAGGGAACCTTCGGAAAACCCGCTACCTTGGGTTCGAACAGCCGCTCCCAGCCGTCCTTGCCGGAGGCTGACATGGTGGCCAGGGTGCGGCCATGGAAGCCATGCACCATGGTGATGATTTCATGGGCGCCGTTACGGTGTAGCTGGCCCCATTTCCGGGCCAGTTTGATGGCGCCTTCGTTGGCCTCCGCCCCGCTGTTGGCGAAGAATATCCGTTCCAGCCCTGCCGCGGCGGTCAGCGCCGCCGCCAGATCGAGCATGGGTTGATTGTAGAAGGCGGGCGATGCATTGATCAGTTTGCCGGCCTGTTCCGTAATCGCCGCGACCAGGGGCGCGGGGGCATGGCCCAGGCAATTGACCGCCCAGCCCTGGATGAAATCCAAATAGCCCTTGCCATGGCTGTCATACAGCCATGAGCCTTGGCCCCTGACGAAGACGATTTCAGGCCTGGCCGTGATGTCCATGAGTGATGCGTACATATGCTTGTCCTTTCGCGGGCGAAAAAACCGCCGGCGGCGGGACAAGCATATGAATAGTATCCACCCCGCCGATGCCTGGCGGCGGGGGAAAAAATTTGCTGTTCAGAGAATAGAAATAGTTGACCGCCCGCCCGTTAGGTGCGGCGGCGTCGCGGGTTTTGCGTGTTGAGCAACGATTTCATGGCTGGAAAATAATCCAGCGCGCCAGGAAAGGCAAGTCGATTGTCCTATCGATTGGCGCCGGGCACCCAGAGGACGTCCTTGGCACCGTCGCCGTTGGCGTGGCGGGCCAGTTGGAAAAGCAGGTCGGACAGACGGTTGATGTAACGCAGGGCGGCCTGGTTGAGGGCCACGTCCCTGGCCAGGGTGGTGGCCTGGCGTTCGGCGCGCCGGGCCACGGTGCGGGCCAGGTGCAGGTGCGCCGCCAGGGCGGTGCCGCCGGGCAGGACGAAGGAGTGCAGGGTGGACAAAGCCGCGCCCAGTTCGTCGATCTCGTGCTCCAGGCGGTCCACCTGGGCATCGACGATGCGCAGGGGCGGATGTTTCGGCTGATCGACGATGGGCGTGGACAGATCGGCGCCGAGATCGAACAGGTCGTGTTGGATGCGGGCCAGCATCTCCTCCACCGCGCCCGCCGCATGCTGGCGCGCCAGACCGATCACCGCGTTCAATTCATCCACCTCGCCATAGGCGGCGACCCGCAAGTCGTCCTTGGCGACCCGGCTGCCATCGCTGAGGGAGGTTTGGCCGCCATCGCCGCCGCGGGTGTAAATTTTTGTCAGCTTGACCATGCCCAGCCCTATCTTATCCTTGATTGACGTAGAAAATCAGCACCATCAGCCCCACCGCCGCCAACTGCAGCACGATCCGCCAGCGCATCAGCAGATTGCCGTATTTGCGGTTGAACGCCCCACCCCGGCCCATGCCGTAAATGCCCATGATCAGCACGCCCAGAACGGCCACCATGGCGATCGCCAGAATGACGGTCAGCAGGCTAGCCATGGCCCGGGGCGGGCCTTGCCGATATGGTTGGCGAAAATAACATGGGCGCCGTTCCTAGCACGAATTTCGGAACGGCTGGAAAATGTTGTTGGAAAAGGCGGCCGCCTGATCATGGATAAACCCGGCCACCGCGAATAGATGCGCTTGCCATTCAGGCCAGCCTGGTCTTTTATTGGCGGCACGGTCACATGACCTTCCAGAAGGGTGGCGCAAGCATGAAACTATTTAATTCCATCGGCCCAAATCCACGGGTCGTGCGCATATTCATGGCCGAAAAGGGTATCGATCTGCCTCTGGAAGATGTGGATATCATGGCCGGCACCAACCGCCAGACGGACTATGTGAAGATCAACCCATCGGGGACCTGCCCGGCATTGGAACTGGATGACGGCGGAATTCTGTGCGAAATTTCCGCGATCTGCGAATATCTGGAGGAGCGCCAGCCCAATCCCGCGCTGATTGGCACGTCGGCGGAAGAACGGGCGGAAACGCGCATGTGGACCCGTCGGGTCGATTTGAATATTTGCGAGCCCATGACAAATGGTTTCCGCTTTTCCAGCGGCATCAAAATGTTCCAGGACCGCATACGCTGCCTGCCCGAAGCCGCCGACGGACTGAAACAAATCGCCCAGGACAATCTGCAATGGCTGGACAGTCTGATGGACGGCAAGACCTTCATCGCCGGAGATCGCTTCACTTTGGCTGACATTCACTTGTTCAGCTTCGTGGATTTCTTCGCCGGCATCGATCAACCTCTCGACCCCGAATTGAAAAACATCAACGCTTGGCATGGCCGCATGAAAGCCCGGCCCAGCGCCGAGGCATGATCAAACGCCAACCAAACTCAAGGAAACTATAATGGACGATGACGCAAAAAAGACCGCTTTACGCATGATACCTTACGGCATTTA
This sequence comes from Alphaproteobacteria bacterium, assembly GCA_046582595.1. GTDB lineage: Bacteria > Pseudomonadota > Alphaproteobacteria. Next base: position 6,781 of record JAYGEB010000089.1, on the reverse strand, counting down.
CGTCATGACGGCGGAAAACGACGGCGAGGTCGCCGCCGCGACGGTGAACTGGGTGACGCAGACCGCCTTTTCCCCGCCCCTGGTGGTGGTTGGCGTGAAGACGGATTCGGGCGCCCACGGCATTTCCAAGGCAGCCGGTCACTTCGCACTTAACATGCTAGGCAAGGGGCAGCAGGGCCTGGCCTTCAGCTTCTTCAAGCCGGCCACCCGCGACGGCAACACCGTCAGTGGCGAGCCATTTCATGCGGGCAGTACCGGCGCGCCCATTCTCGACAACGCCATCGCCTCCGTGGAATGCAAGATCGTGGAAATCGTCGAACAGGGCGATCATCACATCTTCGTGGGCGAAGTGGTCGATGCCAATGTGGTCAAGCAACCCGAAGGCCGGGCGGACGAGGCGATCCTGGAAATGAAGGATTTGGGCGACAAGGTCTTTTACGGCGGCTGATCCCTGTTTAATTTCTTCGCGCGGTCCGGGCATCGGGCCGGGGCCGCGCGATGATCATTTCAGTTTTCTGAACTTCCTCCCGAATTTACCCATGAATGACCGTTCGATGGCATTTGTGATTGCCGTCACATTGTTGATCATAAATTAACCATAATATTTCTACCCTTGGAACCGCCGCGATGGCCGCGGATGGTTCATAGTCCAGAGGGCTGAATGGGAACGGCGATCGAACTTGACGTTAACGCCGACGCTGCGTTGCGGCAGACGCTGGAATACTGGCAAAGCCTGCGCGGCCCGCGCCGCATGCCCGCGCGCAAGGATCTCAATCCGGCGGATATTCCCCGTCTTTTGCCAAAATTGATGCTGGCCGACGTGGGCCGTGTGGATGCCGGAACGGATTTTCCACCAATCCGGTTTCGTCTGGTGGGGACCGAGGTCGTGGGCCGTTTTGGCTATGAACTAACCGGCTGCAGCTTGTCTGAAATCGACTATGGCGACCAGGCGGACGAGGTTGCCACTTTGTATCGGCGGACCGTGGATGATGGGCGGCCGCATTACGCCCGTATAAAATTCCGTGCGGGCGGCGACCGTTTTTTCCACATGCAGCATTTGCTTTTGCCGTTGTCCGACGACGGCACCAACGTCAACATGATCCTGACAGTGGTTCATTGCCAATAAATCCACTCCCAGACGCAAGGGTCCGCATTGGCTTGAGGCCGGCGTGGCGCATTGGTTTGCCTGGGAGAATTACCTCGGAGTAAAAGCCACGCTTTGCGAGGCCCCGTAATCACTACCCTCGTTGATCCAACAAATTGTCCAGCCAGTCCGGGTCCATTTCAGGGACGGAGGATAACAGCAGTTCGGTATATTCATGGTGCGGCGGGGTCAAAATCTGTTCTTTCGGTCCCTGTTCCACCACCTCGCCCCGCAACATGACCACGATTTCGTCCGCGATGGCCCGCACCGTGGCAATGTCATGGGTGATGAACATATAGGCTAGGCCCAATTCGTCCTGCAGGCGCTGCAGCAACTTCAGAATTTCTTCCGCCACCAGTTGGTCCAGGGCCGAGGTGACTTCGTCGCAGATGATCAGTTCCGGCTCGGCCGCCAGGGCGCGGGCAATGCAGACCCGTTGTTTCTGTCCACCAGACAATTCGCCGGGAAAACGGTCGATGAATTCGTCCGGATCCAGTTCGATCATTTCCAGCAATTCACGGACCCGGGCATCGCGGTCCTCGCCGCGCATGCCTAGGTAAAATTCCAGCGGCCGGCCGATAATGGAACTTACCCGCTGCCGGGGATTGATCGCCGTATCGGGCATTTGATAGATCATCTGCAAACGCCGCTTCTCGTCCTTGTTGCGTTTGCGATGATTCAACGGCAAGGGCTGGCCGTCGTAATAGATTTGGCCCTGGCTGGGAACCAGCAGGCCCGTGATGACCCGGGCCATGGTGCTTTTGCCGCTGCCCGATTCCCCCACCACCGCCACCGTCCGTTTGCGGTGGATGTCCATGGATACATCGAACAGCACCGGTGACTTGCCATAGGCGGCGAAGACATGATCGACCCGCAACAGCGGCACCTCGGCGTCGGGCTCGCCCGCCAGTTCCTTGCGGAAGGTCCGCACCGCCAGCAGATCCCGGGTGTAATCTTTTTGCGGATCCTTGATCATGCCCCGGGTCTCGCCCTCTTCCACCAGGTTGCCGTGGCGCAGCACCATGATCCGGTCGGCCATCTGGCTGACCACGGCCAGGTCGTGGGTGATGTAGATCGCGGCGGTGTTGAATTGGCGTACGATATCGCGGATGGCGGACAGCACCTCGATCTGGGTGGTGACGTCCAGGGCCGTGGTCGGTTCGTCAAAAACAATGAGATCGGGGCGGCAAGCCATGGCCATGGCGGTCATGGCGCGTTGCAACTGTCCGCCTGAAACCTGATGCGGATAGCGGAAGCCGATGCTTTCCGGATCGGGCAATTTCAGGCGTCCATACAGGTCGATGGCGTCGCTCTCGGCTTGGGCGCGGGGCATGATGCCGTGCTGAACGGGGGCCTCGCAATATTGATCAATCAGCTTGTGCGCCGGGTTGAAGGCGGCGGCGGCGCTTTGCGCCACATAGGCGATGCGGGAGCCGCGCAACCGGCGCAGGGTATCTTCGGAGGCCTTGGCCAGATCCACGCCGTCGAACATGATCGAACCGCCGGAGATGCGGCAGCCGTCGCGGGCGAAACCCATGGCCGCCAGACCGATGGTGCTCTTGCCGGCGCCGGACTCGCCGATCAGACCCAGCACCTCGCCACGGTGCAGGATAAGATCGACCCCATGGACAATTTCATGCCAGACGTCATCGCTGCGCCCCTCGATGCGCAGGCCGTGCATTTCGACCAGAACTTCGCCCTTGGGCTTGGTATCGCTCACGGGATTTAGTCCTTTAAACCGGAGGCTTTGTGCAGGAACCAATCGACCACGAAGTTGACACCGATGGTCAAAATGGCGATGGCGGCGGCGGGCAGCAACGGCGTGATGTCGCCATAGGTGATTAAAGTCGCGTTGTCGCGCACCATGGAGCCCCAATCCGCCGTCGGCGGCTGAATGCCGAGGCCGAGAAAACTCAGGCCGCTCAGGAACAGGAACACGAAACAGAACCGCAGGCCGAATTCGGCCACCAGGGGCGGCAGCACATTGGGCAGGATCTCGCTTCGTATGATCCACCACAGGCCCTCGCCCCGCAGGCTCGCCGCCTCGACAAACTCCAGCACCACCACATTCATGGCCACGGCGCGGGCCAGGCGAAACACCCGGGTCGCATCCAGTACAGCGATGACCATGATCAGCGAGGGCACGGAAGTGCCGACAATGGTCAGGATTAGCAGGGCAAAAATAAACGAAGGGATGGCCATCAAAACTTCCATCAGCCGGCTTAGGACCTGATCCATCCAGCCCCCCATGGCGGCCGCTAAAAGACCGCCAAGGCCGCCAATCAGGAAGGCCAAAACGGTGGTGATAAAGGCCACGCCGACCGTGTTGCGCCCGCCATAGATCAGACGGGTGAACATATCCCGGCCCAGATTGTCGGTCCCCAGCAGATGCTCGTTGGTCCAGGCGTCGTATTCCGACCCGACGATTTCGGTCTCGCCAAAGGGCGCGATGACCGGCGCCATGGCCGCCACCATGACGTAAATCAAGACCACGGTCAGACCGAACCAGGCGCTGCGCGGCGCCTGCCGCAGATCCTTCCAATAACGCACCGCGGCAAAGGCGCAGATCTGCACCAAGGCAAGGCCAAACAGCGTCGACCAGGGCCAGGCGCTGGCCCGGTCCCAGAAGATCACGGCGACCAGAACGAATTCCAGGGTCACGGAGACGATCACCGTGTCGCCGGCCGCCGTGCGGTCGATCCGGTTCCATAAGATCAGGGCGACGGCGCTATAGAGATGGGCGAACAACAGCCCGATGATGGCGCTCCAGGTGTCCGCCGCGACATTCTGGAGGAATAACACCAGAATGAAAAAATGTACCGCCGCCATGGCGATGCGGCTGACCCAGTGCGAGGCCTTGCCGCCGAAAGTGGATGCCGCGAGGGGCATGGTCATGGTCCCACCACCCTCAACGCGGATGCAACAGGCGGGGATTGCTCATGATCGAAAGCACATCGGCCAGCAAATTCAACAGCACATAGGTCGTGGCGAATATCAGGCTGCAGGCCTGGACCACGGGAATATCCCGGCTACGCACGGAATCGACGAACAGTTGGCCCAGGCCGGGATAGACGAACACCACCTCGACCAGAACCACGCCCACCACCAGATAGGCCATGTTCAGCACCACCACGTTGATGATCGGCGCCAGGGCATTGGGCAGGGCGTGCTTGAGAATTATGCGGCCGGGCCGAAGGCCTTTCAGGCGGGCCATCTCAATATATGGACTGGCCAGCAGGTTGATGATCGCGGCCCGGGTCATGCGCATCATATGGGCGACGCAGACCAAGGTCAGGGTAAAGGCCGGCAATGCGGTGCGGTAGATTTTTTCCCAAAAGCCCAATTCATCGTTGATGTTCGAGATCGCCGGGAACCAGCCCAGTTTTTGCGCCAGCACCAGAATAAGTATATAGGCGACGAAGAATTCCGGAAACGAAATAGAACTCAAGGTGACCACATTGACAGCCCGGTCGTAAAAGCTGTCGCGGTAAAGTGCGGCCAACACGCCGAGGCAGATGGCCAGCGGGATGGCGATGGCCGCCGCCACCGAGGCCAGGAACAAGGTATTCTCCAGGCGGTAGCCCAGCAGTTCGGAAAGTTCCCGTTTGCTGGCCAGCGAATGGCCAAAATCCCCTTGCATCATATTTAAAAGCCAGGTGAAGTAGCGTTCGTGAGGGGGGAGGTCGAGGCCAAGTTCCCGGTTGAAGGCGGCCACGGTCTCCGGCGTCGCGGCCTGGCCCAGGATGGCTTCCGAAAAATTGCCGGGCAGCATTTCGACGCAGAGAAATATGATCAGTGAAATCATAAACAGGGTCAGGAGGCCCAGCGCCAGACGCTGGGCCACCAGTTTCAAAATTTGCAACATGCCCGACCTTGCCTAGGCGGACTGGCTTAACCGAACCACCAGCGCTCCAGGGATTTGTCGCCGTCCATGTCCCAATTGCCCGCCATCTTGGCGTCATGCTGAACCTTGTCGGACATGGCAAAGACATAGTTGGCGAACAACGGCACGACGGTACCGCCCACCAGGTTCACGATTTTCTGCATTTCGTAGTACATGACCCGGCGTTTGTCCTCGTCCAACTCCGCCCGCGCCTTGATCAACAGTTCCATGAAGCGCTTGTTGGAGAAATGGCTTTCGTTCCAATCGGCGCCCGTGGCCAAGGATTGCGAGAACATCATATCCTCGGTCGGCCGGCCGCCCCAATAAACCATGGCCCAGGGCTTTTTCAGCCAGACATTGGACCAGTAGCCGTCGGAGGGCTCGCGCACCACGTTGATGGTGATGCCGGCCTTGGCCGCATGCTCCTTGTAAAGCACCGCGGCATCGACGGCGCCGACGAAAGCGGCGTCGGCGGCGGACAGGTTCACGGTTATGGCCCCCAATCCCGATTTCTTCAAATGGAACTTGGCCTTGTCCAGATCGTAGGTCCGTTGCGGCAGGTCGCCGTTGTGGTAGCGGTTGGCGGTGGAGATCGGATGATCGTTGCCCACCACGCCGTGGCCGCGCAGAATGGTCTTCAACAAAGCCTCGCGGTCCACGGCATATTTCAAGGCCAGGCGCACATGGTTGTTGTCGAACGGCGCCACGTCCGTATGCATGGGAATTGTGTAATGCAGGGTGCCGGTAACCTCCTCGACCTTGACGCCTTTGCGCCGCTTCAGCAGATGCACGGTCTTCAGATCGACACGGCTCATGGCGTCGATCTCGCCGGTGGTCAGGGCGTTGGTCCGCGCCACCACATCCGTGATGGTCAGAAATTCGATCTCGTCAAAATGGGCGCGTCCGGCCTTGAAGTAGTTTGGATTGCGCTTGTATGTGCTGCGCACGCCCGGCTCGAACTTCTGCTTGATGTAGCCGCCGGTACCAATACCGGACCGCCAGTCGATCTTGCCGGAGGCATCCGCCGGCAGGATCGCCAGATGATAGTCACTGACCGTATAGGGAAAATCCGCGCTGCCGCCGGAGAGTTTGAACACGACCTTATATTTGCCGTCGGCCTTCAACTCCGTCACCGGTTTGAGCAACGGCTTGGCGGCGGATTTGGAATCCTTGCCGCGGTGATAATTCATCGTGGAAATAACGTCGTTGGCATCCAAGGTCTTGCCGTTGTGGAATTCAACGCCCTTGCGCAGGGTGAAGACCCATTCCGAGGCATCGTCGGAGGCCTCCCAGCCTTCCGCCAATTCAGGCACCAAGGTGCCATCGTTATCCACCTCGGAGAGGTGATTGCGCATGGCATAGCCCTGCTGGATGATCCCGCCGTTAGTGAACGTGCTCGGATCCAAGGTATCCGTGGTGTTGCCGTGGGCGCTGCCCAGGCGCATCCTGCCGCCGCGCTTGGGGGCCGCCCGTACGGAACCGCTCCACATGGTCGAGGCCGCGGCCACCGTGACGCCCATGGCCGTCACCGTGGACATGAATTCACGCCGGCTGATCTGGCTGGTTTGGGCCAACTGCTTCAATTGGTCGTTATTTTTCATGTTCCCAATACCGCCCCTGTAAAGAATGCGGCACCTTTCTCTGTTCGGTTATTGTTTTACGCAACTAACGATCAAGTACTCCAAGAATAGCCATAATTCTGGCTTCAAAATTAAAACAATAGTGCGTTTTATAAGCCAAAGGCGTTGATTTTT
>JAYGEB010000230.1:0-5307 GCA_046582595.1 Alphaproteobacteria bacterium | reverse complement strand
CCTATGCCGATGCCTGGATCGAGGAGCAGGATTTCAAGGATCCCGATACCGGCCAGATTTTTGACCGCGAAGTTTTGGAGACGGAACTGGGCAAGATCGAAAAACCGGCCGGCGTCGCCAATTCAAAGGACTTCCGCAACGAGGTGGTGAAATTCGCCCTGCGCCATCGCGCCAATAACGATGGTCGGAACCCGTCCTGGACCTCCTATGAAAAACTGCGGGACGTGATCGAGAAACGCATGTTCGGACAGGTCGAGGATCTGCTGCCCGTCATCAGTTTTGGCTCGAAAAAAGACAGCGACAGCGACCGCAAACATTCCGAGTTTGTCGAGCGTCTGGAGGAGCGGGGCTATACCCAGCGCCAGGTCCGCCGTTTGGTTGAATGGTATATGCGGGTGAACAAGGCCGGGTAGGAGTATCAATATGGCCATGCACCATTTTATCGATCGGCGGCAGAACCCCGGCGATCGAAGTGTGGGCAACCGCCAGCGCTTTATCCGCCGCGCCCGGGCCCAAATTAAGAAAGCCCTGGACCAGTCCCTTCGCGACCGCAAACTTGGCGATGCCGCCAGCGGTGAAGATCTCTCCATCCCCACGAAAGGTATTTCGGAACCGCGCTTGCGGCATGCCGCCAATGAGGGGCGCCGGGACCGGGTGCTGCCGGGCAACAAGGAATTCGTCACCGGCGATCATGTCAAGAAACCGCCCAAGGGCGGCCAGGGGGCTGGCAAGGACGGCGCGGAAGACGGCGAGGGCGAGGACGAGTTCCGCTTTACCCTGAGCCGGGAAGAATTTCTCGAACTGTTCTTTGAAGACCTGGAACTGCCCGACCTGATCAAGACCGATCTGCGGGAAAGCCCGACGGTGACCTACCAACGCGCCGGTTTCGCCCGCGACGGCACGCCGTCAAATCTGGACGTCATGCGCACCATGCGCAATTCCCTGGGCCGGCGCATCGCCCTCAACCGGCCCGACAAAAAAGCGGTCGCCGCGCTGGAAGCCCAGATCACCGCGCTGAAAAAATCAAGGGAGCCTCGGGAGGAAGACCGCGGCCGCCTGGAAGCTCTTTACGAAGAGCTGGAAGAGTTGCAACGGCGGCAAAAGATCGTCGCCTACATCGACCCGGTCGATGTCCGCTACCGCAACCGCCAGCCGGTGCCCAAACCCAACACCAAGGCCGTGATGTTCTGCCTGATGGATGTCTCGGGCTCCATGGGCGAACGGGAGAAGGATCTGGCCAAGCGCTTTTTTGTCCTGCTGCACTTGTTCCTGAAACGGCGTTATGAACATATCGACGTGGTCTTCATCCGCCATACCCACGAGGCGCAAGAGGTTGATGAGGAGACATTTTTCTATAGCCGGCAAAGCGGCGGCACCGTTGTCTCCACTGCCCTGACCAAAATGATGGAAGTGGTGAACGACCGCTATCCCACCGACGCCTGGAATATCTACGCCGCCCAGGCCTCGGATGGCGAGAATTTCTCTGGCGACAGCCAGACCTGCTCCTCGCTGTTGGCGGAAGAGGTCATTCCGGTTTGCCAATATTACGCCTATGTGGAAATCCTCGATGAGCGGGAGTTCGAATTGTTCGGCAACCCCGAGGCCGGCGCCGCCCTGTGGCGCTCATACCGCGAAGTGGCCGCCGCGCGGAAAAATTTCGCCATGAAACGGGTGACCAAGCCGGCCGATATTTACCCCGTGTTCCGCGAGCTGTTTCTGCCACAAAACGTTGGGGCCTGATATGGTTCAATCCGTGGATAGGGACGCCGGCAAGGACTCCGATAGCGGCAAATCCGAGTTGTTGTTCGACGGCGCGGATTGGAGCTTCAAGATCCTCTCGAAAACCTATGACGCCATCGAACGGGTGGCGTTGGATGATCTGGGCCTGGACGTTTATCCCAACCAGGTGGAGATTATCTCGACCGAGCAGATGCTGGATGCCTATTCCTCCTTCGGCATGCCGTTGATGTACCGCCATTGGTCCTTCGGCAAGCACTTCGCGCGGGAAGAGAAATCCTATCGCCAGGGCCATAGCGGCCTGGCCTACGAGATCGTCATCAATTCCAATCCCTGCATCTCCTATAACCTTGAAGACAACACCATGCCCTTGCAGGCCCTGGTGATGGCGCATGCGGCCTTCGGCCATAATCATTTTTTCAAGAACAACTATCTGTTCCGGCAATGGACGGATGCCGACGGCGTGCTGGACTATTTCCAATATGCCAAGAAGTTCATCGCGGGCGCCGAGGAGAAGCACGGGCTCGCGGCGGTGGAAGAGGTGCTTGATGCCGCCCATGCGATCATGGATCAAGGGGTCTTCCGTTACCGCCGCGCCCCGGAACTGACCACGGAACAGCGCCAGACCCGCAAGCGCAAGATCGAGGAATACCGCGAACGCACCTTCAATGACCTGTGGCGCACCTTGCCGGAAAAAAAAGATGCCGAGGTCGCCACCGAAGCCGAGACGGAACGGCGGGAGCGGTGCAAGAAATTGCGTCTGCCGGAAGAGAATTTGCTGTTCTTCCTGGAAAACAACAGCCCCGTTCTGGAAGGCTGGCAGCGTGAAATCCTGGCCATCGTGCGCAACGTGGCGCAGTATTTTTATCCCCAGCGCCAGACCAAGATCATGAATGAAGGCTGCGCCACCTTCACCCATCACTACATCACCAATGCCCTCTACGACCGCGGCCAGATCAGCGAAGGGGCCTTGCTGGAAATCCTGCATTCCCATTCCAATGTGCTGTTCCAGCCCGATTTCGACGATCCCCGCTTCAACGGCCTGAACCCCTATGCCATCGGTTTCGCCATGATGTGCGATATCCGCCGCATCTGCACCGAGCCGACGGATGAAGACCGCGAATGGTTTCCCGATCTGGCCGGCGACGAGGATTGGCGCGGGGCCCTGCGCCACGCCTGGGCCAATTACCGGGACGAAAGCTTCATCCGGCAATATCTCAGCCCGCACCTGATCCGCAAGTTGAAGCTGTTCGATCTGACCGACAATGCCGAGGATAGCCATTATACGGTCGGCGCCATCCATGACGAGCGCGGTTACCGCAAGGTGCGCGAAGCCCTGGCCAACAATTACGATCCGGCCCACACGGATGCCGATATCCAGGTTGTCGACGCGGATCTGCGCGGCGACCGGCAGCTCATGCTGGAACACAGCGTGCGCAACGGCATCGGCCTGGCCGAGGACAGCCGCGCCAAGGTGTTGAAACATATCCGCTGTCTATGGGGCTACGAGGTGACCCTCTCGGGCATCGACCACGACAGCGGCAAACAGCTCTACCGCACATCCACCATCGAGGTGGAAGAGGCGGAATAGTTTCCCACCCCGGCGGCGGTCGATATAAGTATTACGTCACCGTATTGCACCGTATTGTATAAGTATTAAATTGAATTAGGTGGATTTCGGCGGCGACAGTTTATAGGTCACCAGGCCCTTGGCGACCTTCCCGCCGTCTCGTTCAGGACATCGACGTCGACCACGATGATGGAGCCGCCGCGCCGCACCGTGCGGGCCTCGGCCACCATGGAGGTGACCGCCGCCTCCAGGAAGCTGACGTTCATGGCGATCGTGGCGCCGCGGGTGCCTTCGGGAATGTCGGTGTAGGCCCAGGCCGCCGTCGTGCCCGCCTTGTCGATCAGGGCGGCGATGACGCCGCCATGGATCCGGGCATCGCCACGGGAGAGATCTTCGCGCCAGGCCAGGCTCATGCGGCAGAAACCTTCCTCCAATTGCTCCAGTTTCGGGCCCAAAACGGCGCCGAAACCCTTACCCAGCATCCGTTCCTGCATCATTTCCAGGCGGTCCGACATCGTCTCGCTCATACTCATGTTTCCTCGCTGATCCTTATCATGCGCTTGCCGGTATCTTCGCCCTTGAGCAGCCCCATCAGGCCCTCGGGCGCATTCTCCAGCCTCTCGGTCATCGTAGCCCATGCCGATAAAACCTGCCATGCGCGGCCGCCGAACCACCAGGAGCCAAGCCAACGGGTGGTTCAGACGGCGTTGAAAATGCGCTGGCTTGGCGCGCCGCGCAAGAGTTAAGAGGAACGATCTATTTTTTTGGCGGGAAGCGTGGCGAGCGGCACCAGATGCCGGAGAGGTCTGGGGCCAGCCAGGAGAGCAGGAAGGAAGCAACGCCGGCGACGTTCAGGGTGATACCCCACCACATGGCCCGGTCGGCCAGGGTGGCGTCGGGCGCCCGCGGGACCATGGTCAGGCTGTAGATGCCGAAGGCGCAGAGACCGATGCCGACCAGGGCGCCGCCCGACCGCCGCCAGATATCGTCGCGGTGAATTCGCATGCCCGCCATAGTGGCCCAGGCACGGCGCCGCGTCACCTCACAAATTCACCCAAAGTCTGCTCTGTGGCGCCATGACCTAAAACCATGACGGCGGTCCCAATGGGACCGCCGTCTCGGCCGCCTAAGGTGTGAGGGCCTCCTCTAGGCGTGGTCGTACAGCCCCTATGCGGGCCGCTGCAATAAATGTTGACGCAAACACCGTGCCAGTTTTTTGCCTCTAGGGATTCCAAGGACTTAGGGAGACATCGCCGGCGAAGCGGCGGAAAGGTGTAAATAATTCCGACAGTCCCGCGGCCGGACGCGGGATGTTATTGGTTGAATTCTTTGCGGCTATTGGGCTATCGCGGGCTCAATAAATAAAAAACCGACCGGGTCGGCGACGTAAAATCCCGGCGCGCGACGCGCCAGCCGCCGGCCAGGATTTTCGCTTCCAGATCGGCCAGGGAATGACCTTTATATCCCGCTTCCCATTTGTGGCCCCAGGGGTCGCCGTGGTCGATTTTGAAACGGCGCAGGAAGTTCAATTTTTTGAAGGAAAACTTGCTGCGCAGGGTGGTCGCGTTCAGGTACAGCCGCCAATCGATCTGAAAGCCCATGTAGGGCACGGAAATAATCAGATGGCGCGGGCCGGCGGCGTGAAACTTGGCCAGGATCTCCTCGACCAGATGCCAGGGCAAATGTTCCAAGGTTTCACAACACAATATGGCGTCGTGTCCGGCCAGTTCGCCGCTGTTGATTTCTCTCAAGTCGCCCTGAATGTGGCGGATATCGGGACGCGGATCCTGGCTGGGCAGCAGATCCATGGTGGTGACCGAGAACCCGGCATTGACCAGGAGCGCCGAGACCAGGCCAAGGTTCGGGCCGACTTCCAAAACCTTTTGGACATCAAGGCCGTCGAGCAGGTGCAGTTGAAACCATTGCTGGCCAATGCGCTTGCCCGAATAATAGCGGAACCATTCGGCCCGGCGGGCGCCGGGGCCGCCGCCCTCGCCGCC
>JAYGEB010000016.1:0-1992 GCA_046582595.1 Alphaproteobacteria bacterium | reverse complement strand
TATGCAGGTCATGGGGGCGGCGGGTTATGTGCAGGGCTACATGCAGCGTCTGTTCCGCGAGGCCCGCATGGGCATGATCGGCGGCGGCACCAGCGAAATACTGCGTAACGTCATCGCCAAGCGCATGGGCATTTGAAAGCTCCAAACCGGCGCACGGCGGGGCGCGTGAAACGGGAGGCAAGGGAATGGAAAGCAGCCGCGAGCGTATTCTGACGACGCATATGGGCAGCCTGCCGCGCAACGAGGCCTTGGCCGACATGCTGATCCGCCAAGACAATGGCGAGACGGTCGATGCGGCCGCGCTCGGGGCGGAAAGCGCCGCCGCCGTCGAACGCGTGGTCGCGCGCCAACTTGCCGCCGGCATCGATATCGGCAATGACGGCGAGCAGCCGCGCGTCGGTTTTCAGACCTACGTGAGTTCACGCATGTCGGGGTTTGGCGGCGAGGGCCGGCGGCCGGAACCGACCGAAATCGCCCTGTTTCCGGAATGGGCGAAGATGATCAAGGCCCGGCGGCCGCCGCGCGCCCGCATGTACAACGCCCCCGCCGCGCTGGCGGAGGTACACTATGAAGATTTTTCCGGCATCGGGGAGGAATGCGGGCTGTTCCGCGACGCACTGGCCGGTCAGGGTGACGGTTTCGTGGAATGCTTCATGACCGCCGCCTCGCCCGGCATCGTCGCCACCACGATGATGAACCACTTTTACGACAGCCACGAAGACTATCTATTCGCCCTGGCCCGCGAACTTGGCAAGGAATACCGCTATATCATCGAGGCCGGGTTTTTGTTGCAGATCGACGCGCCGGACCTGGCCATGGAGCGGGCCTGTTTTTTCCAGAACCAATCATTAACTGAATTCCAGGCCAGCGTGGCCCTGCACATCGCCGCCATCAACCAGGCCCTGGACGGCATTCCGGCGGAAAAGGTCCGCCTGCATTGTTGCTGGGGCAACCGTGACGGCCCCCATACCGAGGATGTCGCGCTGGACGACGTGCTGCCGTTGCTGTTCGAGGCGAAGGTCGGCGGGCTGTGCCTGCCGTTCGCCAATCCGCGCCATGCCCACGAGGTCGAGCTGTTGCGGACGGTGCCGCTGCCGCCCGATATGCTGCTGGTCACCGGCACGATTGAATCCACTTCAAACTATGTGGAACATAGGGAGGTCGTGGCGGAGCGGATCATCCGCGCCGTGGGCGCAATGGGTGATCGGGAGCGGGTGATCGCCGGCGTCGATTGCGGCTTCGGCACCTTCGCCGGTTATTCCCTGGTCGCCGACGACGTGGTCTGGGCCAAGCTCAGGGCCTTGAGCGATGGCGCCGCGCTGGCCAGCCAGCGGCTTTGGTCCTGAGAAATTCTAGCTATCGGGCACCAGATGATGTTCGAAGGTGACTTCCCGGCTTTCATCGACGGCCCGGGCCGTTTCCGATGCCTTGATCCAGTCAATATCCTTGTCCAGCAGCAGGGTCGCGCAACGCACGCGGTTTTGAGAGCCATCGTCCACATTGGCGGGCAGTTCGCCGGTCCTGTCGAAATGCTCGGCGGCCTCGATAAGCTGTTTGCGGACGGCGATGATCATCGCATCCGAAGTGCCCAGATGCTCGTGCGGGCGGTCATAAATGTGCTCGCCATTCGGTCCCATCATCAGTTCGGTCATGGCCCGGTCCTGTAAATTCATGATGAAGGGCATGCCGATGTTAAGAGATTCCTTGGCGATTTTTGGATCGATCAGGTAATCGTTGTGACGATTGGCGACGGTGTAAAAATATGACCGCGGATTGTTGGTACGCGGCGCATAGCCGTGCCAGTCCTTGAACGGGTCGGCGCCCATCTCCCAGCGGTCTTTCGTGGCTTCGCTGATCGGCGCCGTGCCGGGCTGACCGGTCTGGGCAATCAACATGGCCCATTCGTCATCGATCGGCACGAAAGAGCGCAGTCCGGCGTGAATGCCGCTGGAAATCATCGTGTGGAAGGGGAAGATGAACTGGTTGATGCGG
>JAYGEB010000004.1:0-8532 GCA_046582595.1 Alphaproteobacteria bacterium | reverse complement strand
GCCATTGACGTCGCCGGCGCCACGATAGGGCAGCAACTGGAGCGAATCGAGCACATGGCGCCGCCACACGTCGTCCAGACCGCGCCGGCTGACCAGATTGATGCGGCGATTCCATTTTTTTAGCAGCGCGACGTAGGCTTCCAGGCGCGCCAATGTTTCACGTGAAACATCCGCCGCCGCCTGGAATTCGCCGATGGTGAGTGGCGCGGGAGGGCCGGACGGTTTGGGAAATTCAGGCAACGGCCCGGCGCTGGCCCCGGTGCTTGCCACGGTCCTTACCACGGCGCTTGCTCTGGCGGACATGGGCCAGCAGAAGCGTCAACGCCGCCGGCGTGATGCCGGGAATCCGCGCGGCGGCGCCCAGGGTCGCGGGCCGGTGGCGTTGCAGTTTCTCGCGCACTTCGTTGGAGAAACCGCTCACGGCAGCATAATCCAGGCTCTTCGGCAGTTCCAAGGCCTCGTCCCGGCGATAGGCGTCAATATCGGCCTGTTGCCGGTGCAGGTAACTGGCGTAATGGGCCTCGATCTCCATCTGCGCCGCGACGGCGGGCGATAGGGCGGCAACCTCGGGCCATAGGGTGGCAAGCCGCGCCATGTCCACATCCTTGAAGGCCAATAATTCCATGGCCGTGCGGCGGCGGCCGTCGGCATTCACCGCAAGGCCCGCCGCCGCGCATTCGTGCGGCGTGGACCGGCGGCTTTCCAACAGCTCCCGCGCCTGATGGATGGCCGCCATCTTGACCCGGAACGCTTGCGCCCGCCGCGTGCCGATACAGCCCACCGAAAGACCCAAGGGGGTCAGGCGCTGATCCGCATTGTCCGAGCGCAGCAACAGGCGATACTCCGCCCGGGAGGTGAACATGCGATAGGGTTCCTGGGTGCCCCGGGTCACCAGGTCGTCGATCATCACGCCGATATAGCCGTCGGCCCGGTCCAGCAGCAGGGGTTCGCCGCCCGCCGCCGCCAATGCCGCGTTCAAGCCGGCCATCAGGCCCTGGGCCGCCGCTTCCTCATAGCCGGTGGTGCCGTTGATTTGGCCGGCCAGATACAAACCCGGCAGACGGCGCACTTCCAGGCTGGGCCATAGTTCCCGCGGATCCACGAAATCATATTCGATGGCATACCCGGGCCGGACCATCTCCACCCGGCCCAGGCCCGGAATGGTCGCCAACAGCGCCTTCTGTATATCTTCCGGCAAAGAGGTCGAAATCCCATTGGGATAGACCGTGTGATCGTTCAGACCCTCGGGCTCAAGAAATATCTGATGCCGCGTCCGGTCGGCGAAGCGCACCACCTTATCCTCGATGGACGGACAATAGCGCGGGCCGGTGCCTTCGATCTGCCCCGAATAAACCGGCGCTCGGTCAAGATTTGCCCGGATCAGGTCGTGCCCCGCCGGCGTCGTCCAGGTAATGTGGCAATCGATCTGCGGATTGGTGATGGCCGTGGTCAGGGTCGAGAACGGCTCCGGCGGTGTATCGCCCGGCTGCCGCTCCAAGGCGGCCCAGTCGATGGTCCGGCCATCCAGGCGCGGCGGGGTACCGGTCTTCAGCCGGCCCATGTTGAGACCCAAATCATACAGGCGCTTGGAAAGACCCAACGCCGGCCCCTCGCCCATGCGGCCCGCCGCCCAGGTCTTCTCGCCAATGTGGATGCGGCCGCGCAGAAAGGTGCCCGTGGTGAGGACCACGCGGCCACCAGCGATCTCCTGGCCGTCTTCCAGCACGACCCCGGCGACCTCGTCATTCACCAGGAGCAGATCTTCCACCGCTCCGGCTTGCAGGGTCAGGTTCCCGATCCCGGCCAGTTCCCGCTGCATGGCGGCCCGGTACAGCGCCCGGTCCGCCTGGGCCCGCAGGCCCCGCACGGCCGGGCCCTTGCTCCGGTTCAGCATGCGGAACTGAATGCCGCCCGCATCAGCGACCCGGCCCATGAGACCGTCCAGGGCGTCGATCTCCCGCACCAGATGGCCCTTGCCCAAGCCGCCGATGGCCGGATTGCAGGACATCTCGCCAATGGTGTCCAGGCAATGAGTCAACAACAAGGTCCGCGCGCCGGCCCGCGCCGCCGCCGCCGCCGCCTCGCAGCCGCCATGACCGCCGCCCACCACGATGACATCGAATTTGCTCATGAGGCGCAAAATAGGCGGGCCGGGGCGGAGAGTCAAAATTTTAGGAGCTATTTCTGGCAATGTTTCACGTGAAACATCGGCGACCTTGGAAACATACTCTATTTGCCTATGCAGAAGTCCCCAAACACAACATCTAGAATATCTTCCACATCCACCCGGCCCGTTATGCGCCCCAAATGCCGCGCCGCCAGACGCACATCCTCGGCCATCAACTCCCCGTCTTGCTGTTCGAGAGCTCTCAGCAGGGCATCCCGGCAATCTTCCAGGCCGCGCCGGTGGCGCATCCGGGTCAGACCCGGCGGGCCGCCATCCGCCATGCGCCGCGCCGCTTCCTCCGTCAACCGTCGCAGCAATTCGTCCATCCCCTGTCCGGTTAGGGTGGAGACGCCGAGGCCGTGGCGCGGCGGGGAGGAAACCAGATCGACCTTGTTGGCGACCAACAGGCCATCGCCGCGCATAGCCAGAACAGTTTCGCCCGGTTCCGGCGTCGCGGCGCAATCATAGAGGACGATCTTCAGATCGGCCTGATCGCCACGGGCCCGGGCCCGGCGCACGCCTTCCGCCTCGACGGCATCGCCGCTCTCCCGCAGGCCGGCGGTATCCGCCAGCACCACCGGATAGCCGCCCAGATTCAGATGCACCTCGACGACGTCGCGGGTGGTCCCGGCCTGGGCCGATACAATGGCCGCGTCGCGCCGGGCCAGGGCGTTGATCAGGCTGGACTTGCCCACGTTCGGGGCGCCCAGAATGACCATATGACAGCCGTCGCGCAGACGCTCGCCCCGGTGGCCGTCATCCAGATGGGCCGATATATGCTCACCCAGCCGCCGCAGAACCGGGCGCTGGCGCGCCGTCATGCCGTCCGGCAGATCCTCGTCCGGGAAATCGATGTCGGCTTCCAGATGCGCCAGGGCGCCGATCAGATCGGCGCGCCAGCCCTCGTAAAGCTGGCCCAGGGCGCCGGCCATCTGCCGCTGGGCCTGGCGCCGCTGGGCCTCGGTCTCCGCCGCTATCAGATCGGCCAAAGCTTCCGCCTGGGTCAGATCCATCTTGCCGTTTTGAAAGGCCCGCCGGGTAAATTCGCCGGCCTCGGCCAGGCGGCAGCCCGCCATCCGGCCCAGCGCCCGCAACAGCGCCGCCATCACGGCCGCGCCGCCATGGCAATGCAGTTCGGCCACGTCTTCGCCGGTGAAGCTGTGGGGCGCGGGAAACCACAATACCAGGCCCCGGTCCAGTTCCTCGCCAGTGAGGGGATCGCGGAAAGCAGCTAAAATGGCCCGGCGCGGCTCCGGTACGCAATTTTCGCCCAACAGCGCCGCCAAGGCCGATCCGCCATCGGGACCGGAAATTCGGATCACGGCGATCCCCGCCCGCCCGGCGGCCGTCGCCGGGGCAAAGATGGTGTCGCCCAGGGACATTACCAGATCTGCAGATAATCCGCCGGATCGGGCCGTTTTTTTATGGGTGTCGCACTTTTCGCGGTGCCGATATGGATGAAGCCGACCAGCGCGTCCTTCGGCGCCAGGCCCAGGGGACGCTTGACGTTTTCGTCATAACAGGGCGCGCCGGTAACCAGAATGGCCTGATAGCCCTGGGCATGCAGGGCGTTCAGCAGGTTCTGTACCGCCGCGCCCGTGGCCACCACCTGTTCGACGGCGGGTACTTTCGGGTGATCCTCGACAATCTCGGCCCATACCGCCAGAACCAACGGCGCGCGCAAGGCCTTGCCACGGGCCTTTTCAATGGCCTCCGCCGTGGCATCGGGCTCCCGCTTGGCCAGGCTGTCGGCGAAAATATCCCCCAAGGCCCGGCGGCGGTCATCACGAATGACCAGAAACCGCCAGGGGCGCAGGGCGCCATGGTCGGGCGCGCGCATGGCGACCTGCAACAATTCCAGAAGATCGCCGTCGCTGGGCGTCGGTTCCGCCAGTAATCCCGCCGGCGTCGATTGCCGTCCCAACATGCATTCCATGGCGTCCATCGCCGTTCTCCCCAGATTATGCTTTGTCGTCGGCCTGGCCCGCGGCCCGCCCCGCCTTGGCCCAAAAGGCCTTTTGCATGCTGTCCCAGCCTTGCAGGCCCGCCGGCATCCAGGTTTTCAACATGCTTTCCAGATCGGCGCCGGCGACCGCGTCCTTCATGCGGCTCTGCATCTCAGCCAGCAAGGCCTCCTGCATGGGCGCCACGTCGGGCAGGCCGAGAAAGGCGCGGGCCTCCGCCGGCGTGCACTCAATATCGATGTTAATTTTCATTTCGCCAATATCCCGCTTTTGCCCCGCCCGTCAACGTGACAAACTTAGAACAGGGGATCAAGGCGGGCAATGGAAAGCATGGGGGAGTGATCGGATATGTCGAACAAGCTGGGGGCCGAGACCTCGCCCTACCTGTTGCAGCACAAGGATAACCCGGTGCACTGGCGCTCCTGGGGCGATGACGCCCTGGCCGAGGCGCGCGCGGCGGGCAAGCCGATCCTGCTGTCCATCGGTTACGCGGCCTGCCATTGGTGCCATGTCATGGCGCACGAAAGCTTCGAAAACCCCGATATCGCGGGCCTGATGAACAAGCTGTTCGTCAATATCAAGGTGGACCGGGAAGAGCGCCCCGACATCGATGGCGTCTATATGTCCGCCTTGAACCTGATGGGGGAGCAGGGCGGCTGGCCCCTGACCATGTTCCTGACGCCGGCGGGGGAGCCGTTTTGGGGCGGCACCTACTTCCCGCCCGAGGCCCGGTACGGCCGGCCCGGTTTCCCCGATATCCTGCGCCGGGTGGCGGAGGTCTATCACACCGACCCCGACGGCGTGCGCAAGAACGCCGAGAGCGTCCTGCAATCCCTGCAAAAGACGGCGCTGGACACCGAGAGCGGGCCGCCCCTGCAAATCGGTTTCGAGGTTTTGGACCAGGTCGCCCAGGCCCTGTGCCAGCAGGTCGATACCGTGCATGGCGGCCTGGGCCAGGCGCCGAAGTTTCCCCAGACCTACGCCCTGGAAATGCTGCTGCGCGCCTGGCTGCGCCAACCCGAAGCGGCCCTGCTGGGCGCCGTGGACCGAAGCCTGACGGGCATGTGTCAGGGCGGCATCTATGATCATCTGGCGGGCGGCTTCGCGCGCTATTCCACGGATGCCGAATGGCTGGCGCCGCATTTCGAGAAGATGCTGTACGACAACGCCCAATTGATCGATATCCTGACCCTGGCCTGGCAGGCCGGCGGCAATCCGCTCTATGCCCAGCGGGTGGCCGAAACCGTGGCCTGGACCTTGAACGAAATGGTCGTGGAGGGGGGCGGCTTCGCGGCCACCCTGGATGCGGACAGCGAGGGCGAGGAAGGCCGCTTCTATGTCTGGCAAGAGGCGGAGATCGACGCCGCCCTGGGCGCGGACGCGGACGCCTTCAAGGCCGCCTACGATGTCTCGGCGCATGGCAACTGGGAGGGCAAGGTCATTTTGAACCGCTCGGCCCGGCCGGAATTTGGCGATGCGGCGGCGGAGGAGGTCCTGGCGAACTGCCGCCGCAGACTGCTGAAAGAAAGAGCAAGCCGCGTCCGGCCCGGCTGGGACGACAAGGTTCTGGCCGATTGGAACGGCCTGATGATCGCCGCCCTGGCCAATGCGGGCGCCGTGTTCCAGCAGCCGGCCTGGGTGGCGGCCGCCGTGACGGCGTTTGAATTCATCACCACCAAATTATCCCCGGACGGCGAACTGAAGCATGCCTACCGCCAGGGCCAGCCCAAACACCGCGCCTTGCTGGATGATTACGCCGACATGGCCCGCGCCGCCCTGATGCTGCACGAGTTGCACGGCGGCGAAGACTATTTAGCCCACGCCAAGGCCTGGGTGGAAGCGGTCGAGGATCATTTCAGCGGCCCGGACGGGGGCGGCTATTTCTTCTCTTCCGACCAGGCCACGGATGTCATCGCCCGCCTGCGCCACGGCCATGACAACGCCGTCCCCTCGGGCAACGGCGTCATGGTGGGAAATCTGACCCGGCTGTGGCTGCTGAGCGGCGAGGATGGCTACCGGCAACGCGCCGAGGCCGTGGCCGGTTCTTTTTCAGCCCGGCTGAACAGCCATGGCATGGCCATGACCACGCTCCTTAACAACGTGGAGGTCATGCTGGCGCCCCTGCAAATCGTCATCATGGGCCCGCGCCAGGATGGCGCCGCCACCGCCATGCTCGAGGCCGTGCACGGCCTGGCCCTGCCGAATAAAATTCTGACGGTCCTGACGGGCGATGAAACCTTGCCCCCCGGTCATCCCGCCGCCGCCATGCGCCGGGTCGGCGGCCAGGTCACGGCCTATGTCTGCCGCGGCCAGACCTGTTCCCTGCCCCAAACCACGGTCGAGGGCCTGCGCCAAGCGTTGCTTCCGGCCGGGAACGCCACGGCGGAGACCTGAGCGATGGCGCAACTTTCCCTGCATTCGCCCGTCGGCGACCTGACCGTCTCCAGCCATGACGGCCATGTGGTGGCGCTGGATTGGGGCTGGGCCCGGGACCAGGACGGCGACGATCTGCTGGGCCGGGCCAAATCCCAGCTTGAGGCCTATTTCGATGCCGCGGCCGAGTTTTTCGAGCTGCCCTTGGCGCCGGCGGGCACGCCCTTTCAGCGCCGGGTCTGGGCCAGAATGGCAGAGATTCCATACGGTGAAACAATGACTTACGGGGCGATGGCGGCGGCCCTGGATAGTTCGGCCCGGGCCGTGGGCATGGCCTGCGGCGCCAACCCCATTCCCCTGATCATCCCCTGTCACCGGGTCCTCGCCGCCAACGGGCTGGGCGGATATTCGGGCGAGGGCGGCGTCGAGACCAAGGCCGCCCTGCTGCGCCTGGAAAAGGTCCTGTTATAACATTGGCGGAAATCCGGCCATTTTTCGGGCGTGACAACCTATCGCGCAACAGTATAAGGTCCGCCCGTCCATCCTCCCACACGGTGAAAGGCGCGAGCAACATGGTTAAGGCAATCAGATTTCATAAGGCAGGCGGCCCCTCGGTCCTGAAATTGGAAGAGGTGAAGCTGGGCAAGCCGCGCAAGGGCCAGGTCCTGGTGCGTCACACCGCCATCGGCTTGAACTATATCGATACCTATCAGCGCAGCGGCCTCTATCCCATGGCCCTGCCTTCGGGATTGGGCATGGAAGCCGCCGGCGTGGTCGAGGCGGTGGGCGCCGGCGTCAATTTCCTCAAGCCCGGCGACCGGGTCGCCTACGGCAGCGGCGCTCCCGGCGCCTACGCCGAGGCGCGGGTCATGGATGCCGCCACGTTGGTGAAAATCCCGCGCGGCATCCCGGACGAGGCGGCGGCCGCCATGATGCTCAAAGGTATGACCGTGGAATACCTCATTCGCCGCACTTTTCCCGTAAAAAATGGACAGACGGTATTGTTTCACGCGGCCGCCGGCGGGGTCGGCTTAATCGCCGGACAATGGCTCAAGGCGCTCGGCGTCCGGGCCATCGGCACGGCCGGCGGGCCGGCCAAGGTGACGCTGGCGAAGGCGCATGGCTATGCCGAGGTGATCGACTACACCAAGAAGGATTTCGCTAGGGAGGTCGCCCGCCTGACCAAGAATGCGGGCGTGCCGGTGGTCTATGATTCCATTGGCCAGTCAACTTGGGACGGCTCCCTGGATTGCCTGCAGCCGCGCGGCCACATGGTATCTTTCGGCAACGCCTCCGGCCCGGTGACCTCCTTCGCCCCGGCCAGCCTGGGCGCCAAGGGCTCCCTGTATCTCACGCGCCCCAGCCTGGTCACCTACACCGCCACCCGCAAGGAGCTGGAAGATTCCGCCAAGGCACTGTTCAACATGGTCAAGAGTGGCAAGGTAAAGATCGAAATCAACCAAACCTACGCCCTGAAAGACGCCAAAAAGGCCCACAGGGATTTGGAAAGCCGCAAGACCACGGGTTCAACCATCCTGATCCCGTAGTCAGAGCGCATTCAACGACAATAGGGCCGCGCCACCAACAGCGCGGCCCTGATTTTTTGCCCGTGCGCGGACAAGCATTCGGGCAGATATTGTAAGCGGAACAAAAGTCCGCGCGGCAATTGAAATTCCAACGCCGGCAGGGATCAAATTTGTCATCCTCGCCCCCGCCTTCGCGAGGATGACGTTGAACCAGACCTCCAGTTTCGATAGGAAGCCTCTTCGCCCGGTGTTTTGCCCCAATTGCTATGTTTCGGCCAAAGTGTCGGATTTCTTTACACATTTGGCCGTCTGAACGTTCGCCGCTCCCATAAGCCTTTGATATTCTTACCTCTCATAACCTGGCATGAAAATTGCGCGGTAATTTATCTCAGCCTCTCAAAATTCCTAAACTTGGACGGTAAGATCACACGATTAGCCGACACGACGCATGTCACTCCATTTCGCACGCTTTATAACCCCATGTGCAGTCATTGTGTTATCT
>JAYGEB010000464.1:0-23298 GCA_046582595.1 Alphaproteobacteria bacterium | reverse complement strand
GCACAAGTCGGCACCGTTGAAGTAGGGGCCGTCGTTGCCGCGTTCGTTGGCGATGGCGTCTTCCAGTTTTTGCAGGAATTTTGGCGCGCCAGCCAGCTTCTCCTCCATCTCCTCCCGGCTTTTGGTGTAGTAGATGTTGATGCCCTTGGAGAAGTCAGGCACGAAATCCGTCCAGGCCCGGTTGCGGGCCCGCTTGAACGGGTCCTCGGGGTGCTTCGGCGGCGCCACCACGTCGTCGAGATATTCCGCGATGGCATTGGATTCAAACAACGGATCGTCATCCACCGACAACACGGGCACCTTGCCGTGGGGCGAGATTTCCAGGAACCAGTCCGGCTTGTCGGTCAGGTCAATGTAGGTGACATCAAATTCGACTTTTTTCGCACGCAAAAGAATCACGGCGCGCTGTACCCACGGTCAAGTAACGGAACTGATCAGATGATATTTCACGGCCATGTCCGGCGTCTCCCCAATTGATCTGGATTGATGGTCTGGGCGCACAATAGGCCCATGCGCGGCAGCCGTCAAAGCGTTGCCGCAGCCATTGGGGCATTGAGTTCGGCCGCCTTCGTGGCTAGCATGACGCCGTATCACAAGCGCGAAGGGGCGGCGGCGTGAGCGAGGCATCTTCGAACCCAGATTCAGCGACGGACGCGGCGGCGGCGCAGCGGCGCCATGTCACCGTGCTGTTCGCCGATATGGCCGGCTATACCGCCCTGGCCGAGACGCTGGGCGAGGAACAGACCTATCTATTGATGCAGAGCGTACACCGGGAATTGAACGAGGCGATCCACGCCCACGGCAGCACGGTGCAGGAGATGACGGGCGACGGCATCATGGCCCTGTTCGGCGCGCCCATAGCCATTGAACAGGCGCCCCTGCGGGCCTGCCGGGCGGCAATAGAGGTGCAAGCCCGCGTCTCGATCCTCGGCGCCGAATTCGAGGCGAAACATGGCGCCGCGCCGCGTTTCCGGGTCGGAATTCACAGCGGCCCCTTGGTGGTCGGCGAAGTGGGCGACGGCCGGCAATCGGGCATGACGGCCCTGGGCGATACGGTCAATCTGGCCTCCCGCATCGAAACGGCGGCCGAGGCGGGGACCATTCTCATGAGCGCCGACACCCAGGCGCTGGTGGATGGATTTGTCGAGAGCGAGTGCATCGGCAAACGGACCCTCAAGGGTAAATCCGAGGCCCAGGAGCTTTGGCGCCTGGATGCCGTCAGGGAAGGCGTCACCCGCTTTGACATATCCAAAAGCCACGGGCTGACCCCCCTGGTGGCGCGCGAGCGCGAATTGGAGCAACTGCAAGGGCTTTGGCGGGAGGTATCGGGCGGTAAACAGCGCACGGTCTGTATTCTGGGCGAACCCGGCATTGGAAAGTCCCGCCTTAGTTTCGAATTGTGCCAAAGCATCGATGACGACCGGGTCATTTTCCTGGAATGTCACTGCGCCGCCAATACCCAGGAGACGGCCTTCGCGCCGTTGATGGAGATTGTCCGGCGGGCCTTCAGAATTGAAGATAATGCCGTGGCGGCGGAGGCGGAGCGGCGCATGCAACAAGGCCTCGAGATGCTGGGCATCAAGGCTGAAGACTCCCTGCCCTATCTGATGAACTTGCTGGGCCATGCCGCCGAAGGCGTGGACATGGATAAAATCGCCGGTGAAACCCTGGGCATCCGCACCCGCGACGCGGTGATCGCCATGTTGCGCGAACGCTGCCGGGTCTCTCCCACGGTTTTGATCGTCGAAGACCTGCAATGGGCCGATACCGCCACGCTGGCGCTGCTCACCAGGGTCGTGGAAGGCGAAGAAGACCTGCCGCTTTTTACCATCACCACCGCCCGCACCGGCCACCTACCGCCCTGGTCCGGCAAGCAAGGCGCCGTGGATCTTGTGCTGGCGAGGCTGACCGCCGGCGGGACCGAGGCCCTGTTGCAAAACCGTCTGGACAGCCAAAGCCCGCCCGACGGCCTGGCCCGCCTGGTGGCGGAAAAGTCCGAGGGCAATCCGTTATTTGCCGAGGAAATCATCGCCTATCTGCAAAATACCGGTGCGCTTAGCGGCGAGGGCGAAGGGCTGACCTTCGATGCCGGGCAAAGCGGCGCGGGGCCTTGCCCGTCGCCATTGAAAGTCTGCTCATGGACCGGGTTGACCGGCTGGAAAGCGGGCCACGGGCGCTGTTGGAGACCGCCGCCGTTACCGGCGCGCGGTTTAGCGCCGAACAGTTGGCGCGCGCCTCGGGACTGGGTGACGAAGCCGCGAAGCATATCGAAACCCTGGTGGAACAGGATTTGATCCGTTTCGAACCCACGAGAGGCGCCCATGCCTTTCGCCAAGCCCTAACCCGTGATGCCATTTACGACAGTTTGTTGAGCGCCCGGAGGCAAACCCTGCACGGCCGGATCGCCGCCTCGATCGAAGGTCAGGGCGGTTTCCAGCCCGATGACGCGGCCGACACTCTGGCCTATCATTGGAGCCGCAGCGCCGAGCCGGGCCGGGCCGTGCAATATCTCGCCATCGCGGGCGAAAACAGCCTGCGCATCTATTCCTTGGAGGAAGCACAGAACCATCTGCAACAGGCCTTGGACATCATCGAGGCCAATCCGGGCTGCGTCGATGACACGGTTCTGGCCGATATTCTGCTGCACATCGCCCGCGCCCTGTATTTCCAATTCAACTTCGGCGCCCTCATCGACCTGGTGGAACCCTATCTTGAGCGTATCGAAGCGCTAAACGACAACAGGCGGCTGTCGCGCTTTCTGTTCGAAACCGGCTATGCCCATGTTTTCGGCTGCCAGGCGGAGATCGGGCGGCAATTCCTGGACCGGGCAAAATCCCTGGCGGAGGCGGATGGCGACGAACTCGGCGTGGCCTATGCCGATATGGGCATCATTTGGCACCGGATCTATTGGGGGCAACCTGGCGAGGCGCGCGATCGGGCGCAACGCGAAGCCGCCGCGCGGGTGGTCGAGGTTGCCCGGCGGCACGGCGACATCTGGCTGGCATCGAAAGGGCAACTGGCAAACGGTCTGGACCTTATGGCTTGGGGACACCCGGGCGAGGCCAGAGCCGCGTTCATGGAACTCATGGCC
Organism: Alphaproteobacteria bacterium; assembly: GCA_046582595.1. Taxonomy (GTDB): domain Bacteria; phylum Pseudomonadota; class Alphaproteobacteria. Next base: position 20,207 of record JAYGEB010000464.1, on the reverse strand, counting down.
ATGAGCCGGGATACCAACGACCCGCGGCCCCGCAGCATGGCGCAATGGGCCTTGGCGGTCGTCGATCTTTACGACGGCAATTTCAGCGAGGCGATCGAGAAAGCGGACGACGCCCTGCGCATCTGCCTTAGCCCGGTCGACCGGCTTGCCGCGGGAGCCTACAAATCAACCGCCATGATATTCAACGGTCAGGCCGCCGAAGGGGCCGCCCAGATCAGCGACGCCATGGACGATATGGACGAAAAGTCATTCACCATGGTCCAGCCGCCGATCAAAATGGCCGCGGGCGTCGCACGGGTCATGGGAGGTGACATGGCCAACGTGCGCATTTCGACCGCGCCATGCATGGAGACGGCGTGATGGGTTCCGGCGGGAATGTAGACGGCGCTGTCCCGCGGCACGATCCAGGCCTCCCGCGCGGTGCGCAACCGCATGATGCCGGCCGTTGCATAGAGCAGTTGATCGCGCGCGTGTTCATGAAATGGAATAACAAACCCTTCGGCGAAATTTTTTTGGACATCACCCCGATCGCTTGAGGCAAATCCTGATAATCTTGCGGGTCCGTGCTGCGGTTTCCGTTGATAGCCATGTTTCCGTATCATCATTGAGAAGATTTTTTGGCGTAATCGCGATGAAATTTGGCATGACATCGCATTTCCGCCAAGGGTAATTTGTAACCTTGGAAATTGCGAGCGGCGCGCATGGCTTGAGGAGACGGCGGTACATGGCACGGGACCGGACATATTTTTTGATGCTGAACATCGGTCATTTCCTGGACCACTTGTTCACTCTGATTTTCGCGACGGTGGCGGCCCTGGTGCTGTATCGGGAATGGGGCATGGGTTATGGCGAGCTTATCGCCTATGCGACGCCGGGATTCTTCGCCTTCGGCGTCTTCTCCCTGCCGGCGGGCTGGATCGCCGACAAATGGAGCCGGGACGGCATGATGTGCGTGTTTTTTATCGGTATCGGCCTGACCGCCATCGCCACCGGCTTTGCCCGGACGCCCTTGCAGATGGGCGCCGGTTTGTTCGTGGTCGGTATGTTCGCGGCCATCTACCATCCGGTGGGACTGGCCATCGTCACCACGAAATGGCGCAACACGGGCATGCGGATCGCCGCCAACGGTGTCTGGGGCAATCTAGGGGTGGCCAGCGCCGCGCTCATCGCCGGCTACCTGATCGACAATGGCGGCTGGCGCATGGCCTACATTTTGCCGGGCTGCTTTTCCATTGCCATGGGGCTGGCCTATATGAGCTTGCGCTGGAAGAATATTCACCTTGAACGCATGGCGCCGAAAACCGCGAAAGCCGAGGTTCAAGCACGTGCCTCGGCCACCTACCGGGCTTTGTTGATACGGATTTCCGCGATCGTATTTTTTACAACCGCCGTCTCCTCGGTGATCTTCCAGGCGACCACTTTCGCGCTGCCGAAAATCTTCGACGAACGCCTGCAAGGCCTGGCAACGGAGCTATCCGCCTGGACGGATATTATCGCCGGCGCCGGCCAGGGCGATGTGGCGACGGTGATTGGCACCCTGGCATTCATCGTTTTCGCGGTCGCCTCGATCGCGCAACTGGTGGTCGGCGGCATGCTCGACCGGTTCGGGCCCCGCGTTGTCTTCATGACCGTCGCGACAATCCAGGTGATTTTCTTCCTGGCGATGCCGGGACTGACCGATGGCGTCGCGCTCGCGGTGGCCCTGGGCTTCATGCTGGGCGCCTTTGGCCAAATCCCCATCAACGACTACATGATCGGCAAGACCGCCAGCGGCGCTTACCGGGCGCGCATCTACGGTGTTCGCTATGTTGTCAGTTTCACCGCCCTGGCGGTGTCCTTGCCCCTGATCGCCTTCGTCTATCAAAATTGGGGCTTCGACACCCTATTTCGCATTCTCGCCGTTGCCGCCGTGGTGATTTTCCTGGCCGTTACGATCCTGCCAAAACGCCTGCCGAGCCCCGAAACGGACGCCGTCGCGGCGGAATAGAGGCAGGCGCCGCCTTCGGCCATTTTCGGTATTGAAAGGGTCGATCAGGGTCGCGACGGCGGCCCGGCGTGAGCGAAAATGTCTAGTTATGGCTTTCCAACAGTCTGCGGGCGATGACCTGGGCCTGAATTTCGCCCGCGCCTTCAAATATGTTCAGGATACGGGCGTCGCACAGCACCCGGCTGATGGGGAATTCCAAAGAGAAGCCATTGCCGCCATGGATCTGTACCGCGTTATCGGCGGATGACCAGGCCACCCGCGCCGCCAACAGTTTCGCCATGCCAGCTTCCAGATCGCAGCGCCGGCCCTGATCTTTCTGGCGGGCGGCATGGTAGGTCAATTGCCGCGCGGCCATGATCTCCACCGCCATCCAGGCCAGCTTGCCCCCCACGCGGGGGAACCGCACGATGGCGCCGCCGAACTGCTGGCGTTCGATGCCATAGTTCAGGCCCAATTCAAACGCATTTTGGGCCACGCCCACGGCGCGGGCGGCGGTCTGAATACGGGCGGATTCAAATGTCGCCATCAACTGTTTGAAGCCATTGCCTTCCTCGCCGCCCAGCAATTGTTCCGCCCCGACCTCGAAGCCGTCGAAGGCAATCTCGTATTCCTTCATGCCACGGTAACCCAGGACCTGGATCTCGCTCCCCGACATGCCTTTCGCCGGAAATGGATCGCCGTCCGTGCCCCGTGGTTTGGCCGCCAGGAACATGGACAGGCCGCGATAGCCCCTTTGTTCGGGATTGGTCCGCGCCAAAAGCGTCATCATGTCGGCGCGGGCGGCATGGGTGATCCAGGTCTTGTTGCCTTGAATCTTATAGACATCGCCATCGCGGATGGCGCGGGTGCCGACACTGCCCAGATCCGAGCCGACGTTGGGTTCGGTGAAGACCGCCGTGGGCAGAATTTCGCCCGAGGCGATTTTCGGCAGCCAGTATTGCCGTTGTTCTTCGGTGCCGCCGTGCAGAATCAATTCGGCGGCGATTTCCGACCGCGTACCCAATGAACCGACCCCGATATAACCCCGGCACAGCTCTTCCGAGACCACGCACATGGCCATCTTACCCATGCCGTGGCCGCCGTGTTGTTCGGGGATGGTCAGGCCGAAGACCCCCATCCCGCTCATGGCGGCGACCACATCGAGGGGTATGAGCTCGTCACGCAAATGCCACCCATGCGCATCCGCCGTGACGTGATCTTCGGTAAACCGGCGGAATTGCTGGCGCACCAAGGTAAGGGTTTCATCCAGACCCAGGGCGCCGAATTCCGCCCCGCTCGCCGCGGCCACCAACATTCCGGCCAGCCGGTCCCGCTCGGCCTGGGTATTGCCGCTTTCGACCAGGCGCAGGACGGCGTCGGTCCGGAAAGCGGCCAGATCATCGCCATCCAGGCCCAGATCGGCCGGGCGCACGATCTCCACCTGGCTCATGGCGATACCATTGGCGATTTCCGCCAGATAACCGCCAAAGCCAAGTTGCAGCAGCAATTGTTCCAGGCGGCCAAATTGGCCGCCCTCGGCCAGGCGTTCGGCCCAGGACAGGCTTTGCCGCAAGGCCTCCACATAAGTCGCCAGCCAGGCCAGGCCATGCACCGCATATTGTTGCGCCTCGATGCGGCCCGCATCGATCTCCCCGTCCCTGGTGACCATGCCCCGCACGCTTTCGCGGGCCCGCGCCAGGTGGCCGTCCGCCGCCGCCAGCCCCGCCGCGCACAGGGGCAGCAGGTCTTCCTCGGGAATCGCCGTGTCCGTGGCCGTCGCAACTTCCATGTTGGTCCTCGTAATGTTTTTTGCCCGTCGCCAAATTTATCGCGCCAATCGTGACGCCGGTCACTGGTGATATCCCGGCGCGGCCCTATCTCTTGGGGGCACACAACGAAGTAGCTTTGAAATGAGTCGTAATTAGTTCAGTAAGTTTTGTTAAAGGCTCAGACGCCCGATGTCGAGTGATCCTCCCCGCCCGGCATCCGCGGTTAAACAACTGGATAGCGTCTGTCCCCGACGGCGGCCGGCATTATTGTCGGCCGCCGCTGTATTTACAGAAAAAAACTCTCTAAAATTTAGAAATTAATCCTCCGATGTGTGATCGCCGTCAATGTTTTACCAACCTTTCGGGTGTTATCTATTGTCTTAGGCGCGGGTCGGTGCCCCAGACTTCGTGTGAGAGTGGCCGTCCCCGTTAACCTTCCTCCGGCGCAAGCGGCGGCGGTCTAGAGGTTGAAGGTTCGATCCGCGCCACCTCTCCCCCGAACCAGTTTCCCTAAAATTCAAATCCCAGCGACCGGCGCAATTCCCCTGGGTCGCTCCCCGCTTCGCGCAATAGCGCCAGACTGACGGCGCCGTGGCGCTTCGCCATGCGGATACCTTCGTCATCTTGCAAAAGACGGTGATGGTCATATTCCGGGGTGGGCAGATCCAACAGCGCCTGCAACAGACGATGCACATGGGAGGCGGCGAACAGATCATCGCCCCGCGTGACATGACTGACCCCCTGCAGGGCATCGTCCACGGTCACGGCCAGATGATAGGATGTGGGCGTATCCTTGCGGGCCAAAACCACATCCCCATGCAGACCCGGCCGAAGGGGTTGTTTGCCCAACTGCCGGTCATGCCAATACAGTCCATCATCAATAATCCCGGCCGCCTTGCCGCAATCCAGGCGGACGGCGAAGGGTTCGCCGGACGCGATCCGGTCCCGACGCGCGCCGGACGGCAACGACCGGCAAATACCGGGGTAAAGGGCGCCATCGGGGCCGTGCGGCGCCGAGGGCGCGGCGGCAATTTCCCGCGCGATCGCCTTTCGGGTGCAAAAACAGGGATAGGTCAGGTCGGCGGCGGCCAGTTTCGCCAAGGCGGCGGCGTAGTCATCCATATGCTCGGACTGCCGGCGCACGGGCGTTTCCCACTCCAGACCCAACCAGGCCAGATCCGCCAGCATGGCCCTCTCATGGGAGCGCCGGCAGCGTTCCCGGTCGATATCCTCCACCCGCAACAAGAACCTCGCCCCCCTCCGTCTGGCCGCGTCATAGCTGTAGAGCGCCGAATAGCCATTGCCCAGATGCAGGGCGCCGGTGGGGCTGGGAGCAAATCTAAAAGTTGGCATCGGTGGCAATGGCAGACCTGTTGGGCTATCAGGGTCGAAACAAACAATTTGGGGAGGATATCATGGATATACTCCTCGTTCCCCGAAAAATACAACACTACTGTTGACAATAGAACAGTTGTGTTCCATGGATGGTCCATGAATTCGAAAGAATTGCAACGTTGGCTCAAAAAACAAGGCTGCATCTTTGAGACGCATCCAGGCGGCGGCGGCCACGTGACGGTTATTCTCGGCAAGAAGAAATCCCAACTGCCGATGCACGGCAGTCGCAAGGAACTTGGCAAGGGGCTCGTCGATGCGATCAAGAAAGACCTGGGGCTAAAATAGACAGGATACGACAATGATCTCCTACCCGATCAAGCTCACGCCCGACGACAACGATACACTGTTCGTCACATCGCCCGATTTCCCGGAGTTGAAATCCTTTGGCGATGACGAAGACGACGCCCTCATGCACGCCGTCGATGCGCTTGAGGAAGCCATCGCTTACCGTATCGCGCACCGCGAAGAGGTGCCGCGGCCATCACGCGGAAAAATACGGGCCAATCTTCCTACACAAACAGCCATGAAGGTTCTGCTTTATCAAGCCATGATGGAGCAAGGCCTGAGAAAAGCCGACCTGGCTCGCCGCCTTGCCTGGCACGGCCCACAAGTCGATCGCCTTTTTGACCTACATCACGCCTCGCGGATCGATCAGATGGACGCCGCCTTCGCGGCGATCGGACGCCGGCTTGAGGTCGGCTTGGGCGATGCCGCGTAAGCAAGACGCCGACGGCGATCCTACGGATTGGCTCGGCGAAAGACATTTTGGGATAGGTATATGTTCAAAGGCGCTTTCGCCGTCCTGGTTGCCGGTTCCGGGGTCATGGGGCGGGGCGATGCCGCCTGGCCGGTCCGCGCCGGCGGCGGACGATCATTGAGCTGATGGAAGACGGCTTTCGCCGGCTCGCCAAGCTGGAACCGCGTCTGGCCGCCGTTCTGCGCCGCCATGGCGAGCCGCCGTCGCGCAAACGCCGGGGCGGTTTTGAAACCGTCCTGAAAATTATCGTGCAGCAACAAGTCTCCCTCGCCGCCGCCGACGCCATTTGGCGGCGCTTGCGGAAAGGCCTCGGCGCGGTCAATCCGGGCGCCGTCCTTGCCCTTGATGAAGACACCCTGCGCGGCTTCGGTCTGTCGCGGCCCAAGGCCAAATATGCCCATTGCCTGGCGGATGAAGTGGCGTCGGGCCGCCTGAACTTCCGCCGGTTGGCTGGCCTGGCGGACGAAGAGGTCATCGAAAAGCTGATCCGGATCAAGGGGATCGGCCGCTGGACGGCGGAAATCTACCTGTTGGGAGTGATGCAAAGGCCCGATATCTGGCCCGCCGCCGACGTCGCCCTGATGGCGGGCGCCCGTGATCTCCTCGACCTGCGGGCGCGGCCCACGATCAAGGAAATGCCCGCCTTGGCGGAGCCTTGGCGCCCCTATCGCAGCTTCGCCGCCCGGCTCGTTTGGTTGCATTACCGGCACATGACAAACCGTGGCACGGCCGGGTAAGGGCCGGCGCGGATTTTTACATTGGTAAAACCGGCTTAAAATTGCCAAAATCAGCGAATCGAAGGGTTTGTGATTAAGGCATGATGGTTATGGAAGCCTCACTCGACCGTTGCCCGGCTCTGGTTCTCAACGCCGACTATCAGCCGTTGAGTTACTATCCCCTGTCCTTGTGGTCCTGGCAGGAGGTGATCAAGGCGGTGTTTCTGGACCGGGTACAAGTGCTATCGGCCTATGACCGGCTGGTGCGCTCGCCGGGTTTTGCCATGGAACTGCCCTCGGTCGTTGCCTTGAGGCGTTACATTCAGCCCGCGAAATATCCCGCCTTCACCCGCTTCAACCTGTTTTTGCGGGACAGCTTCATTTGCCAATATTGCGGCGCCGACCATGATCTGACCTTCGATCACGTGACCCCGCGCAGCCGGGGCGGCCGCACCACCTGGGAAAACGTGGTCGCCGCCTGCGCGCCCTGCAATCTGCGCAAGGGCGGGCGCCTGGCCAAGGCCAGCGGCATGCGCCCCCATGTCACCCCCCGGCGGCCCACCGTGCGTCAGTTGCATGACCGGGGACGGGCCTTTCCACCCAACTTTCTACATGAATCCTGGAGCGATTTTCTGTACTGGGACACGGAGTTGGAGGCCTGATCATGCCCGCCCATGATGCGGCCCCCCGCGCCCTGCGTCCCGACCTGCGGGACGCCCTGAACCGCAACCATGACCGCCTCGCCCAGCCGGGCTGCTGGCTCGATGGACGCCAGCGTCTGGATGTGGCGGCGGAGGCGCGCAACGCCTGGGACTGCCCGCTTTGCCAGGTCCGCAAGGAGGCGCTGTCGCCCCATGCGGTTAGCGGCGATCACGTCGGCCTTGGCCGCTTGCCGGCCCCGTGGGTCGATGTGATCCATCGCCTGGTGACGGATCCGGGCCGGTTGAGCGCCCGTTGGTATCATGACGCCATGGACGGCGGCATGGTGGAAGATGAAATTATCGAAGTCATCTCGGTCACCGTGCAAGCGGTGGTGATCGATTGTTTCACCGCCGCCATTGGCATGGACCGCCCAGCGCCGCCGGAGCCGGCGCCCGGACAGCCGGCACGAAAACATGCCGCCGAGGCCAAGACCGGGCCCGGCTGGGCCGCGACCATCGCGCCGGAAGACGCCCAACCCGATTTCGCCGATTTCTATGACAACGACAGTCATTTCTATATCCGCCGCTCCCTGACCCTGGTGCCCGGCGAGACCCGGCGCTTGTGGGATCTGCTGAACCACCTCTACCTTGAAGACCCCAGGGTGTTCGAGCTCGACGGCTTGGAACGGGACATATCCCGCGCCCAGATCGAGTTTCTGGCGGCCCGCGCCTCGGCCCTGCTTGGGTGCTATTACTGAACCACCTCGCATGCCATGCGGCTCCGGGTGAGCGGCGATCAGACCGGAAATGAATACGACCTTGGCTTGGTCATGGGCCAGGAGACCGCGGCCTCGGGGCTGCCACATGGCGATCTGATGAACGATTTTGTCGAAGCCATTTGCGCCCGCGATGGGCCCCGCACCGCCAAGAGCCGCCAGGCCATTGTCGATGCCTTGGGCGAAGGCGCCATGCTGGACGCGGCGGCGGTGGTCGCCGCCTTCAACGCCTATCCGCGCATGGCGGACGCCACCGGCATCCCGCTCGAGGACGCCAAGGAAGCGGCGACGGCCGAGTTGCGCGAAGAGTTGGGGCTGGCAGCCTTCAACCAGGGCTGAGGGGGCCATGGCACGGCTTCTCGTCATCGTTCATGCGCCGTCGCCGAACACCAAGCGCCTGTTCGAGGCCGTGCTGGCCGGCGCCGATGAAGGCGGGGACGTCGAGGTGGTGGGCCGTGGCCCGTTCGAGGCGGGCCCGAAGGATGTTCTGGCGGCGGACGGCATCATTCTGGGTACCACGGAAAACCTCGGCTATATGAGCGGCGCCCTGAAGGATTTTTTCGACCGCAGCTATTACCCCTGCCTGGAACAGACCCAGGGCCGCCCCTATTGCCTGTTCATCCGCGCCGGCCACGACGGCACCGGCACCCGTCGCGGCGTCGAGACCATTGTCACCGGCCTGCGCTGGCGCGCGGTACAGGAACCCATCATCCTGCGCGGCGATTGGCGGGAAGATTTCGTGGGACAATGCCATGATCTGGGCGCGGCCATGGCGGCGGGCCTGGAGGCGGGGATTTTCTAGACCCATTTCGAAATTGAATGATTCGGGCCTGGCTCTCTTCGCTCACGCTTGTGCGCAAGAGCGCACCGCTCCGCGTGGGCGGCGCATAAGCGCCGGGCCGCGGTCGCGGCCTTATCGACCATTTCAATCCCGAAAATGCTCTGACCCGGTCTACGTGCCGGTAAAGTTCGGCGCCCGCTTGTCTTTCCAGGCGGCGATGCCTTCCTTGAAATCCTCGGATTTGGCGGCTTCCGCCATTTCATCGAGAGACCGCCGCATGGCCTCGTCGAAACCCTGGTCCAGACCCTGATAGATCAGCTCCTTGACCACGCGGTTGGAGCGGGGGGAGACCCCCCTGGCCATCTCGCGGGCATAGTCCATGACCGCCGCCATTAATTCGTCGGTCGGAAAAACCTTGTCCACCAGGCCCATCTCCAACGCCTCGCCGGCATCCACGAGCCGGGCGCTGTAGAGCAGGTCGAACGCCTTCGAAGGCTGGATCAGGCGCGGCAGCAGCCAGGACAGGCCGTATTCGGGCACCAGACCGCGCTTGGAAAACACCGTGCCGAACCGCGCCGTGTCGGAGGCGAAACGAATATCGGCGAACATCGGCAGCACCATGCCGACGCCCACGGCGGGGCCGTTGACGGCGGCGATCACGGGTTTCGGCACGGATGCAATCCAGGCGTATTTTGCGGCGAAGGCCTCCGGCAGATCCAGGCCGCCCTCGATGGCGCCCGTGAAGGGTAGGGTTTCCTCTTCCTCCACGCTGTTTCCGGCGGCCCGGCCTTGCAGGCGGGCGGCGTCCGCGCCGGCGCAAAAGCCCCGGCCCGCGCCGGTCAGCACAACCACCCGCACCTGGTCATCATCGCTGGCCAGCTGCATGGCGGCGCGGATTTCGCCGGCCATGGTCAGGGTCATCGCATTCAGGCGCTCGGGCCGGTTCAGGGTGACGACGGCAACGCCGTCGCCCACCTGGTAAATGACTTCCCGGAAAGACATGAAATTCCTCCGTCCCGGAATTCAGGCTTGCGGGGCGCGGCCCTGTATCGTCACCCGGTGCATGAGCCGCCGCTGGCCATCATAATCATTGATGGCGAAATGCTGTGTGCACAGGTTATCCCAGAACGCCATGGCGCCCGGCCGCCAGTTGAAGCGGCAGGTGAATTCCGGCTTGGCCGCGTGCTGTATCAAATAGTCCAGCAACGGCTTGCTCTCGGCCTCCGTCATATTGGCGAAACGCATGGTGAAGCCCCCGTTGACGTAAAGATATTTGCGGCCCGAACCGGCATGGGTGCAGATCACCGGATGCTCGACCTCCTCGAGGGCGATGTCGGAAAGCTTGAATTTCGCATCGCGGCCTTCATTGTTGTAAGTGGCCTTGGGACCGAAGGCGCGGGCGCCGCTGTGCACCGCCCGCAAACCGCCCAGCATGGCCCGCATGCCCGGCGACAGCGCCTCATGGGCGGCATACATGGAAGCGAACATGGTATCGCCGCCGTATGCGGGCAGTTCCTTGGCATACAGCATGGAGCCCATGGCCGGGATTTCATCATAGCTGTGATCGGTATGCCAGCCGCCACCGATGTTTTTGACATCATCGGCCTCCTTGCGCACCTGGGCGATTTCCGGATAGCCGTCCACGGCTTCAAAGAATTTGTTTATATCGATGGCGCCAAAGCGGCGGGCGAAGGCCAGATGCTGCTCGGGCGTCAAATCCTGATCCATGAAAAATACCACGCCGTGATCGAAATAGGCCTGGCGCACCTCGGCCATGGTGCTGTTGTCCAGCTCCGCGCCCAGGTCGATACCATGTATTTCCGCCCCCAGGGCGCCCGAAATTGGCCGTATTTCCATTTGTTGCGCCATGATTTTCTCCCTTACGCCGCCTTGCCGTAAAATCCCTCGCCTTTTGCCGCCATGTCCCGCAATAGTTTCGGCGGGCTGAAGCGGGCGCCGTGGGCCTGGGCCAGGCGGTCGCATTCGGCGACGAATTCCTCAATGCCGATGGTATCCACAAAACTGAGAACACCGCCCCGGAAGGGCGGGAAACCCCAGCCCATGATCGAGCCCACGTCGGCATCGCGCTTTTCGGTGATCACGCCCTCCTCCATGCAGCGGGCGGTTTCGACCGATTGGATATACATCAGGCGTTTCTTGACATCCTCCACATCCGGCTGCTTGGGGCTGGGCGGGCAATGGTCCGCCAAGCCGGGCCACAGGCGCTTGCCGCCTTTTTCCGGATAGTCGTAAAAGCCCTTGCCGGCCTTTTTGCCGATACGGCCCAGATCCTCGACAAAGGTTCGCACCAGGCCGTCGCCGGGCACCTCGACATAGTCGTCGCCCATGTCTTCGCGGGTCTGCTTGCCGATCTTGTAGACCAGGTCGATGGAGACCTCGTCCGCCATGGCCAGGGGCCCCACGGGCATGCCGGCCATCTTGCCGGCGTTTTCGATCAGCGCCGGGGCGACGCCGTCGGCCAGCAGGGCCAGGCCCTCGCGCACATAGGTGCCAAACACCCGGGAGGTAAAGAAACCTCGGGAATCGTTGACAACGATGGGTGTTTTGCGGATGGCCTTCACGTAATCGATGGATTTGGCCAGGGTCTCCTCCGACGTTCCCTCGCCCATGATGATTTCCACCAGGGGCATGCGGTCCACGGGGGAGAAAAAATGCAGGCCGATGAAGTTGTCCGGCCGGCTGGAGGCCTTGGCCAGGCCGGTGATGGGCAGGGTGGAGGTATTGGAGGCGAAGGTAATGCCGTCGCCGGTCACGGCGAGGGTCTTTTCGGTCACGTCGGCCTTGACGCCGCGATCCTCGAACACCGCCTCGATGACCAGTTCACAACCCGCCAGATCGGCGAAATCCGTGGTGGCGTGAATACGGGCCAGGGTGGCGTCCGCCGCCTCCTGGTCCATGCGCCGGCGCGCGACGCGCTTTTTCAACAAGCCCTCGGCATGCGCCCGGCCCTTGTCCGCGCCGGCCCGTTCCATGTCCAGCAAGACCACCTCCAGGCCGGCCATGGCGGTAACGTAGGCAATGCCCGCGCCCATCATGCCGGCGCCCAGGACGCCGATCTTGGTCAATTCCGCCTGGGGCACATCCTTGGGGCGGCCCGCGCCCTTGCCCGCTTCCGTCATGGCGAAGAACAGGCGGATCATATTCCTGCATTCCGGCGTTATGGCGGTGGCGATTAGGTAGCGGATCTCGATCGCCAGGCCGGTATCGATATCCACCTGACAGCCTTCATAGACACAGGACATGATGTTTTGCTGGGCCGGATAGTTGCCATAAGTGCGCTGGTGCAGCATGGCGTTTCCGGCGGCGAAGGCCTGCTGGCCCATGGGGGATTGCACGGCCCCGCCCGGTAATTTGAAGCTTTTTTTGTCCCAGGGCTGGACCTTGTTCTTTTGCCCATCGCCCAGAATCCAGGCCTTGGCCGCATCCAGCAGTTCCGCCGCCGGCACAACTTCGTCCACCATGCCCATGTTCTTGGCCGCGGCGGGCGCCAATTCCTTGCCTTCCAGCATCAGCGGCAAGGCCTGCTGCATGCCGATCATCCGCGGCAGGCGCTGGGTGCCGCCGCCGCCCGGCAACAGGCCGATCTTGGCCTCGGGCAGGCCGATCTTTGTCTTCGGATTGTCGGCGGCGATGCGGTGATGGCAGGCCAGGGTCATTTCGAAACCGCCGCCCAGGGCATGGCCGTTAATGGCGGCGACAAACGGCTTACCGGATGTCTCCATGCGCCGGAACTTGCCATGAATGACTTTCATGAAGTCTTCCAGCATGGACAGATCGCCGTCACCCATGACGGACAGATCGGCGCCGACGCAAAATTCCCTGTGCGCCGAGGCGACGATCACGCCTTTGACATCTTCATCGTCAATGGCCTTTTCCACGGCGTCGGCATAGGCGTTCATGGTGTCCATGTTCATGACGTTCATGGGACGGTTGGAAACGTTCCAGGTAATGGTGGCGACGCCGTCGCCATCCACGTTGTAGTCAATCATTGCCTTGGTCCTTGAAAGCCGGCCCTACAGCCGCTCGATTATCGTTGCCGTGCCCATGCCAGCGCCGACGCATAAGGTGGCCAGCGCGGTGCTTTTGCCGGTGCGTTCCAATTCGTCCAGCACGGTGCCCAGGATCATCGCGCCGGTGGCGCCCAGGGGATGGCCCATGGCGATGGCGCCGCCGCAGACGTTGATTTCGTCATGCTCAATGTCCAGCGCCTGCATGAAGCGCAGGACCACGGCGGCGAAGGCTTCGTTCAATTCCCACAGATCAATGTCGGCTTTCTCCATGCCCGCCCGCTTCAGGGCCTTTTCCGCCGCCAGGGACGGCCCGGTCAGCATGATCGTCGGCTCCGAACCGATGGAGGCGAAGCTGCGAATGCGGGCGCGGGGCGTCAGGCCCAGCTTTTCGCCGATCTCCTTGGTGCCCAGCAACACGGCCGAGGCGCCATCGACAATGCCGGAGGAATTGCCGGCGTGGTGAACATGCTCGATCTTCTCGATTTCCGGATAGCGTTGAATGGCCACCGAATTAAAGCCGAACTGCTCGCCGGCGCTGATAAATGCCGGATCCAGCGAAGCTAGGGACTGCATATCGGTTTCGGGCCGCATATGTTCATCATTGGCCAATAGGGTGGTGCCATTGATATCGACCACGGGCACCACGGAATTGTCGAACCGGCCCTCGTCCCAGGCGCGCTGGGCGCGCTTTTGGCTCTCCACCGCATAGCTGTCCACATCATCGCGGGAGAAGCCGTATTTGGTGGCCACCAGATCGGCGGAAATGCCCTGGGGCACGAAATAACTGCGGAAGGCGACCGCCGGGTCCGTCGGCCAGGCGCCGCCGTCGGAACCCATGGGCACCCGGCTCATGCTTTCCACGCCGCCGCCAATGGCCATGTCCGACTGACCCGACATGATTTGCCCGGCCGCGATGTTGACGGCCTCCAGACCGGAGGCGCAAAAGCGGTTGACCTGGGCGCCGGCGGTGCTTTCCGCATAGCCGGAATTGATGACCGCGACCCGGGCAATATCGGCGCCCTGCTCGCCCACCGGCGCGACACAGCCCAGCATCACGTCCTCCACATTGGCGGTATCGAGGTCGTTGCGGTCGCGGATCGCCCGCAACGCGGTCGAGGCCAATTCGATGGGCGTCACGGAATGCAGCGAGCCGCTGGCCCGGCCCTTGCCGCGCGGCGTGCGCACGTGATCGAAAATATAGGCATCGGCCATGTCGGTTATCCTTCCAAGATCATCAAGCGTTCATGGTCGGTCAATTAGGCGCCGTCCATCTCGCTCAAACGTTTTTCCAAATTGTACTGGGTCAACGCATAAACCGCCCAGATCGCGGCGGGAATCCAGCCAATCAGCGTCAATTGCAAGATCAAGCATATGATACCGGCGAACACCCTGCCAATGGTGAAAAACAGGAACCATGGCAACAGCAAGGCAATCAAAAGACGCATGGCGCATCATCCCAAAAAATTGGCGCGGAACCACGACCGTGGTCCCGCGCGCAAGACGTCCGCAACCGTATCCGAGACCAGTCTATTGAAAGATGATCTCGACCCGGCGGTTGCGTCTTTCCTTGGAGCCGTCCTTGGTCGGGACCAACGGCTTCTCCTCGCCATAAGCGGAGAACAGCAGAGACGGCCGCGAAACCCCCATCTTCATGAGGAAGTCGGTCGTCGCATTCAACCGCCGTTGGGAAAGGGCATAATTGTGTTCCGCGTTACCCGACATATCCGCATGCCCCGTCAGGGTCATGCCTGGAGAATCCGTCAGCGCGAATTCCGCCGCCGCCTTGCGCAGGACACGCTGGGCGGCGGTATTCAGCTTGGCGCTGTCAAGATCGAAGAAGACGATGTAGATGCCATCCACATCGACGGGTTCCGGAGCCCGCGGCTTGGCGGCCATCATGGGTTTCGCCATCATTTTCTTGGCCTTCGGGGCGATCGCCTTTTGCAGTTTGGCCAACGCCTTCATGAAATTCTTTTTGCAAGCCGCGATATCCTTGGGCTGCATGTTTTCTTCTTGTTCTTGCATCCAGCAGTCAAACGCAACCTGCGCATCGGCGGCGTACCGCGGATAATCGGCCCGGCCGCCCTGGTGCAAGGCGATCATCAACTGGCCCCGCGCCTTGCGCATTTCATCCATCATGCCGGCCGGCAAGGCGCGCATCTTGAAACCTTCGGGCTTCACGGCGGTATCCTTGGTCGCCTCCGCGGCCTTCATGGCGCGCATGGCGAAGCGATCGGAATCCTCGTAATCGCCTTCCGCGAACTCCATCTTGGACAGGCCCATGTAGCCGGCATAGAGGTTGAAGTTAAACGGCGTTTTTGCCGTGTCCGACATTTTGGCTGTTTCCATCATCGTGCCGGTCGTACACGCCGCCAGCGCCATTGCGGCAACCAACGAAATTGCTGATGTCTTAAAAATATTCACGGCCATCCCCTCTTTCTTTTTTGGATGAGTTTTCGCGGCCAAACTGCTCTCGTCGATTATGTCTTCAGGAACTTAGCAATGCTATCGCGAAGTATATAACGCATATGTGCGCCACGTCACTCCAAACCTGATATTATTGCTCCTTCGGGTAAATTTCTCCATTCCTCGACTAGGCGGCGTGAGATGGAATCCTCGGGCGGCAGAATAATTTCCTCCCGCGCCAGCGCCCGGTCGATATCCCGGCGGGTGAACCAGGCCGCCTCGCTGATTTCCGCGCCATCGACCTTGATCCGGCTATCCAAGGCCCGGGCCCAAAAGCCCATCATCAACGACGAGGGGAATGGCCAGGGCTGGGAGGCCCGGTACCGCACGGCGCCGGTTTTGACGCCGACCTCCTCCGCCACCTCCCGGCGCACCGCGTCCTCCAAGGTTTCGCCCGGCTCGACAAAGCCGGCGACGGTGGAAAATCTGGGTATGGTGATTGTCGCCCGGCGGGCCAGCAGGCAACGGTCGCCGTCTATGACCAGGGTTATGACCGCCGGATCCGTGCGGGGGAAATGCAGCCGGCCGCAGCCTTGGTTGAGGCAGCGGCGCGCATGGCCCGCCCGTTCAATAACCGTCGCGCCGCCGCAGCGGCCGCAATGCTGGTGATCGGCATGCCAGACCGACATGCCCCGGCCGAACGCCAGCAAGGCCGCCATCCGGTCCGACAGGTTCATGGCGACATCGCGCAGATCGTGCGTGTCGCCCGCCAGGGAGTCCGCCAGGGCTTCTTCCGATAGCGCGGAAATATCAAGGGTGAAATGCGCCGTGCCGTCGATCAACCCCAACAGGACCGCCTGTCGCAGATCGACCAAATCGGCGGCCCGCGAAGGTTCGAGAATGAGCGGCGTCAACTCATCGACAAAAAAATAGCGGTGACGCCAGATCGGATAAACCCTGGACGCGGGCGCGGCCAGACGCGCGGCCAGCCAATCGGCATCTTCGCGCCATTCCGCCGCGCGGTCGAAATCTCCATCGGCATAGCGCATGTTGATGGGCATTTTGATGGGCATGGGAGTCAATATCCTCGTTGGGTTCGCCAGCGGTGGGATATGTACAGCAACGCCGCGGCGGCGTCCAAACGACCAAAGCCAATCATGAAAACGGGAATAACGCCGAAACCTACCGCATCGACGCCAGGGCTTGCGAGGCATCGTCCAGGGCGCGTCCGATGCGCGTGCGCAGATTGTCCAGATCGACCCCTTCGGCGCTTTTCTTGCCGGCGCGATAGCGGGCATAGACACCGTGGATGATGCAGGCGGTCTTCCACCAATTGAAGCCGGTGTAATAGTCCAGCAGGGAGAGATCGCGCCCCGAGCGTTCACCGTAGCGGGCGGCGAGGTCCGCTCGCGTTGGGAATCCCGCCAACGCGGTGGCGGCGCCCTCACGGTCCTCGCCGGGCTCGGCCCAGGCGTTCAAGGCATAGGCAAGATCGGCAAGGGGATCGCCCAGGGTGGATATTTCCCAATCAACCACGGCGGCCACCTGGCCATCGGGTCTGATCAGGCAATTGTGCAGGCCATAATCTCCATGCACGACGCGGGCCGGGCCTTGCTCGGGGATGTTCGCCGCCAGAAAATCCCGGAGCTCGTGGGCCCGCGGGTCATCATATTCAGCGTCGTCCACTGAAGAGGTCCAGGAGCGGAACCAGGTGCGTAATTGCGGCCCCACATAATCCTCCTTCTTGCCCAGGCCGCCGAGGCCGATTTCATCGGGATCGAGGGCGTGCAGGTCGGCGAGGACATCGACGAATGACCAGGCGAGTGTCCGACGCTTGTCCGCCGCGACCCTAGCCACCGTGTCGTCCGCGGTATACAGCGGCTTGCCGTCGATCAGGCCCATGACATAGAACCAAGCGCCGGTGACGTCGGGACTTTCGCAAAACGCCAGGGCCGGCGCGACCGGCACGGCCGTGGGCCCCAGCGCGGAAATCAGCGCCCATTCGCGGCTCATATCGTGCGCCTTTGGCAACAATATGCCTTGCGGCGGCCGGCGGATAACGGCGGCGCGGCCCATCGTGTCGTCGATGCGGTAGGTGAGGTTTGAATGCCCCCCCTGCAGGCGAGTCCAGGTAAAAGGCGGGCTCAAACCCGTCACATTCGAGGCAATCCAGGCCTCCACGGCGGCGACGTCATAGCCTTCGGGCTCTTTTGTCAGTGGGTCCATTGTTGATTTGCCCCTAATGGGAACGGCAAGACCGGCATTGTCGGAGATTTTCCCGGCCAACACCATCGGCTATTTGCCCAACTTCCGCGTCCCTGTGCTAGAATGTCGCGGAGAAAGGCGCGGGAGACGAATTTTGGCGGACGAATTCGACTATGTGATTATCGGCGCCGGCTCGGCCGGCTGCATTCTGGCCAATCGTCTGACGGCGGACGGCAAGCACGACGTCTGTCTGCTGGAAGCCGGACCGAGGGATTGGAACCCCTATCTGCATATTCCGGCGGGCTTCATCAAAACCCTGACCAACGCCAAGGTGAATTGGCTGTACCAGGCCGAACCCAGTCATTGGACCGGCGGCCGGGTCATCGATGTGCCGCGCGGCAAGACCTTGGGCGGTTCCTCCGCCATCAACGGCCATATTTACAACCGTGGGCAGCGGATGGATTATGACAACTGGGCCCAGCGCGGCAACCAAGGCTGGGGCTATGCCGACGTGCTGCCGTATTTCCGCCGCTGCGAACGGCGGATTGGCGAGGCCGACGATACCTATCGGGGCCGCGAGGGCAACCTGCAAGTCACCGATTTGAATTACACCCATCCCCTGTGCGAGGCCTTCATGAAGGGCGCCGAACAATTGGGTATTCCGCGCAACCCCGACTACAACGGCGCCCGCCAAGAGGGCATATCCTATGTTCAGCGGACCACTTATGGCCGCCGACGGGTCAGCACGGCGCGGGCCTTTCTGAACCCGGCGAAATCCCGCCCCAACCTGACCGTCCGGACGTCCGCCCATGCCACGCGGATATTGCTGGAAGGGAAATGGGCCGTCGGCGTGGAATATTGCAAGGGCGGGCGCGGCGGCCAAACGGTCCGGGTGCGGGCCAATCGAGAGGTCATCCTCAGCGGCGGCGCCATCAACTCACCGCAATTGCTGCACGTTTCGGGCATTGGCCCCGCCGCCCTGCTGCAATCCCTCGGCATTGAAACCAGCCATGAGTTGGCCGGTGTCGGCGAAAACCTGCGGGACCACTACGCACCCCGCTTCAGCGCCCGCGTGCGGGGCATCGAAACCATCAACGAACGCTCGCGCGGTCTCAAGCTCGTGGGCGAAGTGGTGAAGTATTTTATTGGCGCCAAAAGCATCGTCAATCTAAGTCCATCCATGGTCTATGGCTTTTGGCATTCCGACGAGGCGGCGCGGAACAACGACCTGCAATTCATCTTCACGCCCGCGAGCTATAAGCAGGGCGTGCACGGCCTGCTCGCCGATCATCCCGGCTTTACCATCGCGGCCTGGCAGCATCGGCCGCAAAGCAAGGGCTGGGTTAGGGCGCGCTCGGCCGATCCGTTTGAAAAGCCGATCATCCAGCCGAATTATCTGGCTGATGAAGGCGACCGCCGGGTGCTGGTGAGCGCCATGAAGCTGGCCCGGCGGTTGATGCATACGGAACCGATGAAGCCGTATTTCGACTACGAGGAATATCCCGGAGACGAGGTACGGAGCGACGACGAGCTGTTGGAAGCCGCGCGGCATTTTGGCGGCAGCACCTTTCATGTCATGGGCACCTGCCGCATGGGCCCGGACACGGACCCGACGGCCGTGGTCGACGATCAGCTCCGGGTACATGGCATGGAGGGCCTGCGGGTAATCGACGCCTCGGTCATGCCGGCCATGATTTCGGCCAATCTCAATGCGGCGGCGATGATGATTGGCGAGAAGGGTTCGGATCTGGTGTTGGGCAATGCCCCGCCCGAGCCGATCATCGTGCCGGAATAATCGCGGCGATACTGGCCACGGGAACGGCGCCATGAGCATGAGCATCACCATCACGGCGATCGACGACGGACTGGGCGCCGATATCGAAGGTATCGATATGACCGCGCCCCTGGACGGGGAGGATATCTCGGCGATCGAGCAGGCCTTCGATCACTATTTGGTGCTGCGGTTTCGGGGGCAGCCCCTGGATGCGGGACAACTCGCCGCCTTCGCCCGCCAATTCGGCGATTTACAGCCCCACGTGCAGCGCAAATTCCAGCACCCGGACGAAGCAAACGTGGTGGAGATGCGCAGCTTCGATAAAACCGGCAAGTTTGACCTGGCCGGGGCCTCGAGGGGCGCCACGGAACGGCTACGGGACGGCTGGCATTCCGACCTTGCCTATGACCGGGTGCCGGCAAAGGCCACCTTGCTGCATTCGATCGAAGTGCCGTCCCGGGGCGGCAATACCTGTTTCGCCAATACCTGTCGGGTTTATGCGGCCCTGCCGGAGGATTTGAAACGCCGGATCGCCGGTTTGCGGGCCGAGTTCACCTACGGCCGCAACGCCCGCAACAAAGCCACGAACCTGGCCGCCACCTCGCTCGACCAGCACGGCCGCGACAACACCACGGCCGTTCATCCCTTGGTCTGTGTCCATCCGGCCAGCCGGCGCCCGGCGCTTTATGCCAACCCGCTTGTCACGGTGCGGGTGTTAGGCATGGCGGCCGGACCGAGCGATGACTTGCTGGATGAATTATTCGATTGGCTGGACCGGCCGGAATTCCGCTGGGAGCATGGATGGCGCACGGCCGACACCTTGATGTGGGAAAACCGTGGCGGGGTGATGCACTGCGGCCGGCTCGACTACCCCCGGAACCAGCGCCGGCATTTTATCCGGACCACCGTTCGCGGCCAGCCGATCGAGGCGCACGTGGCGCTGCAAGCCCAATGACCTCTCGAAACGGTCAAGGCTCGCGTTGCAGGCAA
>JAYGEB010000454.1:0-2333 GCA_046582595.1 Alphaproteobacteria bacterium | reverse complement strand
GGTGACAAAGTTGATGAATGCGTCATGTATCTTGATTTCTTTGTCCCGGAACCGGCCCTGACGGACAGCGCCAGGCGGCATTGGGAGCGCAATATGGATCTAACCATCCGCACCGTGGACGAGGAGGATTTTCCGGTTGGTGAGGGCATCCAGTCCGGGTTTCCGTCCCAGGCCCAGACGGAATTGGTCTTTGGCCGCAACGAGCCGGCCCTGGCCCATTTCGAGCGGTCGGTCAACGAAGCCGTCAATAATGAAGCCGTCAATGAGATTTTTGGGGCCGCGTCGTGACCGCGGCGCCCCGGACCATCGGCGTTCATCCGATCACGGGTGGCATCGGCGCGGAAATTTCCGGCGTCGATATTTCCCAGGCGCTATCGGTGGAGGTGGTGGCGGAAATCCGCCAGGCATTGCTGGATCACCTGGTCATTTTTATCCGGGATCAGGAAATCACGCCGGCGCAACAGATCGCTTTTGTCTCCCGCTTCGGGGAGCCGGATATCTATCCTTTCGTCAAGGGCTTGGAGGAATTCCCGCAAATCACGCCGGTTCTGAAATTACCGGACGAAACCGTGAATTTCGGCGGCATCTGGCATTCCGATACGGTTTATCTGGAACAGCCGCCCATGGGCACCGTGCTATACGCCAAGGAACTGCCGCCCATGGGGGGCGATACCCTGTTTGCCAACCAATATCAGGCCTATGAAAGCCTTTCGCCGCCGCTGCGGGATTTCCTCGATGGTCTGACCGCCATCAATAGCGCCGCCAAGGGCAGCGCGGCGGCGACCCGAAGTGACCGGATGGCGGATGGCGGCACGGGCCGGGCGGAAGTGTTGGAGGCGGAGCACCCGGTGGTCCGCACCCATCCCGAGACCGGCCGCAAGGCGTTGTATGTAAATACCGGCCACACGGTCCGTTTCAACGGCATGACCGAGGCCGAGAGCACGCCCATTTTGGACTATCTTTTTCAACACCAGATCAAGCCGGAATTTTGCTGCCGGTTCGTCTGGTCGCCGGGTTCGGTGGCATTCTGGGACAACCGCTGCGCCCAGCATTATCCGGTCAACGACTATCACGGCCATACGCGCCTCTTGCATCGGATCACCTTGAAGGGCGATAAACCATATTGAAGTGAGAGAATGGGGAAAAGAAAATGGATACGAATATTGCCAAGGCCACCTTCGCCGCCGGCTGTTTTTGGGGCGTGGAAGCGGCGTTTCGCCGGATCGACGGCGTGGTCATGACCTCGGTCGGATATTGCGGCGGCGTACTGCCTAATCCCAGCTACGAAGCGGTCTGCACCGGACGAACGGGTCATGCCGAGGCGGTGCAGGTCGATTTCGATCCCGAACGGGTCAGCTATGAACAATTGTTGTCGCAATTTTGGGTTTGCCATGATCCGACGCAATTGAACCGCCAGGGACCCGATTTCGGCACCCAGTACCGCACCGCCATATTTTGCCATGACGAGGGCCAGCGGCAAGCCGCTGCCGCCTCGAAGCAGGCCCATGGCGATAGCGGCCAGGCCGGCGGGGCGGTGGTTACCGAGATCGTGATGCTGTCCGATTATTATCTGGCCGAGGATTATCACCAGCAATACCTTGAAAAGCGCGGCATGGCGGTTTCCAACCTACCGTAGGACCTCTCCCGGAGCGGTTCCCGTTACCCTGCCGGCGTCACGAAGCGTTCGCGGGGCAATATCATTCGAACGGTCGTGCCGACGTTGGGTTCGCTGTCGATGACGAGGCGGCCGCCGTGGGCTTCCGTTAACTGCGTTGCCAGGGACAGGCCCAGGCCGGTTCCTTCAAAACGGCGGGCGAGGGAGGAGTCTATCTGCCCGAAGGGTTCCAGCGCCTTGGGGATATCGTCAGGGCGCATGCCGATCCCCGTGTCCTTGACCGCCACCACCATTTCACCGTCTTCGCCCAAGGCGGCGCCGACGGTAATATGTCCGCCCGGCTTCGTGAACTTGATGGCATTCGACAGCAAATTGAGCAAAACCTGCTTGACGCGCCTGAGATCAAGCATGATCCGGGGTAATTCGATATCGATATCCAGATCAATCCGAATCTGGGCCGCCGCCGCCCGTTCGCGGACCAGGGGCATGCAGGCGGCAATCACATCGCCGATGGCGTGTTCGGATTCTTCCAGCGTATCCTGGCCTTCCTCGATCCGGGCCAGATCTAGGATATCATTGATAATGGCCAACAGATGCTGGCCGCTGGCGTGAATATCCTGGGCATATTCACTGTAATGGGGATCGCCCAGGGGGCCGAACAATTCCTGGCGGATAATCTCGGAAAAGCCTGAAATGGCGTTCAGCGGCGTCCGCAGTT
>JAYGEB010000201.1:0-6862 GCA_046582595.1 Alphaproteobacteria bacterium | reverse complement strand
CGTTGACAACGAATAAATGGCATGAAATTTGCATGTCTTTTAATATCGACCGTAACCGCCCATATACTTGGTTTCCAGATGGAGAGCCTTATGTCACGCAGACTTCGAACCATGATCATTGGTTGCATTGCGGCACTTGGTTGTGCCGGCGCGGCCCAGGCGGGCGTAATCCGTCACGATCAATTGGACTCTGATTATATCGCTCTTGGCGCCAAATCGCTCTATGACAGTGTCGGACAGGTCCTGTTCACCGGCACCGATGGCCGCTCGTATGCCGCCTCCGCCACAATGATCGCGCCGAATTGGGCCCTGACGGCGGCGCACGTCGTGGATAGCACGGCCAGTCTGGATTTTATCCTGGGCGGCCAGACCTACAGCGCCCAGAGCTGGCTGTATCACTCGAAATGGGACGGCGACCTGGGCAAGGGTTACGATATTGGCCTGATCCAGTTCGCCGAAGGTCAGATCGCCAATGCCGTGACCGCGACATTGTACGGCGGCAATGATGAATATGGCGGGCTCGGCACCTTTGTCGGCTATGGCACCACGGGCACCGGTCTTACCGGCTATGATCCGTCCCTGCCGCTGGTGAAGCGGGCGGGCAATAACCTGGTTGATGCCTTCCTGCGCACGCCGGGCAAGCGTAGCCGGGTGTTGTTGTCGGATTTCGACAAGCCGGGCGACCCGAGCGAAAGTTCATGGGGAACCAGCGCGCCCGAAGACCTGGAATACCTCATCGCGCCCGGCGACAGCGGCGGCGGCCTGTTCCAGGAAATTGACGGCACCAATTATCTGACCGGCGTGCATTCCTTTGGCTGGGGCCGTTTGGACGGAAACCCCAATTCCGATTATGGCGATGTCTCGGGCCAAACCCGTGTCTCCTCGTTCTACGGTTGGATCAATGACATCATTGGCGGCGGCTCCGGCGGCGATAGTGGCGGCGGCAAGGGCGGCGGCAAGCCGAATTTGGTCACGGCGGCCATCGCGATCCCCGAACCCGGCACCCTGGCGATATTCAGCCTTGGTTTGCTTGGCTTTGGCTTTGCGCGCCGCCGGCTCCGGTAGCCGTGGCGGCGGCGGATCCAACCGCATCCGCGGCGGCAGTGTCGCCTAAGGAGAAACAAAGGGGTTGAACCGTCCCCCCGTCGTGGGGCGGGGCACGCCGGTGGTTGCGGGCAGGCTGAGGGGCAAGCCGTCCAAATGGCGCAGGGCCAGATAGGCGAAGGCCTCGGCCTCCAGAAAATCGCCGCGCCAGCCGACCGTTTCCACCGGTGCCACGGGCGATGGCACGGCATCGCGCAGTGCCGCCATGAGCGCCGGATTATGCCGCCCGCCACCACAGACCAGCCATCGCACGGGGGGTTGCGGCAGATGATCCTGGGCCCGGGCCACCGAGCGGGCGGTAAAGGCGGTCAGGGTCGCGGCACCTTCTTCGGCGGACCAGCCGGGCGCGGCGGGCAGGGTGAAATCATCCCGGTCCAGGGATTTTGGCGGCTTCTTTTCGAAATAGCTGTTGGCCAATAGTCCCGTAAGAGCGTCACGATCAACCCGGCCCGCCTGGGCCAGGCGCCCCGCCCGATCCATCTCGCCCCGTCCGCACCGGCGCACCCAATCATCGATCAGGGCATTGCCGGGGCCGGTATCGAAGGCCAGCATCCCGCCGCCGTCGCCAATCCATGTGACGTTGGCGACGCCGCCGATGTTCAGCACCGCGAGAGGCTTCGCCAGCGCCGCCGCCAAGGCGCCGTGATAAAGCGGCGCCAAGGGCGCCCCCTGCCCGCCCGCGGCCACGTCGGCGGAGCGGAAATCATCCACCACGGCAATGCCCGTCAACGCGGCCAGCAAGGCTCCATCGCCGATTTGCCGGGTCTCGCTAATCTCCGGCTGATGTTGAATGGTGTGCCCGTGAAAGCCAATAACTTCTATTTTATTGCTAGTTAGGTTGTTTTTCTCTAGTAATTCATTAATTAAAACGGCATGTTTTCGCGTTATGTGTTCGCCAACGGTCGCGATTTCTACTCTCCCACCACGGCCGCCCAGCACGCCGCGCAGACGCGCCTTGGTGGCGCCGTCGTAGGGCAGGGCCAGGGCCGGCCCCTGCCCCAGGCGGCCATTGCCGTCACTGAACAGGATGGCGGCGTCAATGCCATCCATGGAGGTCCCGCTCATCAGGCCAATGGCCGCGCGCCGCGCCGTCATGGCGGTGTTGCCGTCTGACGCATTGCCCCGCCCACCGCGAGCATGTTACACCACGCCGCCCGCCTCGGGGCCAGGGGTAAAGTGGATACAAACATCATGACCGCCTTCAAATCCGAATTCGTGGCCACGCTGGTCGAGCGCGGCTTCATGCACCAATGCACCGATTTGGATGCCTTGGATGAATTGGCCGCGGGCCAACGGATCACGGCTTACATCGGTTATGATTGTACCGCGCCAAGCCTGCATGTGGGTAGTCTGGTGCAAATCATGATGCAGCGCCATCTGCAAAAAACCGGGCACCGGCCCATTGTCCTGATGGGCGGCGGCACCACGAAAGTGGGCGATCCTTCCGGCAAGGATGCCTCGCGGCAACTGCTCGGCGATGACGATATCAACCGGAACATGGCGGGAATTCGCGAGGTTTTTAGCCGTTTCGTTGACTTTGGCGATGGTGACGGCGACGCCATCATGACCAATAACGATGATTGGCTGAGTGAATTGGCCTATGTGCCGTTTCTGCGTGACGTGGGCCGGCATTTCTCCATCAACCGCATGTTGAGCTTTGACTCCGTCAAGCTGCGCCTGGAACGGGAACAGCCGTTGAGTTTCCTGGAATTCAACTACATGATTCTCCAGGCCTATGATTTTCTGGAGCTCAGCCGCCGCCACGACTGCGTTCTGCAAATGGGCGGCTCGGATCAATGGGGCAATATCGTCAATGGCGTGGAATTGGGCCGCCGGGTCGACGGCAAGGCCCTGTTCGGCTTCACGACGCCGCTGATCACCCTGGCCTCGGGCGCGAAAATGGGCAAGACGGCGGATGGCGCGGTCTGGCTCAATGGCGATATGTTAAGCCCCTACGATTACTGGCAGTTCTGGCGCAACACGGAGGATGCGGACGTGGGCCGCTTCTTGCGTCTGTTTACGGAACTGCCCCTGGATGAAATCGCCCGCCTGGAAAGCTTGCGGGATGCCGAGATCAACGAGGCCAAGAAAATCCTGGCGGATCAGGCGACAGCCCTGTGTCATGGTGCCGAGGCGGCCGGGGCGGCGGCGGAAACCGCGCGCCAGACCTTCGAAGAGGGCAATGTCGCGGCGGATTTACCGACCATCGAGGTGGCGGCGGCTGAACTGCGGGACGGTGTTGTCTTGTTTGAACTGCTGCGCCGCGCCGGTCTGTGCCAATCCAATGGCGAAGGGCGCCGTTTGATCAAGGGCGGTGGCGCCAGGGTCAATGACGTTCCCATCGGCGAAGAGCTGGCCAAGGTTTCAATGGACGATGTGGCGGCCGAGGGCGTGATCAAATTGAGCGCGGGCAGGAAACGCCACGTTTTGATCCGGCCGAAATAAACCAATTTCGAGATTGACCGCGCCACCCGCTCAGCGGTCGCTGGGATCGGGTTTCCGGCTTTCCCCGGCCACGGCGGGATTTTCCAGGCCCTCGACAATGCGGCGCAGGAAGCCGGGCGCCAGGGCGGAGAGCAAATTGACCGATAACTTGGGTTTTTCCAGCGTACCGTTGACCTTGTAGGTGAAGGCGAAGACCCCCTCCCCCTTGCGCCCGATCAATAATTCACCAAGCACGGGGATGATGCCCAGCACGGAATTGAGGGTGTAGGACGGCACGATGGTGCCGTGAAACCGCAGCGCCTTGGTGTCACGGGTATAATCGCCAGTGGCGATCACCGCCATGGCCGGCCCCACGGCGCGGGCGCGTTCAATGTGCAACCGCCCGTCCCGCATGGTAAATGGGGCGTTCAGCCGGGTGAAGGTGATGCCCTTGTCGTTCAGGACATCGCTCAACCCCGTCAACGACCCGAGGGTTAGTAGCCGGGTCAAAACCTGGGCCTTGACCACGCGAAAGTTGTCCGCCCGCAGATAGCCGGAAATGACGCCATCGGGATCATCCGCCGCTGGCACCAAAAAATTCAAATACATGGTGCCGCCACGGGCATCGGGATACAGCCCCAGGGCCTGGGCCATGCCGCCGGCATCGCCGCCGACAATGATGAAGCGCCGGCCCTTGTCTTTCGCCCGCACGGTAATTCCAATTGATTGGCCGCCCGGCATGGCGCCGCGCAGATCGGCGGACAGCCATTCACCGCCGCGGCGCCGGCCCGCGCCCACCAGGCGGCTCAATGTGACTTTATCGGTCAAGTGTACTCGTTCGATTTGCAATTTCAGATCAAGCGCCGGTTCGTCGCCCTGATCTCCCGCCTCCAGCCAGCGCGGCACGAAGTACCGTAGGTCGAGACTGGGGCCGCGCAAATCCAGGCGGTAACCGCCATTCGGCCCAGCTCTCAAATCGACCGCCAATTGCGTCGCGCCCAGGGCGAAATGATCACTGGTCAGGGAAACCAAACCGGACGCGCGGTCGAATTCGGCACGGCCCCGGGCCTGCAACCCGCCGCCCGAATATTCCCAACGGTCCAATATCAAGGCGCCATTGGCCGCGCTTTGAAAGGTCAGGTTCATTTCCGCTGGAACCGTGGCGGGTTTGGCCCAGCCAATTTCGCGCCAATCCAAATCCGCCGCCGTTAAATCGAACCGCCCCGCCCCGCGCCGGGCGCCACCAGGGTAAACATCGACCGACAACGCCATTCCCACCACGCCGCGCAACCGCGGCATGGCGGGCAAACCCAGAGCCCGCCATTGCGCCGGGCCCGCGTTGCCCCGAATGATCAGATGGTCGCCGGGCATATTCGGGCCGGCTTGAAAGTCCCGTTTCCAGTTGATTTGCAAGGGCACGCCGTTGACAGCGCCCCGGCCGGACATCTTCAGGGCGTCCCGCGCAACGGTCAGGGTGAAGGCTCCGTCCCGCACCCGGTAGCCGCCGGGAATACCGCGCAGGGATAGTTCGGCAAAATTGGCGGCGGCGGAAAATCCGACCTGCTCCAGAGTGACATCCTCGCTCAGCGGAACCCGGAGCCGGGCGCGGGTGGCGGATTGGCCCTCCGCATCCTCCGCCCGCAGGGCCAGGGCGGTGGTGAATTGCAGGGGCTTGGCATCCAGCAGGGCCAAGGCATCGCCGATGGGCCCGTGAGCGACGAATTCAATATCCAGTATTGGCGGTTGAACGGTCAAATCCGCGACATGCAGTTTTCCTTCGCTGAGTTTCATCCCCCCGGCCGTGGCATCCGTTACCGTCAGGCCGAATTCAAGGCCGTCAATAAAGCCGCTGCCACTGGCGCCCTTGATGGGAGGCAGTTCGCCAAAATAGTCCGCGGATACGTCTTGAAAGGTCCAATCCAAACGGGCCATGCCGGGGCGCGGCGTTTCGCGATCCAGATCGCCCGGGCGCAGATCGATGGCAAACCGCCCTTCGGTAACCAGACCGCCATGGATATTTTTCAAGATCCAGTTGCGGACTTCAACCGCGAGGTTTTCGGGCCAATAGAGGGGTAATTTCGCGACCGGAAGATTGACCAAGGTGCCCTTGCCCTTAAACGTGCCGCCGCCTTCGCCGCCGCCTTCGCTTCTGGCCCATTGGCCTGTTGCTTGGGCCGTCAAACCCGCGCCCAGATCAAGATGCAGGCTGCTCAATTTCAGTTGAGAAAAATTATTGCTGAATTGACCCTTTGCCGACAGCGCCGCGATCGTCACGGCTTTGTCCTCCGGCCGAGGCAGCGCGATCCGGCCGGGCCCGGTGGTTACCTCGAAGCTCAGGCTGTCGATAATACCATTGGGCGAAAGCGCCAGATCCAGACGGCCGGCGGCGACGACCGCCAGGCCCCGCATGGTTTCCAGGCGGGTGCCGCCGATGGCCTTGGCAAGGCCGGCGATGTCGACCTCGGCAAAATTTACCGCCGCGATGATTGCCGTGGCTTCGTCCCTGTACAGAGCCGAGATACCCAAGGCCGCCTCCGATTGGCCGATACGGAGCCGCGTCGACAGGCGCATGGACACGCCGTCCGTCTCCTGGCGCAAACTCAAATCGGCGGCCGGCACCGCAAGTTTGAGCCCGCTGGACATATCGTGAAAGGATAGATCGGCGCCCAGGACGCTCAACGATCGTAAATCGCCAAAGATCCCGTAGGCGCCGCCGCGCCCGCCAGCCGCCAGCAAAGCAGGCGCGAATGTAAGTCCCGTCCGTTCACCAGAGCCGGCGGCGCCGTCATTGTTGGCAATCTCAATACGGCCATCCCCGTGGCGCAACAGCCGCAGTTTGGGTGCGATCAATTCCAGGCCGCTGACCCGGAATTGCCCGGCCAACAAGGCCCGGCCGTCGAAAACCACCGACATGCGCGGCACCGAAATCAACTCCACGCCATTCCGGTCCATGAAGCGGACGCCGATTACCCGCAGGTCAAGTTTTTTGCGCCATCCCTCCCAACTCAACACCGCATCGTCAAACCGGACCCGGAAGCGCCAGGACGGATTGTCCATGAATTTTTCCAGATACGGCGCCAAGGGAGCCAGGGATACCGGCCCGCGGGATAGCATCGCACCGGTCCCAATCAACACCAGAATGACGATTGAAAGAAAGCCCGCGATGGTCTTGCCCAGTATGCTGCCGGTTCTTTTTAGCAAATCTCTAATCGGAATGATGTGCTCTAATAGCGTACGGTTTGGTCAGGTTAGCCAGTATGGCGGCCAAAGGGAAACCGCCCAAGCTCCCGCCTGGACAATCACGCCATTTATCTTACCCAAAACGGTTTCGGAA
>JAYGEB010000311.1:0-6493 GCA_046582595.1 Alphaproteobacteria bacterium | reverse complement strand
TGAGCAAACAGTGAAATATCCTATTCTGATGGTGCATGGCATTGATCTCCATTTCGTGTCTCAAACGCGGCAAAACGTCTGATAACGAGTAGAATCAATGTCATGCGCATTGTCTATAAAATTAAACCGGACAGCAGTGGGTCAAGCCCGGCAATGACATCATATGGATGAGTGTTGTGTAGCATGAAATAGGAGCGCCCGAGCCGTGAAAGCCGTCGAAGCCATCGTGGAAATTCTCAAGCGGGAAGGGGTCGAATATCTTTTCGCCTATCCCGTCAACCATATCATTGAATATGCCGCGCGCTGGGACATCCGCCCCATCATCGTGCGCCAGGAGCGTATCGGGCTGCATATGGCGGACGCCCTGTCGCGCCTGACCTCGGGCAAGAAGATCGGCGTCTTCGCCATGCAGCACGGCCCCGGCGCCGAGAACGCCTACGGCGGCGTGGCCCAGGCGTTTGGCGAGGCGGTGCCGATCCTGGTCCTGCCCCAGGGTTACGCCCGGCGTCTGGCCCATATCCGCCCGAATTTCAATTCCACCGAGGCCATGGCCCAGGTGGCCAAGACCACGGAACCGGTAACTTCCGCCGACGAGGTGCCCAACGTCATGCGCCGGGCCTTCACGCAACTGCGCAACGGCCGGGGCGGCCCCTGCGTGGTGGAGCTGCCCACCGACGTGGTCACGGAGGAAATGACGGTCGAACTTGATTACACGCCGGTCTCGGGCGCCCGTTATGGCCCCGATCCGGAGGCGGTGGCCAAGGCGGCGGAAACCCTGGTCGGGGCCGAACACCCGGTAATCTACGCCGGCCAGGGCATTCATTATGCCGAGGCCTGGCCGCAATTGACCAAGCTGGCGGAGTTATTAGCTATTCCGGTCTGCACATCCCTGGGGGGCAAAAGCGCCATATCGGAAGACCATCCGCTGTCACTGGGCGCCGGCGGACTGGCGCATCCCAAGGCGGTGCATCAATTCCTGCACGCCGCCGACGTGATATTCGGCATCGGCTGCTCCTTCACCGAGACCTCCTTCGGCATCGCCATGCCCAAGGGCAAGCGGTTTATCCACGCCACCCTGGATCCGCTGGACCTGAACAAGGACGTGGCGGCGGAACAATGCCTGTTGGGCGATGCCGCCCTGACCCTGGATGCCCTGATCGGGGCGGTGGAAGGGTTGATCGACGGGCCCCGGGACAATGCCCCCGTGGCGGCGGAAATCGCCGCCGTGCACGAGGCCTGGCTGGCCGAATGGAAGCCGAAACTGACCTCCAATCAAAACCCGCTATCGCCGTATCGTGTGCTGTGGGATTTGCAGAACACCGTCGACAGGGACAACACCATCATCACCCATGACGCGGGTTCCCCGCGCGATCAGCTCTCCCCGTTCTGGCGCGCCACCAAGCCGCTCAGCTATATCGGCTGGGGCAAGACGACGCAGTTGGGCTATGGCCTGGGTCTCGCCATGGGGGCCAAGCTGGCCCGGCCGGAAGCCTTGTGCATCAATGTCTGGGGCGATGCGGCGATCGGTTTCACGGGCATGGATTTCGAGACGGCGGTGCGCGAACGCATTCCCATCCTGTCGATCCTGCTGAACAATTTCTCCATGGCCATCGAGCTTAAGATCATGGAGGTCTCCACCGAAAAGTACCGCGCCACGGATATCTCCGGAGACTACGCCGCCATGGCGCGGGCCTTCGGCGGCTATGGCGAGCGGGTGACGGAGCCCTCCGAGATCATTCCCGCCATAAAACGCGGCATCGAGCAGACCGAGGCGGGGGTGCCGGCCCTGTTGGAATTCATCACCGGCAAGGAAGTGGAAATCTCCCGCTACTAAATTCTAGGATTAATGACCATGACGAGTGCAAGACCCATGACCGTTTCCGCCATTCAGATCACGGCGGTGGACGGCCAAAAGGATGCCATTGTTGAAAAGATGCTGGGCTTTCTGGACGTGGCGGGACGGCGGGGCTCCGACCTGGTCGTGTTGCCGGAGATCTGGACGGGAACCGGGTTTTCCGCCGATGACGCCTATCTCGATATCGCCGAAACCATTCCGGGCCCGACCACGGACCTGCTGGCGGCAAAGGCCCGGCAACACGGCATGTATATCGTCGGCTCCATGTACGAAAAGGACGGCAATCAACATTACAATTCCTCGCCCCTGATCAATCCCGATGGGGAGATCATGGGCAAGTATTGGAAAACCCATCTGTTCGATGCCCCCAACCGCCCCGACATCAAGGGCGGCATCCGCGAATCCGACCATGTGAAGGCGGGCTCCGAACTGCCGGTCTTTCAGACCGTTCCCGCCAAAATCGGCGTCTCGGTCTGTTCCGACCTGCGCTTTCCCGAAGTCTACCGGGAATTGGCCCTGAAGGGCGCCGAGGTAATTGTCTGCGCCTCGGCCTTCCTCAGCCCGCGCTTCGACCATTGGGAGTTCTTCCTGCGCGCCCGCGCCACGGAAAACCAATGCTGGGTGGTGGCGTCGGGCCAATATGGCGTCGATCCCCTGAGCGGCATCGGTTACGTGGGGCGGTCCATGGTGGTCGACCCCTGGGGCACCATCGTCGCCACGGCGTCGGACGAGGAAGGCATCATCACCACCGAGATCGACCTTAACTTCGCCGATGAAATAAAACGCCGCTACCCCCTGATGGACCAGCGCCGCCCCGATCTGTACCAACACATCGGAAAACCCAAGGATCAAGTGCCTCTATACAAATGAGTTCGGCGGTTGATTGATAACATTAATGTTAGTATAATCCATGATCTCCATTCTGGAATTTGAAGATCAAAATGGCCGTCATCCATTCTCAAATTGGTTCCTATCACTCAATACACCGGCGGCGCTCAAGGTCCGAACCTCCATTGCACGAATGGAAAAAGGCAACTTCTCCAATGTGAAAGTCGTTGGACAAGGGGTCAGCGAATACAAATTGGCGTTTGGCCCTGGCTATAGAATTTACTTCGGGCGGGACGGCGAAAAGCTTGAAATCGTGCTCGGCGGCGGCACAAAGAAGCGGCAGAGCCGCGATATCGCAGCCGCGAAGGAACATTGGCAGAGCTACAAGGCAAGAAAGAGACGAGGTGAACGCCATGGCTTTGAGCCGTGATTTCAAGGAGACCATTAAGGAACGGGCGTTGAATGACCCTGATTTTCGTATTGGCCTTTTGACGGAGGCGGCGGAATGCCTGCTCAATGATGACATCGACGTCGCCAAAATGTTGTTGCGGGATTATGTGAACGCAACGATTGGGTTTCAAGCTCTTGCCAGGCTGACGGACCGAAAGCCGGAAAGCCTGATGCGCATGCTTAGTGCCAAGGGAAATCCAAGCCTGCGCAATATTTCCAAGGTCATGGCATCGCTGCGCCGGCATGAAGGCGTCGAGCTGCATGTCATTGCGAGTTAGGCATCAATGGCCGTTTCCCCTGAATACCGCGCCTATATCGAGGATCTGGTCGAGCCTCTCGGCCATGTCACCTCCCGGCGCATGTTCGGCGGTTTGGGGGTGTTCTACCGCGGCCTGATGTTCGCCCTGATCGTCAATGACGTGCTGCATTTCAAGGTCGATGACGAAAACCGACCGGACTATGAAGCCGCCGGCATGGAAGCCTTCAGTTATTTGCGCAAAGGTAAGAAGCGGGGCCTGAACAGCTATTGGACCGTGCCGGTGGATGTTCTGGACAACGAGGAAGAATTTCTGACCTGGTCGCGCGGCGCGGCGGATGCGGCCTTGCGGGCCGATGCCGCCAAGGGCAAGAGCCAAAAGAGGAAAAGCCCCACTTGACCTCCACTCCCAGCCGGGAAACACTGGCCAAATGACTACGGCAAAACAGTCCTTGGACGATTTTCTGGAGCAGGAGCGCGGCCTCCTGGTCTCGGATTGCACCGCATGCGGCAAATGTGTCGAAATTTGCCCCGTCACGCCCTTCACCGATATCAAGGCCGGCGATGAACCCGGCGTCATCGGCGGCGTGCTGGGATTGCTGCGGGACGGCACGCCCTTGGCGGGCGCGGCCAGGGATTGGGCGCAACAATGCAACGGCTGCGGGCTGTGTATTCCAGCCTGTCCGGAGGCGGTCAATCCCCGCCGCATGTTGATGCTGGTCAATACGGTGCAGGCGGAACAGGACAGCCCGACGCCGCAGCTATTCCGTAAAATGTCCCGCGCCATCCGCATCATGGCCGCCATGCAACTGGCCCCGCCGGAGTTCGACAAGCTGTTGCGCAACCCCCGCGTCCATCCGGCCGAAGTTGTCTTCTACACCGGCTGCAACCCCATTAGGACACCGCATTTATTGTTTAATGCTATGTCGTTATTGGACTCCCTTGAAGTCGATTATGAAGTGGTCGGCGGACCGGGCGCCTGTTGCGGCATCATCCAGTCGAAATGGGAAGGCGATCAACGCAGCGCGGAAAAGGTCATGGACGGCACCATCAACCGCTTCGCCGGCTTCCAGCCCAAGGAGGTGTTGAGCTGGTGCCCTTCCTGCGTGCTGCATCTGGGGGAAACCCTGTCCGGCTTCCGCGCCGCCAGCTTTGAATTCGACCATGTCACCAACTATCTGGTGGCCCGCGCCGAGGGCCTGGCGGCGAAATTCATCCAGCCGGTGAACAAGCGGATCCTGCTGCATACCCATGACGGCATGGACGAGGTGGGCCGCAATGTGGCCAAAATGCTGACCGCCGTGCCCGGCCTGACCCTGGTCGATACGATCGCGGAGCCCGGTTATACCTGCGGCGGCTCCGGTGCCGACCGATCACCCGGCCTGAAGCAGGTGGCGCGGGCGGCGACCCTGGCACGGGCGGAGCGGGAGGACGTGGATGTCCTGGTCTCCCTCTATCACGGCTGCCACGGCCAGCTTTCCGGGCTTGAAGCGGGTGGAAAGTTCGAGGTTATGAATTGGACCGATATTCTGGTCCAGGCCCTTGGTCAGCAGCCCCACGACGATGTTTCCAAGCGCTACCGCTGCCAGGACGATTGGGACATGGTGCTGGACGAGGGTGAGATATTCCTGAAGGCCAATGGTATCCATATGGACCGGGACTGGTTGAAAAACCTGCTGCCGGAAATATTCGCGCAATCCGAATTCAAGGGTGGTTTGGAGGATTTTGGTTGTGAACGCGACGTGGTGGGAGCCGCTGAATGAACGATAGCCTGTTGAACGAACGCGTGGTCTACCTGAACGGCGAATACGTGCCTGAATCCCGCGCCACGATCCCCATTTCCGACCGTGGTTTCATTTATGGCGATGCGGTGTTCGACACGGCGCGGACCTTCGGCGGCAAGATTTACCGGCTGCGGGAGCATGTGGAACGCCTGCTGCGCTCCCTGCGCTATGTGCAAATCGACCCAGGCTTGAGTGTCGACCGGTTCTGCGCCATTGCCGAAGACGTGGTGGCGCGCAATGCCCACCTGTTGGCCCCCGATGATGATTATTGGGTGTTCCTCCGGGTCACGCGCGGTCCCAACTATCCGGACGGCTCGGGCGGCGATGCGGGGCCGACCGTGATCGTCACCTGCGTGCCGTTGCCGCTGGCCAAGCGGGCGGCGTTGTTCCGCGACGGCATTGACGTCGTCGTGCCCTCGACCCGGCGCACCCCGCCCGAGGCCCTGAACCCCGCCGCCAAGACCCATAATTATCTGAACCTGATCGTCGCCGGCCTGGAGACCCGGAAATCCGCGCCCGATGCCTGGCCGGTGTTGCTCGATACCCGTGGATTTCTGACCGAGGGCAGCGGCAGCAACATATTCCTGGTGCAGGACGGCCATGTGCGCACGCCCAAGGCGCAGTATGTTCTGGCCGGCGTCAGCCGGTCCGTGGCCATGGACCTGTGCCGCGACCTTGGCATCGGCATCGCGGAAGACGACCTCTCGCCCTACGACGCGGCGACGGCGGACGAGGCCTTCATCACCTCTACATCGCTCTGCCTTTGTCCCATGGCCAGTTTCAACGGCGGCGCCATCGGCAACGGCGCGGTACCGGGGCCGGTGACGGCGAAGCTGATGGAAGCCTACCGTGCCGAGGTCAAGACCGATTACGTGGCGCAATATTTACGCCATCTGGATTAACTTGAAGAACGACGTACCTGAAACCAATACCGCCCGACGTTCCATAAACCGCCCCTATTGTCGGTCGTCTGTTAAGCAGCGGCTCCGAGCGCCAAGAACGGCATTATCGCGGTCCATTTTGCGGCGATAAATTTGCCCAACAAAGCCTTCAACCGTTCGAGGAGGAACCGGGGCTTATACCAAGGTGCGATGATAAAGACCCATATAGATCGTTTCAGGGGCCCCTCGGGTAGGAGTGGAACCGCCGACGGTGGCCACTACCTTCAAGGTTTCACGACGCCGCCGAGGGGCCCCTGAAACGACCAAATTCGGCGCATTACGAAGACTTTCGGCGGTGTCGCGCGCCGCTTGTGGTACTGGTGCCACGGCGCAACACGCTCCTACCCGAAAGACTTCGTAATGCGTCTATATGGGTCTT
>JAYGEB010000257.1:0-7134 GCA_046582595.1 Alphaproteobacteria bacterium | reverse complement strand
GCGCCAAGCTTGCTGGCGGCGCAGTGCAAAATCAACCACTCCGCCCAATTCGGCAATTGTATGGAGATTACGTCTCCAGGCCGCATCCCGAGCTGGTAAAGGCCGCAGGCGGCCCGATGCGCCAGACGGTCCAGCTCGGCGAAGGTGAGCCGCCATTTGCGGTCGATCATGACGAGTTTGTCGCCGCGCTCCGCCGCGTGCCGGCGCAGGCAATCGTCAAGGGTCTGGTTCCGCCATTCACCCGCCGCGACCCATGCCTCGATCGTGGCGGCGTCATGGAATAGCTCTCGAATGGCCATCGGCGAACTCCCCATTCCAGGGCCGCGAGCCGGCCCAAGAAAGACGATACTACGTCATTTCATCCCCGTTTGCATGCGGCCGGACCATCCGCCGGGCCTCAGGCAAGGATGAAGCCCTCGTAGCCCTTCTCGACGATGTCGGCGAGTTTTTTGCGGTAGCGCGGGGCGCCGCCGTTGTAGACCACGAGGCGCATCTTGTCGTGGCCCTCGACGTTGGAATTGTAGCCGGTGAACCACGACTCCACCTTGCCCAACAGCAGCACGTCATACATGTCCCGCACATGCCGGCCCCAGTCCTGCTCGGCGTCCGGCGTGGTGTCGATGCTCGTGTAGTCGTGCGTTTTCAGATAGGTCAGCAACGCGGTCGTCCAATCCACGCCCTCCTCGACGCCGCGGCCGAAGTTGGTGAAGCCCGAACCCGCCTGCGGTCCGGCCAGCATCAACAGATTGGGGAAGCCGGCGGTCTGCAGGCCAAAGTAGGTGATGGGTCCGTCGATCCATTTTTCGCTGAGCTTCCGCCCCTGGGCGCCGACGAAATCGATGCGGTCGAAGGCCCCGGTCATGGCGTCGAAGCCGGTGGCGTAGACGATCAAATCGACATCGTAGTCCCGTTCGGAGGTGCGCGGGCCGGCCTCGGTGATGCATTCGATCGGGGTCTCGTTGAGATCGACCAGATGCACGTTGCCGCGGTTGTAGGCTTCGTAATAGTTCGTCTCCATCGGCACCCGCCGGGTCCCGAAGCCGTGATCCTTGGGTATCAGCTTCTCGGCCAGGACCGGATCGTTCACCCGCTCGCGGATTTTGTTGGCCACGAAGGCGGTGAACTCTGTGTTGGCCGCCTCGTCCAGCAACATGTCGCGGAAGTTGCCCTGCCAGATGCGGAACCCCGACGAGGCGTAAAGCTCCTCGAAGAAGGCGTTGCGCTCGTCCTCCGCCACCTCGAACAGGTTGCGGCGGTCCGCCCTGTGGATGAAGCCGCCGGGCGTCTGGCGGCAGAGCGCGAAGATTTCGTCATAGCGCGTCTTGATATCCGCCATCTCGTCGTCGCTGATCGGGCTGTTGTGCAGGGGGGCGCACCAGTTGGGCCGCCGCTGGAAGACGAACAGTTCGCCGACCTTGTCGGCGATCTCGGCGATGAGCTGGACGGCGGTGGCGCCGGTGCCAATCACCGCGACTTTTTTACCGGCCAGCGCCACGGGCTCATGGGGCCAGTCGTAGGTGTGGAACCACGGGCCCTTGAATTGGTCGATGCCCTCGATGCGCGGCATGGTCGGCGCCGAGAGAACGCCAATAGCAGTGATGAGAAAGCGGCAACTGACCGCGCCGCCGTCGGCCAGATTGACCTTCCAGATGTTTGCGTCCTCGTCGTAAACGGCCGAGGCGACCTTGCAGCCGAACCGCATGTGCCGGCGCAGGCCGAATTTTTCGGCCACGTGGTTCAGGTAGCGCAGGGTCTCGGGCTGGGGCGAGAAGTGTTCCGTCCAGTTCCATTCCTCAAGCAACTCCTTCGAGAAAGAGTAACCGTAGGTGTAGCTCTCGGAATCGAAGCGGCAACCCGGATAGCGGTTGTGGTACCAGGTTCCGCCAAGATCGTCGGCGGCCTCGAGAACGGTGACCTCCATGCCAAGTTCGAGCAAACGGTATAGCTGGTAGATGCCGCTCAAACCGGCGCCGATGATGACCGCTTCATAGTGTTTCACGGCTCCAACTCCCTGATCCAATCCCGGAATTCGCCCAAGACAGCCAGTAATTATCTAACAACCATTAGGCAGAATATCAATACATATTCCATGCCCCGGCCCGGCCTTGAGGGGCGAGGCGATTGGCGGCGATTGTGTGGTAGATTGCGGTCATGGACAAGCTTACAGATTAAGCGGAGGCGGGCATGCGATTAGAAAACAAGGTGGCGCTGTTGACGGGCGCGGCGGCGGCGATAGAAGGCGAGTTGATGGGTTTCGGCGGCGCGACCGCGCATCTGTTCGTGCGGGAGGGCGCCAAGGTTGTCTTGACCGATATCCGCGATGAACTGGGCGAGCGCGCCGCGGCGGCGTTCCGTGACCGAGGCGCCGACGTGCTGTACCGGCATTTGGACGTGACTTCGGAAGCGGACTGGAAGCAGGCCGTTGCCGACACCCTGGAGGCTTATGGCCGCCTCGATATCCTGTTCAACAACGCCGGCATCGCCGTACCGGGCAAAATCGAGAATTTGACGGAGGAGACCTGGGACCGCGAGCTTGCCGTGCATGCCAAGGGCGCCTTTCTCGGCACGAAGACCGCCATTCCGGCCATGCGCCGGGGCGGCGGCGGCTCGATTATCAACACGTCTTCGGTCATGGGTATCGTCGGCAGCCCGACAACGCCAGCCTATTCCGCCGCCAAGGGCGCGGTCCGGCTGTTCACCAAAACGGCGGCGCTGCAATATGCCAAGGAGAATATCCGGGTGAACTCGATCCATCCAGGCTATGCGACGACGCCGCTCACCACCGAGCGGTTCAGCGACCCGGCGGTCAATAAAGTGTTGTTGGAAAAGACCCCGATGGGCCGCCTTGGCACCGCCGAAGACATCGCGAACGGCGTCTTGTTTCTGGCCTCCGACGAGTCGGCCTGGATGACCGGCGCGGAGCTTGTCATCGATGGCGGCATGACCGCCCAGTAAAAACGCCCGCCGCCGGACAGGGCCATTTTCGAGATTGAACTGGTCGATCAAGGCCGCGACGGCGGCCCGGCGCTTATGCGCCGCCCACGCGGAGCGGTGCGCCCTTGCGCACAAGCGTGAGCGAAGAAAGCCAGGCCCGATTCATTCAATTTCGAAATGGGTCTAAAGAAATTTCGGCAGGACTTTTTCCGTGAACAGCGTGAAAGAGCCGTGGCTGAGCGGCGCGATCATCAGATATTCAAGCGGTATGGACTTTTCCATCATTTGTAAATCGTCGATCACTTTCTCCGGCGTGCCACAAAGCGCGACCTGCTTCACATAGCGCTCCACCGGGTCGATGTCTTCCCTCAGGGCAGCGGTGAAACCGTCGTCGGGCACGGTTTTTCCGACGCCGGCGGCCTTGCCACGGACGTTGTCCTTGTTGCGCAGATAGGAGCCGAACATGAACTCCGCGCCGCGGCGGGCGATATCTTCCGCCTCTTCTTGACTTGCCGCGATCGCCAGCGCGCGCGCGATCGGTGTCTGGCGTCCCGTGGCGGAATATCCGGCGGCCTCCAAAGTGCTTTTGAACAGGGCGACTTTCCCAGAGCTTTCATCGCGGGTGGCATGCGGGCCCAGAAGAATGGAATGCCCGCGCTCCGCGGCCCAGATGATCGCCTCGGACGAACCCGTGGCAAGCCAGACCGGCATCGGATCCTGTTTCGGCTTGGGCAACACCTCGATATCATCGAACTGCCAGAACTCGCCGTGATGGGTGAGCCGTTCATTGTTCCAGCACTTGAGAACAATTTCGAAGCATTCGCGGAACCTGCCGTAACTGTCCTTTGGCTCGACGCCGAAGGCCCGGTGCTCGGTCGGGTCGAAACCGCGCCCCGCGCCCCAATTCACCCGGCCGCCGGAAACATGATCGAGCAACGCCACTTCCTCCGCCAGCCTGAGCGGATGATAGAACGGCGCCAGCGACACCGCCGTGCCGATGCGCAGCCGTTTGGTATGGGCCGCGATGTGGGTTCCCATGATATGAACCGAAGGGCAGACGCTGTAGGTGCTGAAATGATGTTCGGCCAGCCATACCGCGTCATATCCGGTCTCCTCCATGATCATCATGCGTTCGAACGCGCGCTCATAGACCGTTTCCAATGGCCCCCGCCGTCCCGGCCAGCTAAAAAATTGCAAGACGCCAAATTTCACGACAATCAAACTCCCTTATCAACTTGTCCCGCGGGCTGGCGGCGGCGAACGCCAATCGCGGCCGGCCGCCGTTGCGGACCGAATTTGAAATTGGCCCATAGTCTGTCTAATGTTTGTTAGATAGTCTATTTTCGATCTGGATCGCGCCTCAATGGAGGAAATAGTGAAGCCTGTATTTGATATGTCAATTTGAGCGCCATCACAAATGAACCGGCCTGACGGTTCACCAAAAGCCAACGGAGAGTGGACATATGCTGCAATGGAAGATTGGCGACGTCACGGTTTCCCGGATCGTCGAGCTCGAGGCTCCCACATCGCCGCGTTTCCTCTTTGGACGCAGCAAACAGGATGTCCTCGGCATCGAATGGCTGCGGCCGCATTTCGTCACCGAGACCGGATTGATGAAACTGAGCATCCATGCCCTGGTCGTGCGGTCGGAGGGCCGGACAATTGTTGTCGACACTTGTCTGGGCAATGACAAGGAACGCAAGATTCCGGGCTGGAACATGCTCAAGGGCAGCTTTTTGGAGGATCTGGCCGAAGCTGGGTTTCCCCGCGAAAGCGTCGATACCGTGCTGTGCACGCATCTGCATGTGGATCACGTTGGCTGGAACACCATGCTGGTCGATGGTAAATGGGCGCCGACGTTTCCCAACGCCCGTTATCTTTTTGCCCGCCGGGAATGGGAATATTGGAGCCAGACCGAGCAGGATGACTTCGGACCGGTGGTCGAGGATTCCGTACGCTCGATCATTGATGCGGGGCTGGCGGACCTGGTGGACATGGACCATTCGATCACCAGCGAAGTCTGGCTCGAGCCGACACCGGGACATACCCCGGGCCATGTAAGCGTACGGATCCGCTCGCGGGGCGAAGAGGCCGTCATCACCGGGGACATGACCCATCATCCATGCCAATTCGCGCACCCGGATTGGGCCGCCAGCGTGGATTACGATGCCGAGCAGTCCACTCAAACCCGCCTGGACTTCTACGCCCAGTATGCCGGACAGCCGGTGCTGATCATTGGCACGCACTTCGCCGCCCCGACCGCCGGAAGGATCGTGCGCGACGGCGACGCCTACCGGCTGGACGTGGAATGAAGACGGGCGGCTTGGAACATTCCAGAAATGCCAAGTATCCGCCTCTACCCAACCTCGGCCCTGAGCCGGTCGTGCAGAGTTGACAGGGTATCGAGGATCATTTCTACGCCGCGCGCGCCGGATTGGAATATCGCCGTGGCGTTCAGCGATGCGCCGTCGAAACCCATGGCCTTCATTTCGGCGGCGCGGGCCACCACCCGGTCGGGCTGGGAATAGAATGTTTTGGCCTCCGCGTCGCCCGGACGCGGCGGCGAGGCGATCATGCCTTCCCAGCCGATCGCATCCGGATCGCGGCCGGCGGCGAGGGCCGCCTCGCGGATCGTGTCCATGGCATGCTTGGCGAAATCGGCGTCCGCGACCTGTCCCGCAAGCCAGCCATCGGCGTATTTTCCGACCCGCCGCAGAGCGGGCGCGGTGCGGCCGCCGATCCAGAGGGGCAGGCCGGCGCCCGTGGGCGGTTTCGGCTCCATCGCCATGGCGACGACGCTGTAATGGTCGCCCTTGAAATCGATCCGTTCGTCGCGCCAGCAGGCCTGGATCAATTCTATCGCCTCGTCCATGCGCTGGCCCCGGTCCTCGAACCGTTGGCCCAGCGCCTCATACTCCGAGGCCTGCCAGCCAATGCCGATACCGCACCGCGCCCGTCCGCCCGATAAGGTATCAAGGGTGCTGAACTGTTTCGCCACCAATATGGGCTGGCGTTGCGGCAGCACCAGCACCTGCGTGCCAAGCCCGATCCGTCCGGTGACGGCCGCCGCATATGACAGCGTCATCAGGGCCTCGAGTATCGGCATGTTGGCGGCATAATATGATTTGTCGCGGCCTTCCAATTCGTACCCCATGACAACGTGATCATAGATATCCAGTTGGTCGTAGCCGATGTCCTCGATACCCTTGGCCAGACGGGCGACCATTGCCGGGCCCTCGCGATAGGAAACGCTGGCGAACTCGACGGCTAATTTCATCGCTGTTGTCCTTTGCTTGTTGGCGACGCTTGGGCGCCCAGGATGATGCCGCGTCGCGCCTCAATTGTTTGCCGCCCGAACGCATGTTAGAAAGAGCGGGCTGTTAAAGGGGTGTCTCCGGAAAAGAAACCGCAAGTGATGTCATTAGAAACTCATCAAGCGCATGTTCTTTTAAAACATGCTCGGACTTTTAAGAAAAGATCAATTGAACCAATCACTTGGGTCGCGACAGCGGCTCCGGCTAGTTGAAAATTTCTCAGGTTCGATCAGGGAGCGCCGATAGCAAGCTCCAGCGTACGCGGGAACGCATCCTGAAGACGGCGGCTGGATTGTTCCGCGATAAGGGTTACGCCGCCTCGACCATTCGCAATATCGCCGCCGCGGCGGACATGAAGGCGGGCAGCGTCTATTATCATTTTGCCTCGAAAGACGACCTTTTGGACGCCATTCTTGATCGTGGCCTGCGTGAGGTCCATGACGCGGTGCGCCAGGCGCTTGCCGCAGTGGCAGATGAAAATGACCACCGCGCGAAAATCGCCGCCGCGGTTCATGCCCATCTGTCGGTTCTTTTGGGCGGCAGTGAATTCATCTCCGCCAATATCCGCGTCCATAGCCAGTTGCCCGAAAGCGTGCGGAAACGGCACCGGCCATTACGGCGCGCCTATGCCCAACTTTGGGAAGCGATGCTGGATGATGCGTTGCGGGCCGGTGTCTTGCGCGGCGATGTCGAAATCG
This sequence comes from Alphaproteobacteria bacterium, assembly GCA_046582595.1. Classification (GTDB taxonomy): domain Bacteria; phylum Pseudomonadota; class Alphaproteobacteria. The sequence continues at coordinate 188 of JAYGEB010000257.1, read as the reverse complement.
TGCCGCTGTGCCAATTTCTGTTGGGCGCCTTGAACTGGACCGTTGAATGGTTCGATCCGAAAAAACACTCAATCAAAACAGTCGCCCAGCGCATCGCCAAATTCTTTCTCGATGGAATTTCCGCCGAGCATCTGACTGGAAAGCCGGTGGCGAAATTGCAATGGGACGCTCAGACCCACGGCTTGCCG
>JAYGEB010000202.1:0-3742 GCA_046582595.1 Alphaproteobacteria bacterium | reverse complement strand
TTTGGTCATTGTGACGGCATGGCATGTCTTGGCTGATACTCATATCGCGGTGCTGGTCGAATTCTCCATTCTGGCCATTTATGTCCTTGCCGTTGCCAAAAGACTGCACAGCGTGCCGGAAATCCGGGATATCACCGGTCGGGGCCTGTGCGCGCTGGGTACGGTTGGTTTTTTATGCACCGGATTGGCGTATCTGCATGGCGCCCACCCGGCGGCGCCATGGGTGGTCTATCAATTCGCGATGGGAGGCGGGGCGGCGTCGGCCTCGTTGGTGCTGGGCCTGTGGCTCACCCGTCCCCCATCGAGCGGCACCCGCGAAGCCGTTTCGCGGGCCATGGCGCGAGAATGGCCGGAATTCGCCGCTTTCCATCAGGGCGCACTCGCCGCCTCCCTGGCGGACGTAGAGAAGGTTCGCCGCAAGACCGAATGGGATTATTGGAAACTGTCGGCTTTCGGCGTTCCCGTGGCGGTGGGAACCGGCCTGGCGTTGATCATCTCCGGCTTGGCGGGACGTCCCCCCGAATGGCTGTTTGCCATATCGGCCCTGGCCTTGCTGTTGTGCGGTATTGGCGCCGCCATACTGCGCTGGAAGCCGTCGGCGGCGCGGCGCGAGGAAATTCTGCGTGAATTGGGCGGCCATCTGGGGCTGAAATATTATTTTGGCGGTGGCGAAGATCCCAATCACCGCACCGCCACGGTGTTCGCCTCCGCCCATCATGCCCGCGACCTGAGCTTGCTGCCCGACTATCGCGAACTGAAGCTGGGCGCCGCCTTTCTCGGCTCCCGCCGGGGCCGGCCCTTCGTCCTAGGCGAAGTTACGACCATCCCGCCCCGCAAGCTGGGACGGAACACCGCGCGCATGGGCCGGAATTTTCTGCTTCTGGTCCTGGATATGCCGGGGGCCTTCCAGCATCGCACCATTGGGTACGAAGACCGCGGTCTGTTCGGCCACCACGGCCTCAATCCCCCGGTGGAGCGGATCGACGGGTTGGCTCCGGAGAATGCGGCCTTCGCGCGGCGTTTCAAAATTTTCACCGACGGCGCGGAAGAGGCCGGTAGCCTGCTGACATATGGCTTCATGGACGCCATGATGGAGGTGAGCCAAGCCTTGCCGCCCGGCGAAATTCCCAGGTTCGCCTTTGACGAGGGCCAATTTCTGCTGGCCATCGAGGCTCCCCGGCCCTGGCTGGACCTGGACCCCGCCCCCGCAATGGCAATCGACGATCCCCGCCACGCCGCCTCCATCATGGCCCGGCTGCAACTTATCATCCACATCGTGGACGGCTTGACGCCGGCGGTCGATCAATAACGCACTGAATTGGCCCCGTGGACAGGCACCGCGCGGGCGGATGTCCTAACCCGCATGTTTCCCGGTCAATTGCGGCGTATGCGCCCCCTCCAGGCCCTTTTCGGCATGTTCCAGGCGGGTGACCCGGGCCCAGGTGCGTTTCAGGTCATCGCGGATATTGATGGACAGGCAGCCAACTCTTTCGATTTCCAGTTCCACCCGGTCACCATCCTGGAAGGCGTTCAGGCCCCGGTGATTTGTGCCCGTGGCCAGGATATCGCCCGGCTCCAGAGCGTGGATCGAGGACGTCCATTCGATGCAGCGGGCAATATCGTGGGCCATGTCGGAGGTGTTGAAATCCTGCTTCACCTCGCCGTTGACGCTAAGCTTCACGGCCAAATTTTGCGGCTCGTCGATCTCGTCCGCCGTCACGATGTAGGGCCCGATGGGGGCGAAGGTATCCCGCGACTTGACCTGAAAAAACACATTGTTGGATGGCCCCACCCCGCGGGCGGAGCCATCGATGAAGCAGGTGTAGCCAAAGATATGGTCCATGGCCTCCGCCGCCGCGACATGGCGGGCCGGCATGCCGATAATCACCGCCAATTCCGCCTCGCCCTCGAATATGGTGGCGGGAATATCGTCCAGCACCATGGTCTCGCCCGGCCCGATGATGGCGGAGGGGGATTTGTGAAAACCGTTGATCGGCGCGGGCGCCTCCCGCGTCCCGTCTTCCATGTAATTCACCGCCATGCAGTCGATATTGCGGGGTAGGGGAAGCGGCGGGCGCAGGGTCACCGACGACAGCGCCTGGCCGTCGGCCTTGGCGACGGCGGCTTCCAGCCGGCCGCGGTAAGCATCGAATTCGGCGATCAGGCCGTTCATCAGGGCGCGGCTATCGATATGTGGGATATCCCTCAGCTCATCGGTCACGTCCACAACCATCTCGCCCTTCAAAACGCCCAGGCGGTAATCATCAAAATATAGCAGTTTCATCTTCGTCTCCCGTTAACTCGCCCGGACAGTCTAACCCTGGCCCGGCACCGTATCCAGGCCCAACCCGGTCAATCGCCGAAGCTATTTTTGTCGATGACGTGTCACCGACGATTCCATGTATGACGTGTCACCGACAATTCCATGTATGACGTATCTGCTTGAGACCGCTTCTTGAAATTATACAAATGTTATGTGTCTATGTTTCTAATTCAGGCGGGCGGTCCAGTGAATGGCGGATACAGGTAGGCTTCTTTTCAGAGGTTCGATCCTACGGGTGATCGCCTTGGTTACGTCTGTGGTGACCGCATTTTTTCTGATGCCATACATAATTCATGTATTAGGTGACCGCTGGTACGGCATGTGGGTGTTGGTGGGCACCCTTATGGGATATTATTCCTTACTGGATTTGGGTCTTGGCAGTGCTGCTCACCGCTTCACCGCGCATGCCTTGGCAAGAGGTGACCACGATGAAGTCAATCGTGTCATGTCTACCTCTTTTGCACTTTTCCTCGGTATCGGCGTGGCAGCCTTTCTGGTATCGGCTGTCGTTGCGTCCGCCGCCCCTTGGTTTCTGAAAGATAGCGCAGAAATCGATGTTTTTCGCATCGTCGTAATAATCGGCGGTGTTGATATTTTTGTCTCATTCGCAATTGCCAGTTTCAACGGCGTCGTCACGGCAAAGTTTCGCTTTGATCTAGTTTCAATTATTGATTTGTTCGCCAGCTTGACGCGGTCTGGTCCTAGTGTTTATCGGACAAGGATATGGCATTGTCGCGCTTGCGTTGATTACACTTGTTGTGAATATGTTTCGCCGGGTCGCGGTGTTCATCTTGGCTCGGAATTTATTACTTGAACTGCGCGTCAGCCGGAACAATTTGGACCGGACCCTGTTCAAACCGCTATTTGATTACAGCAAATATACATTTATTGCCAAGATTGGAGATATTTTACGCTTTCAAATTGATGCCTTGGTCATTGCGCAAATTCTCGGCCTTTCCATGGTAACCCATTATAATATCGCCATTCGGTTGCTCGATTATATATCACAGGGAATGGGAGCGGTATTGGGTATATTCCAACCTGTGTTTACCCGAGATTTCTCTATCGGCGGCGCTGAATCACTGGTTCCTAAATTTCTCTTTGCGACAAGAATTGCAATACTGTTTGGCGGATGCGCAGAGGGTGCGGCAATTATATTTGGGCATCCATTCATCGCGATATGGATGGGCGAGGCATATCTGGACGCCTATGTACCCCTCGCTATTCTCGGTGCCGTCGGTATATTAGGCGTGATACAATGGCCAGGGCTGAATGTTCTTTATGCATCTGCAAATCATAAAATATATGCCTGGGTGAATATTATTGAAGGAATTACAAATCTTACCCTCAGTCTTGTACTTATTAAGTTTTTTGGCATAATTGGTGTTGCAATAGGAACAGCCATTCCATTTTTTATTA
>JAYGEB010000067.1:0-2987 GCA_046582595.1 Alphaproteobacteria bacterium | reverse complement strand
TTCCGATCTGTGCCCGCTCGTTCAATGCCAACGCCACCTTGCCTGCCAGCTCATCTATCTTTGCCGTATTGTGCTCAGCACTTCTAAAGCTGTGCCCCTTCATACGCCGCGCCGTCGCTTCCAACCGTGCCGCCAATGTCGCCAATGCGGGCGCGCAAGGCCCTGACTTCAGGCGGGCTGGAACCGGTGGTCGATGGCGGCATTGACGGTCATTCTGTCTTCACGGGCGCATTATTGCGAACCTTGAGGAATGCCAACGAACCCATTGATGGCTTCACCTTGTTTACCAGACTGCGCCGCAGCGTTATCGTCAATGCGGATCAAACGCCAAACTACGGCGATATTCGGATGTCGGGTGATGAAGACGGTGATTTCATTTTTCTGCCCGGCGGCATCGCCCCCGGTAAACTTGACCAAATTGCGCGCCTTGACGAAGGATAAAGTGCGTGGTTTGACGGTCGAAGCCAAAGCTGCAAAACCTTCGCGATCTAAATTGGATCCCGAACTGGCCTTTTGGCAGGCCATCAAAGACAGCCAAAACGCCGGCGACTACGCTGCCTTTTTGAAAGCCTACCCGGATGGCGCGCTAGCGCCTCTGGCGAAGAGCCGCTACCAGGCCTTGCGGGATCGGGCGGCCAGCCCTCCTTCCGCGCCCGCGCGGAACCGTGCGCCCGGCGTGGTGTTGGTGAAAGTCGAGCCCATGGATGGTGATTACGTTGCCGTTACAAAATCTCTGGTAAGGAGCGAGCCGGGTTCCCAACATGGCACGACCGCGACGTTGAAGAGCGGTGATCGAATATCCGTAACCGGCAAGGTGCCCAACCGGAATTGGCTTCAAGTCTCGAGGGGCGGACAGATCATCGGTTACGTTTATGGTGTCAGTCTGCGTCCCTTCGCATTGGTTGAACAGGGCAATGTGCAGGCGGCCCGACGACAGAATTTGCAAAGCGCGGCCTTGGCTGCTGACCGTAAACGAAAAAGGAACAGGACATCGCATACCAACGGTATTTGGATGCGGAGGCACGCAAGCAACGGCAACCGCGACAGCGGCGTTCGAGGCGCTAATTTCGTACAGAATTTTTGTATCAGGGAGAAAACTTGCGTTTTTCGAAACCGCAATCTTAACAATCTAGGGGGTAGCAATGATTTGGCGCAAAGTGACCAAGTTGGTATGGGTTCCGGCCATCTTGATTTTGTCCATATCGATGATGCCGGATCATGCATGGGCGCAGGATGGACAGGAGGACGATCCAAGCGATATGCCGGCCCAAAATAGCAGCGCCGGCGGCAGTCTGCTCGAAACGTCGGGTGCGAAGTTTCTTGGCTCCTTATTTGGTGCGAAAGAAGCCGGCACAAAAACCGAAGTTACCAGCCCCACCGCGGGACCGGGTATCAATCAAGTAACAGAAGAAGCCTATGACGGTCCGAAGGCGCGCATTGCCGTCTCCCGATTTGTCGATAAGACCGGGTCGGGTTGGTACGATGGCAAAATCGGCGATGGCATGGCGGATCAATTGACAACGGCGTTGTTTAATTTCGGACGATTTATTTTGCTGGAAAGGCAATTGTTGTCCGAGGTGCTTCAGGAACAGGATTTGGGCGCATCGGGACGAGTGAGGGCGTCGACCGCGGCGCGGATGGGAGAGATCGAAGGCGCCGAACTACTGATCACCGGCGCTGTCACGGAGTTTATGAATAGTGCCTCGGGCGGCGGAGGCAGCGCCCAGGGAGGTGCTGCGTCAGGTTTGGCGCTAAGCCGTGGGGTAGGCGGGTTCGGTGTGCTGGGACTTGCCGCCGCGCTTGTCGGCGGCCTGGCCGCCGGGCATAGTTCGGCTCATATGGCCATCGATATTCGTGTTATCGATACTCGGACGTCCCGTGTCGTGGCCGCCACGAGCGTGCGGGGTAGCGCAACCAATATGAACATGAGTGCGGCGCTATTGGGGGCCGCTGGCGGCGGCGCTCTTGGTGTTAGCTTAAGTTCCTGGAAGAATACGCCGATCGAGAAGGCGCTGCGGCAGTGCATCAAACAAGCGGTGGCATTTATTGCCTCTAAAACACCGAAAAACTACTACCGTCATGGGGCTACCGTTCTGGCTTCCGTTAGCCCAGGTGCTGGCGCCAAGCGAAGCAACCCGGCTCCGGTAAAGCCGCGTCAAAGTCCCAATTATCTGCCTGGCATGGTTGCTCGGGTATCTTCCAGCCGCCTGAATGTACGTCAAGGCCCCAGCACGAGCCACCCCGTGGTATTTGGCCTTGCCCAAGGTGACCCAATACTTATTCTTCAGAAACATAAGGATTGGATCCAAATTCGAGATAGATCCCAACGCACCGGGTGGACGGCCGCTTGGCTGACCTATCCCGATAAATCCGTGAGCCCTGAAATGTTCGAGGCAACCACGACCAGCGAGACGGAAAAGGCCGCCGCCGTGCCTTCCTCACCGGTTATCAGGGCCGCGACCGTTTCACCAACCACGGCGGCGGCGGCGGCGGCTTTGCCGCCGCCATCGGAAAAAGTGGCGCCGGCCGTGCCGTCGGCGCCTAAAACCGCCGCCAAGAGTTCGGACGGTGGGCGTGGAAAGGGCGATCCGATCACGCGGCTAAAAAAACTCAAGGCCATCTTCGAACAAGGTATTATTACCAAAGACGAATACAACACCCTGCGCGACAAAATCTTGGAAGATTTGTAGCTCAAATTTTTCGCCGCTTGACTCGGCGGCGCATAAATATTGCGGCACGGTCAACGCATGCGCAGGCCGCCGTCGATGCGGATGGTTTCGCCGTTCAGCATGGGCGTGGTGACGATGGTCTCCACCATCTGGGCATATTCCGCAGGCTCGCCGAAGCGTTTGGGAAAGGGAATGGCGTCGGTCATCTCCCGCACATAGCCCGGGCGCAGGGTGGAAGCCATGGGCGTCAGGAAGATACCCGGCGCGATGGCCATGACCCGGATGGCGTGGCGGGACAATTCCCGCGCCATGGGCAGG
>JAYGEB010000517.1:0-2138 GCA_046582595.1 Alphaproteobacteria bacterium | reverse complement strand
TTGGCGATGTTCTTGAACGCTTTGTTGCCGTTGTCGGCGAACAAGGCGGAGATCTCTTCCGCGACGCCGTCGTATGCGGACTGGGAGATCAGCACGCCGCCGGGCTCCGCCAGGCCCTCCAGCCGGGCGGCGACATTGACCCCGTCGCCGAATATGTCATCCCCTTCAGGGATAATTTCGCTGAAATTGACGCCGATGCGGAAAATGATCTTTTTCCCCTCATCGATGTCCCGGTTTCGCGCCGTCATCCCTTCCTGAATATCCAGCGCGCAGCGCACCGCGTCCATGGCGTTGGCGAATTCCAAAAGCAGACCGTCGCCCATGGTTTTGACGATACGGCCGCCGTTCTGGGAAATCTTGCCGTCGATGAGTTCCGCCCGGTGGGCCCGCAAGGCATCGAGTGTCGCCATCTCATCCACGCCCATGAGCCGCGAATAGCCGACAACATCGGCCGAAACAATGGCTGCAAATCTGCGCGGTGTGCTCGCTGCCATGGGCCTATGTGCCGAAAAAATCCCGCAGGCGGGTAAGGGCGCCTTGCAAAACCGCATCCTTTTTGCAGAAGCAAAAGCGCACCAGATGGTCCACGTCCGGGGTTGCGTAAAGGGCCGAAACGGGCAGCACGGTCACACCCCCGCCTCGACCGTGACATGGCGGCAGAAATCCACGTCCGTGCCCTTGAAGCCGAGGGGCCGGTAGTCGGCGTTCATGAAATAGGTCGCGGCGGTGGGCATGACGTCAAAGCCGATTTCGCTCAGGCCATCGCCCAGCATATCCCGCTTGGCCTGTAGTTCCACGGCCAGATGGGTGTACCAGGCCTGTTCATGGTCCAGGCCGTGGGCCACGGCGCGTTGCAGGTTCGAGGGTGTGGTGAAAACCAGGAACTGATGCGCCTTCGCGATCAGGCCCAGCAGATTTGGCGCCGCCGTCAGGTACCCCACCTTCCACGAGGTCATGGAAAAGGTCTTGCCGGCGGAACCGATGCGGATGGCGCGCTCGTCCATGCCGGGCAATGTGATCAAGGGCAGATGTTTGACGCCGTCGAATATCAGATGCTCATAGACTTCATCGCAAATGGCGTAGGTATCGTGTTTTTCGATCAGCGAGGCGATGAAGCCGAGTTCTTCGGCGTCGAACACCTTGCCGGTGGGGTTCATGGGCGTGTTCAGCAGAATCAATTTGGTTTTGTCCGAGAACGCCGCTGCCAGCTCCGCACGGGGCAGTTCCCAATTGGGCGGTTGCAGACGCACGAACTTTACCTCGGCGCCGGCCCGGCGCAGCATGGGGACGTAGCTGTCGTACAGCGGCTCGAACACCACCGCTTCGTCGCCCGGTTCGATCAGGGCCAGGATGGCGGCGGCCAGGGCCTCCGTCGCCCCGGAGGTGACCATGACCTGGGTTTGCCAGTCCACCTCCAGGTCATAAAACCGTTTGCCGTGACTGGCCACGGCCTAGCGCAATTCCGGGATGCCCAGCATGGGCGGATATTGGTTCGGACCTTCCCTGGTGGCGGTATCCAGCATCGCCTTGATGCTGTCGGGGCCGTCTTCGTCGGGGAAACCCTGGCCCAGATTGATGGTTTGATGCTCGATCGCCAGACGGGTCATGACCTCGAACACCGTGGTGCCGAAGCCGGCGAGAATGCTGTTGGCTGGCTTCATGCCGCCGCTCCCTTTTCGCTGTGCGCATTGTCACGCTCTGAAATATATCGTTTGAAATTTGTCGCGGCAATCGGTGGCGTCCATCGCCCCGGCATGGCATAACCCGGCCATGCAACTTGCTGATCGAATGAACCACCTGGGCACGGAGACCGCGTTCGAGGTTTTGGCCCGGGCCAACGCGCTGGCCGCCCAGGGCCGCGATATCATCAACCTTGGCATCGGTCAGCCGGATTTCCGGACGCCGGAAAATATTGTCGAGGCCGGGCGCAAGGCCCTGGCCGACGGCCATCACGGCTATACCCCCGCCAACGGCATTCCCGAACTGCGCCAGGCGGTGGTGGACGACATCCAGAAATACCGGGGCGTGGCGGTTGATCCCGCGCACATCGTGATCCAGCCGGGCGGCAAGCCGACCATGTTTTATGCCTGCCTGATGTTCGGCGAGGCGGGGGCGGAGATCATGTATCCCAACCCCGG
>JAYGEB010000456.1:0-6377 GCA_046582595.1 Alphaproteobacteria bacterium | reverse complement strand
CTTGGTCTGGATGAACAATTCGTCCATGGCTTCCCGCCCGGCACCCGAGGCGGACTGATAGGTGGCAACGACCACGCGGGTGATTTTGGCCACGTCATGCAATGGCTTCAGCGCCACCACCAACTGGGCCGTGGAACAATTTGGATTGGCGATGATATTGCGCTGGCTATAGCCGGCCAGATCGCCGGGGTTGACCTCGGGCACCACAAGGGGGACGTCCGGGTCCATGCGGAAGGCGGATGAATTGTCGATCACCACGCAGCCGGCCCGGGCCGCCAGGGGGCCGAATTTACGGGAAACATCGCCGCCGGCGGCGAACAGCGCGATATCCACGGTGGCAAAGTCAAATTTGTCCAGGGCCTTGACCTTCAGGGTTTTCTCGCCAAACCCCGCCTCCCTGCCCACCGAACGGGTCGAGGCCAGGGCCAGGACTTCCTCGGCCGGGAATTCCCGTTCGGCCAGAATGTTCAGCATTTCCCGGCCCACGTTGCCCGTGGCGCCGACGACGGCGACCTTGATACCCATGGCGCAAAATCCTTATCTCTCGCGGTCCCGAAAAGCGGCGCCTAAATAACGCCTAACCGGTGTTGGCGGCAAGCGGTTAATCAAGCGCCGCCCGCCCCCGCCGCCGCTTCGCCCAGGGCCCAGTCGCGGAAGGCCCGCACCTTGGGGTGCTCGATGGCGCGGGGGGGATACACCAGATAATAGGCGAATTCCGCCGGCAGGGCCATTTCGAACGGCCGGATCAGCCGCCCCGTGGACAAATGGTCGCGCAACAGCGCGCTGCGGGCCAGGGCCACGCCCTGGCCGTCGGCCGCCGCATCGATCACCAGGGTGGATAGATTATAGCCCGGCCCCCGGTCGGGATCGACACCGTTGACGCCGGCCGCCAGCAGCCAAAGGCGCCAAGTCTCGCGCATATCGTCGTGCAGCAGGGTGTGGTGGCGCAAATCCTCCGGCCGGCGCAGGGGGTGGGCTCCGCTCAATAAGGCCGGGCTGCAGACCGGAAATACATCCTCCGTCATCAGGGGCAGCACTTCCAGCCCCGGCCAATGGCCGTTGCCGTAACGGATCGCCAGATCCACGTCATCGCGGGTGAAATCAATCACTTCGTCGCTGGCCGCCACGCGCACATCGATGTCCGCGTGCAGGGCGCGGAACCGGCCCAGGCGCGGCATCAGCCAGGCGGCGGCGAAGGAGGCAAGGGTGGCGACGGTCAGAACGCCGGCATCCTGGCGCCGGGTCAGACGGTCGGTGGCTTCGGCCAGGAGATCCAGGGCCTCGCGCACCTCCGCCAGATAGTTTTGCCCATTTTCGGTCAGTACAATGGCCCGGCCGCGGCGGCGGAACAGGGCCAGCCCGAGCCAGCCCTCCAGCGCCTTGACCTATGGCTGATGGCGGCCTGGGTGACATGCAGTTCCCGGCCCGCGCGGGTGAAACTCAACTGCCGCGCCGCCGCCTCGAAAGCGCGCAAGGCATTCAGGGAAGGAAGCCGCCGGTCCGTCATTGCTATTCCTTTTATTGATTAGTATTACTAATCAGTTATATGAAAAACACTCGTTTGTCGCGGCGAATTTTATCCCCTATATATCTGACATATTGAGTTGATAACGCGATGAAGGGAGCGTTTCCATGATCAGAACTCTACCAATTACGATTAGCGAATTTGATCTAGGCCGAATTTTCGTGAAGGCTGCGAAAACGCTCCATCAATGGCACCTACGCGCCGGGCCGCGCCGCCGCCTTGGCGAACTTGACCGCCACGCCCTGCGAGACATTGGCCTCACCGAAAAGCAGGCAAAAGCCGAGGCCCGCAAGCCGTTCTGGTGGCATTAGGGCATATCAAGATAATTCCAAGCCGCCCGGCAAACGTATATCCGATGGGAGCGGACCGAAGGGTCCGCTCCTCTTTTTGCGGCAGTGCAAAATAAAAATTGCTGCACTGCACAATTTTTCTTGACATTAGTCAGTTAAAACTTATTTTGTCGTTATGTTGCATTGCAGCATAATTTATTTAACCGGATTTATTCCGGCCCTCGAAACGCCAACGACGTCAATGGATGGAGAGATTTAATCATGACCGCCAAGAGCACCAAGCAGGATAAATCCACCGACAGCGCCGCGAAAGTGGCTGAAACAATGGTTTCCGCCGGTCAAGAGACCCTTCGCGGCTTTGCCAAGGCCAGCGCCGAAAACTATGAAAAAACCTTCGCCGGTTTGCGCGGCATGGACAGCATGGACGGCATCGGGGCCTGGAGCGCCGCCGGCGCGGCCTATGGCAAGGGCATGGAGGCCATCAGCGGGGAAATGATGAGCTTCGCCAAGCAGATGCTGGACGGCAATGTCGCCGCCACCAAGGCCATTCTGGGCGCCAAGACCCTGAATGAAGTGATGGAGCTGAATTCCGAATACGCGCGCGGCAGCTTCGACGGACTGATGGTCCAGGGCACCAAGGTGGCTGAGTTGGCGACCAAGGTGGCCCAAGACACGGTCGAGCCCCTGAACGCCCAATTCACCGCCACGGTGGAGAAATGGGGCCAAAACGCGGCCTAAAGCGGTCGAAAAGCAGCCTAAAGCAACGCGGCGTAATCGCCGTTTGGCTGCCCATCCCACCGGGATCGGGCGCCATGAAGAAGGGTCCGGGTCCTCCCCCCGGGCCCTTTTTCTTTGAAACTGGCGGTCGGAAATCGGGGCCAACTGCAAAAATCAAGATACTTCGTGGCTCGGGCGGGGTAGCGCACTTGCCATTCAAACAAGCCTGAACTCTGAATAATTGAACATTGCCCTAGTCCGACTGAGTCATAAGTACCGTTACTCATGGTATTGCGGTGCGATGATCCTGGTACAGCATGGACATCGGGGTAGTTTTGTCGCGAGCGCCTGGGCGATCCGCCGCCGCAGGGTGGCGATTGAGTTGGGCACATGCCGTTCGGTCCGGACCGGCGCCGCCGCGAGGCCGGTAACCGTTGGGAAGGGCAGTCGCCTTGACCAGCCAGGCGGTTTCGGGGGCCGAGGGGGGAAGAGCCGCCTTCTCGGCGATCAGGAAGCCGTAGGCGGCGATACATAAGGCGCCGTGATGGTGGAAGCCCCGCCAGCTCCGGCCCTCATAATCGCCCAGACCCACTTCCTGCTTCAGTTCCTGGTAATCCCGCTCGATTAGCCAGCGCAATTTGGCCACGTAGACTAGGCGCTCAAGCGGGGTCTCGGCGGGCAGGGTGGAGAACCAGAACTTCATCCTCTCGCCTTCCTCGTGGGGCCATTCGATCAGCAACCATTGCTCGGGCCGGGGCTCGGAGCGGTGATCGCCGCGATGCTCGCCCCGGAGATCGCCCTGGAGATCGCCTTGAGCCGGGCGGACCCGCAGAGCCGCGAAACGGGAACTCAGCTCCTCCGCCGCGCCCTCGCGCCAAGCCACCTCGCGCCAAGCCTCAGGCGGTAAATCCTGAGCCAAGTCCGCGACCTGGGCGGGGGCCCCGCCATCGCCGCCACGGCGCAGATGCCGCGAAGGCCGGCCGAAGCCGGAGAGGGAGGCGACCTCGGGCGCCGGCCCTGGCGGCCATGCCGTCAGCGTTCCTTGAACCCCGACCATGAAGTTCAGGCCCAGCCCCGTCAGGCCATCGCGAAAGGCCGAGGAGGTGCCGTAGGCGGCATCCGCCAGCACCACGCCCGGCGCAATCCCCGCCGCCAGCGCCGAGGTGATCTGCCCGAGGGCGATCTCGGGCTTGGTCCGGAAGACAATGTCATCGGGCACCTTGGCCGCCCGCCGCCGCGCCACTTCCACCTCCCCATCGCCGCACCAGGACTGGGGCAGATAGAGTTGCCAGGCAACCGGCAAACTGGCCTCGCACGTCGCCACCGACAGCGATACCGCGACCTGGCAATTGTCCTGCTTGCCAAGCTGGCCGCAATATTGCCGCGCCACGCCGACCGAATGCTTGCCCTTCTTCGGCATCCCCGAATCGTCAACGATCCAGGCCTCGATCGGATGAGCCGCCGTCATGACCGGCAGCACCGAGGCCCGCACCGCCCTCAGCAAGGCCTCATGATCCCAAGGCGATTGGCCGACAAAATGCAGCAGGGACTGATGTTCCGCCGAGGTCCGCTCGGGAGCCAACCGCGCCGCCATCGGCTCAACCGACTTGCGCTTTCCCGGCAACAGCAGGCCCGTGCAATAGGAGCGCAATGGCGCCACCCGGTCGGCGTGGCCAAGGCAGCGCGAAAGAGCCTCGACATAAGCCCCAAAACGCGCTTCACTGTCCTCGTTGTGCCATTGAAGACCCATGCCTGAAACCCTCCATCCAGCGTGAATCGCAAATAATAGCACAACATGTGGTGGTCAGATATCGGGGCCGGCTTCAAAACCTCAACAAATTTTGTGACTCAGGCGGACTAGGCCATTTTCGAAATTGAATGAATCGGGCCTGGCTATTTTCGCTCACGCTTATGCGCAAGGGCGCACCGCTCCGCGCGGGCGGCGCATGAGCGCCGGGCCGCCGTAGGGACCTTGGTCTAACGCAATGAAATCCCCAGGACCGCTTCCAGATCCGCGATGGCCTGGCCGGGGGCCGCTACCTTGATGGTGGTCATGCCCATGGCCCGGGCCGGCTTCAGGTTGACGCCCAGGTCGTCGAGGAAGACCGCCTCCGAGGGCTGGATTTCCAGCATCTCGCAGGCGATTTCATAGAACCGCGGCTCCGGCTTGCGAACGCCGGCATGGCTTGATTCCACCACATGTTCGAAGATCGCCATGACTTCGGCGATGCGCGCCGCCTTGTCCGTGTCCTGGCTCATGGAGGGGCCGTGGCCCGGGCGCATGTTGTTGGTCAGGCAGGCGGTCCTGAAGGATTTGGCGACGATGCGCAGCGCCGCGACCATCTCGGGCCGCAGCTCGCCAGACAGCAAGGGCAGGATTTCGCCGCCGTTGACGGCATGGCCGGCGGCCCTGGATTCGGCCTCGAACAAAGCGCCGAATTCCTCGCGGCCGACCTCGTTCCGTTCCATCAGGGCCCAGGCGTTGCTATCGGAATTGGTGGCGTTGATGGTGCGGATGAAATCCTTGGGCAAGCCGCGCGCTTGCTCGAACTTGGTGAAGGCGGCGAAGGGCGAGGTGGTGAAGACACCGCCGAAATCCCATAGCACGGCCCTGATGGCGCCGTTGGGCGAAGGCCGGCCGCTCATGCCTGGTCTTTGGTCAAATTCAGGGACGCCGAGTTGAGGCAATAGCGCAGGCCGGTCGGGGCCGGGCCGTCGGGGAACAAGTGCCCCAGATGAGCATCGCAGCGGGCGCACATGACTTCCGTACGGCGCATGAAAAGGGAATTATCCTCTTCCGCGATAATATTTTCGGCCAGCAGGGGGGTGTGAAAACTGGGCCAGCCGGTCCCGGAGTCAAACTTGGACTCGGAGGAAAACAATTCCAGGCCGCAGCAGATGCAGGCATAGATGCCGGCATCGTAACAACTGTTATAGCCCGGACTGAACGGCGCTTCCGTGCCCTTGCCCCGGGCGACGCTAAATTCCTCGTCGCTCAATTGGGCCCGCCATTCGGCCTCGGTCTTGATGATCTTGTCCATGCCCCATTCCCCAAAATTCGCCGGCGGCCGGCTATCGTTTTTTCAGCGCCTTATTGATTTGCTTGATCTGGTGCTTGATGTCCAGGGAGATTTTCGAGGTCACCTCCAAATCCCGGTCTTCCAGCACATCGCCATCGTGACCATCCGCCCAGGCATCGACGGCGGCGTCCCGCTCGTTCAATAGTTGCTCGATTTGCGGCTGATACAGGGCCACCATGGCGGTGATCCAGCGGTTGGCCGCCCAGGATGGATAAGTGTGATCGATTTCAAATCCGTCCAGCAGTTCGATGACGTCCGGCGCCTTGTACCAATATTCCCCGGTGACCCAGCGGTTGGTGGTGAACAGGTGGGTGGGATAACCCTTTTGGTCCATGGCGATGGCCACCAGATGGCAAATTATGTCATCGCCCGTGGGCCATTCCTCTTTGTCCCCATAGGGCGCCGGTTTCATCCAGTCGGGGATGCCGTCGTGGCGGATGAACAGATGAAAATGCCCATGTTCGCCTTCTTCCGGGCGATGGGAATGGTAATAGTGCTGGCTGTGGCTGTCATGATCGAACACGTCGCCATCGGGATAATGATCCCATTCGTAGAACGTGCCCTGGTTGGCGATGATCTCGCCCACCACATTGGCCGAGGCTTTTTCCAGCACGCGGTAACATTCCCGGACCTCGGCACCCGCGGCGGCCATTTTTTCCAGGCGGTCCCGTGACAGGGTATCGAATAGACTCACGACAGATATTCCTTTTTCGCCGATGTTTGCATTTTGGACTATTCCCGGACCAGGCGGAAGCCGATCAGGAT
>JAYGEB010000305.1:0-9204 GCA_046582595.1 Alphaproteobacteria bacterium | reverse complement strand
CGTGCGCTCGATGGTCTTGAGGAACTGCTTGGGGATGATCATGTCGGTATCGACGTTGATCATCGGCAGCGGCGCCGCAACCCCAGTGAGCTTGGTGAATTTTTCCATTCCCATTCTCCCCTAGAGCAGCTCGCGCACGTCCGCCAAGCGCCCGGTGACGGCGGCGGCGGCGGCCATGGCCGGGCTCATCAGGTGGGAGCGCCCGCCCTTGCCCTGGCGTCCCTCGAAGTTGCGGTTCGACGTGGATGCGCAACGTTCGCCGGGCTCCAGTTTGTCGGCGTTCATGGCCAGACACATGGAACAGCCCGCATCCCGCCATTCGAAACCGGCCTCGACCAGGATCTTGTCCAGGCCCTCTTCCTCGGCCTGATGCTTGACCAAGCCCGAGCCCGGGACCACCATTGCCTGCACGCCATCGGCCACCTTGCGCCCCTTGGCAATGACGGCGGCGGCGCGGATATCCTCGATCCGGCCATTGGTGCAGGAGCCGATGAAGGCCTTGTCGATGGTGATATCCCGCATCGCCACGCCCGCCTCAAGCCCCATATATTCCAGGGAGCGTTCCCAGGCGGCGCGTTGATCGTCGTCGCGGGCCTGATCCAGCAGGGGCACGTTGCCGGTAATATCGACGACGTTCTCCGGGCTGGTGCCCCAGGTAACCTGCGGGATCAGCTCCGACACATCCAACGAGACATCAATGTCAAAGACCGCATCGCCATCGGTGTGGAAGGTTTTCCAATAGTTCACCGCCGCCTCGTATTGCCCCGTCTTGGGGCCCATGGCGCGGCCCTTTAGATATTCGAAGGTGGTCGCGTCCGCCGCGATCAGGCCGCCCCGGGCGCCGCCCTCGATGGACATGTTGCAGACCGTCATGCGCCCTTCCATGGACAGCGCGCGGATCGCCTCGCCGGTGTATTCAACCACGCAGCCGGTACCGCCCGCGGTGCCGATCTTGCCGATGATGGCCAGGATCATATCCTTGCTGGTGCAGCCCAGGGGCAGCGCGCCATCGACCTCGATCCGCATGTTTTTGGAACGCTGCTGGATCAGGGTCTGGGTGGCCAGAACGTGTTCGACTTCCGATGTGCCGATGCCAAAGGCCAGGGCGCCAAAAGCGCCGTGGGTCGCGGTATGACTGTCGCCGCAGACGATCACCATGCCCGGCTGGGTGAAGCCCTGTTCCGGCCCGATGATATGGACGATGCCCTGGCGGGGGTCATCGACGGGAAAATACGGCACATCGAATTCGGCGACATTTTTCTCCAGGGTCTCGACCTGCAGCTTGCTCTCCGGCTCCTGGATGCCCTGTTCCCGGTTGATGGTGGGAATGTTGTGATCGGCCACGGCCAGGGTGGCGTCCCGGCGGCGCACCTTGCGGCCGGCGGCGCGCAACCCGTCGAAGGCTTGCGGCGAGGTGACTTCATGCACCAGATGGCGGTCAACATAAATTATGCAGGCGCCGTCGTCCTGTTGATCGACCAGATGCGCGTCCCAGATCTTATCGTAAAGTGTTTTTCCGGCCATGGTCCGGCGGCTCCCCCTATCCAATCCGGACAAACCGTCCGGAATTATTCAGATGTTGGCCCCGCCAGTATACAGCGCGCCCAACAGATCCCAAAAAGAACAGGCGCGAGTGGCCTTGCCAATCCGCCTTGCTCGGAAATTTACCCGCCCTTGGCTTTGGCGTTGACCTTGGCGTTGACCTTGGCATTGACCTTGAGATTGCGGCGATGGTCCTGTTTTTCGGCGATGCGGGCCCGTTTGCCCCTGAGGCCGCGCAGGTAGTACAGCTTGGCCCGGCGGACCCGGCCCCGGCGAATTACCTCGATGCTGTCGATACGTGGCGAATGCATGGGAAAGACCCGCTCCACCCCTTCGCCATAGGAAATTTTGCGTACCGTGAAGGAGGAGTTGATCCCGGCCCGCTTGATCGCGATGCAAACCCCTTCAAAGGCCTGTACCCGCTCCCGCGTGCCCTCGACCACCTTGACGTTGACGCGCAGGCTGTCGCCAGGGGCGAACGCGGGCACTTCATATTCCGCCTTGCGGGCCTGCAACTGGCCCATTTCAAACTTCTGTAACAAATTCATCGCTCTAACCCCGCGATTTAGTGGCGCGTAGGTACCGCTCCCAAAGGTCCGGCCGCCGCGCCCTGGTCAATTCCTCGGCCCGCGCCAAGCGCCAGGCCCTGATCTTCTCGTGGTGACCGGAGGTCAAAACCGCCGGCACCTCCCGCCCTTCCCAAACCTGGGGCCGGGTGTATTGGGGATATTCCAATAACCCTTGGGCAAAACTTTCTTCATCCAGCGCCGCGCCGTCGCCGATCACGCCGGGCAACAGCCGCACCACCGCGTCCAACAACACCAGCGCCGCCGTCTCGCCTCCCGACAGCACATAATCGCCGACGCTGACTTCCTCAATTCCGCGCCCCTCCAGAGCCCGTTCATCGACCCCTTCGAACCGCCCGCAAATCAGCACGAGGCCGTCCCGCTCCGCCAGTTCCCGGGCCAGCGCCTGATCCAACCGCCGCCCCCGTGGGCTTAGGTAAATGACCGGGCCGGTTTTTTCACCCTCGTCCGTCCTGTTCCCGGCAGGCTCCGCGCGTACATGATCGACCGCCTTGGCCAAAACATCCGCCCGCATGACCATGCCGGGGCCGCCGCCAAAAGGGGCGTCGTCCACGGAGCGGTGTTTATCGCGCGCAAAACCGCGAATGTCTACTGTTTCCAGCCGCCAAATGCCGTTTTTTAGGGCTTTCCCGGCCAAACTTTGACCCAGGGGCCCCGGAAACATCTCCGGAAACAGGGTCAACACCGTCGCGGCCCAGGTATTCCCCTTATTCATCTCCCTCGCCGCCGTCGTTGCCGTCATCATGCTCCGCGGGGTCTGCGATCACCACGCGGCCGTTGGCCAGATCAACTTCGGGAACCGCCGTCCGGTCGAACGGCACCATGATGGTCTCGTTCGAACCCTTGGGCTGTATCTCCAGCAGATCGCCGGCGCCGAAATCATGCATCGCCTTGACCCGCCCGAAACCCGTTCCGCCAGGCAATTCAACCGCCAAACCAATCAGATCGGCGTGGTAGTATTCTTCTCCCCCGGCCGGCAGCGCCGGCAGGACCCGGCGCTCGACATACAGCTTGGTACCCTTCAGGCGCTCGGCATCGTTGCGGCTGTTGATGCCTGGAAGCGCCGCCAAAAGTCCGCTCTTCGCCGGTCCGCGCAATGACAGCTCGACAATATTTCCCGCCTCATCGTGCAACGGGCCGTAGGCCACCAGATCATCCGGCGCTTCGGTATAGCTGCGCACCTTGACCAGGCCCTTGATGCCGTGGGCGGCGACAATCTCGCCCAATAACAGGCGTTCGTCGGCCATGCTCCGCACCGCGCCCGGCAACGAAATTATGCCTCCGCCGTATCCTCGGCGGCAGCCTCCTCCGTGGGCGCCTCCTCCGCCGGGGCCTCTTCCGCCGGGGCCTCTTCCGCCTGAGCCTCCTCCGTGGGCGCTTCCTGCGCCGGAGCTTCCTCGGCCGGCGCCTCCTCCGCCGGGGCCTCGGCCGCCGCTTTCGCCGCTCCCGCCGCGGCGACCAGGCGTTCCTGGGCCTTGGCCTTGGGCTTGGCTTTGTCCGGGTTGTTGCGTTGCGCCGGCATGGGGATAATCTCCGCCGTGCCGAGGAATTTGGCGACCCGGTCCGTGGGCTTGGCGCCCTGGCTCAACCAATAGCGGATACGCTCGTCCTTCAACACCACGCGGCCTTCATTATCCTTGGCCAGCAGGGGATCGTAGGTGCCCAGACGCTCGATATAGCGGCCATCGCGGGGCATGCGGCTGTCCGCCACGACAATGCGATAATGCGGCCGCTTTTTTGCCCCGCCGCGGGCCAATCTGATTTTCAAAGACATAAGTGTGTTCCTGTTTCCTGGCTATTCGATTATTCCGTCAAATTTGAGTGGTATCTGAATTCTCTTGCCTTAGCGCGGCGGCATCCCGCGCATGCCCGGCATGGCTTGCTGGCCCAGGCCCGGCAGGCCGCCGCGCAGCATGCCCTTTTTGCCCATCTTGGAGACTTTTTTCATCATCCCCGACATCTGTTTGAACTGTTTCAACAGCCGGTTGACCTCCTGCACCGAGGTTCCCGAACCGGCGGCGATGCGCTTTTTGCGGGAGGCATGGATCACCTTCGGTTTCAGGCGTTCGCCCTGGGTCATCGATAGAATGATGGCTTCCTGGCGTTTGATCAGCTTGGGGTCGATATTGGCCTCGGCCATCTGCTTCTTTATCTTGCCGACGCCGGGCAGCATGGCCATTAGGCCGTCCAGGCCGCCCATCTTGGAAATCTGCCGCAACTGGTCCAGCAGGTCGTTCATGTCGAACTGACCCTTTTGGATCTTTTTCGCCAGCTTCTCGGCTTCCTGCTCGTCGATGGTCTCGGCGGCTTTTTCCACCAGGCTGACGACATCGCCCATGCCGAGGATGCGGGAGGCGATGCGGTCGGGATGGAAGGTTTCCAGCTCGTCCAGTTTTTCGCCGACGCCCAAAAGCTTGATCGGGCAGCCGGTCACGGCGCGCATGGACAACGCCGCCCCGCCGCGGCCGTCGCCGTCCACGCGGGTCAGGACAATGCCGGTCAGGTTCAGGCGTTTGCCGAACTGCTCGGCCACGTTGACCGCGTCCTGGCCGGTCAGACTGTCGGCGACCAGCAGGGTTTCCACCGGCCGGGCCACGCCGTGGATGGCCTGGATCTCGGCCATCAGGGCCTCGTCCACATGCATGCGGCCGGCGGTATCCAGCAGGATGATGTCATAACCTTGCAGGCGGGCGGCCTGCAGGGCCCGCTTGGCGATATCGCTGGGGTTCTGCCCTTCGACAATGGGCAGGGTGGGCACGTTGATCTGTTCGCCCAGCACCTTGAGCTGTTCCATGGCCGCCGGGCGCCGGGTATCGAGAGAGGCCATCAGGACCTTTTTCTTGTCCCGCTCCACCAACCGCTTGGCCAGCTTGGCCGCGGTCGTGGTCTTGCCCGAGCCCTGCAGGCCGACCAGCATGATCGGGGCGGGCGGCACGGCGTTCAGGTTGATCTCCACCGTCTCCGAACCCAGGGTCTCGACCAAGGTGTCGTGGACGATCTTGATGACCATCTGGCCCGGCGTGATGCTTTTGACGACCTCTTCCCCGACCGCGCGCTGGCGCACCTTGGCGATGAAATCGCGGGCCACGGGCAGGGCGACGTCGGCTTCCAGCAGGGCCTGACGCACCTCGCGCAGGGCCGCATCGACATCCCCCTCGCGCAACGCCCCGCGCCGGGTAAGCTTGTCAAAAACCGTACCGAGACGGTCTGTCAGGCTATCGAACATCAGCCGTTACCGTTCCACCAAATGCCACGTATGGCTTGTAAATAATGCACGCGAAACAGGGCCGCGCGTCCAACATTTGCGCGAGCCTGGGTCGCGCCGGTTTTTAGGTGCAACGGGGATGGGTGTCAAGCGCGCGAGGTGTTCCGCGCAAGGTCCCATTCGCGCCAGTCGACAACGCCGTGGTTCTGGACCTCCGCCACCGCCGCTGGTCCCGCGTAGCCGCAAAATACGACCAGGTTTGAACAAGCCCACCGGGCGTTGGGCACCAGGATGGCGGCGACATCACCCGGTTCCGGCGAGCCCACGAAATTCGCAACTTCGGCGATTTCCTGGCATCGTGGGTATTCGCCCTTTCGGTCCTGATAACAAAGCTGTCCGAACCGGGCGACATCGAGCCCCAAGTCCGCCAGATCATCAAGTTCCGAGAGGTCGAGCAGGCCATCGACATGTACCTGCAATTCGTGCAGCGCGTAGCGAATTTTCGAGGGGAAGACCGGCTGCCCGCGCTTGAGGTGAAAATACATTTCGGCTATCGCGCCGTCGCGCGCCGTCGCGGTATAAAGCACTTCAAAGGTACCGTCATCCCATCGGTTGCCGGCGGCGGAACAGAGGCGCGGATCCCGCCCCTCCCTGACCACCCGCCACACCCGGCTCTCGAAAGGCTTTACCGGCAGCGCTTCCAGAGCATCAATGAGCTGAACGTCACGTGGGCTGAGCGCCATCGCTACAAATAGCCATCCGAGTCCAAGCGATCAAGCACGCGAAGCACTTCGATCGTCCGCTCCCCATTTATCAGGTCGATGGCCCGCTCACCATCAAGTTGAGGGTGGCGGGCATGCAGCCAAGTGCGTATTTCCTCACTTGTATAGTAGTCTTGCAGGCGCCCCACGACGTAATGCAGATCCGATAGGATCATTTCCTTGCGCGGTTGCGGCTTGATGGCCCCGGTCCGCCAACGTGAAACCGTCGCCTTGGAAACATCCGTGATATTGGCGATATCCGTGCCGCGCAAACCGCCCAGATTTTCCAAATCCTCGATGTTTCTCGCGATGGAGGTCAACACGCTCATGTCAAATCTTCCATGGAAGGGCGCGGGAATGCCGCACATATCAGTTTCATTATGAATTATAGTGAAACCGATATGCGATTTCAATCAATTTTCCAGCGCCGGTCGGACTTCTTCCATGAACAGGGTCATGGATTCTTCCAGTTGTTCCAGGCCGCCGCAGCCATTGAAGTTTAGTTGGAACTGATCCAGGCCGGCGGCGTCGCGGAATTTTGCAATATCTTCCGCCACATCCTCGGCGCCGCCGTGTCCCGTCAGGCGGGTGCCGTCGGGTCCGTGGGGATCCTTGCCGGTGATATGGGTAAAATTGATGCGGAAACTCATGCGGATTTGCGGCGGCACGGCGCGGCCGATCTTGTCGCAGGCGGCCTGTAAGTTGGCCTGGTGGGCGATCAGGTCTTCCAGTTTCGTGGGCACGGGCTGCCAGACCGTGGCGACTTCCGCCGCCCGGCGCAGGGCGGCCTTCGAGGAGCCGCCGATCCAGATCGGCGGATGGGGTTGTTGCACCGGTTTCGGCGAACAATGCATATCCTCGAACTGGTGATATTCGCCCTTGAACGAGACCGGGTCGGGGCCCCAGCAGGCCTGACAGACCTTGATATATTCATCCGTGCGCGCGCCCCGGTCGCCGTGGCTTACGGCCAGGGCGGCGAACTCGCTTTCCAGCCAACCGGCGCCGAGCCCGAGGATGATGCGGCCGCCCGATAACTGGTCCAGGGTCGCCACCATCTTGGCGGTCAGGACCGGGTTGCGGTAGGGCATGATCAGCACCGAGGTGGCCAGCCTGATCCGTTCCGTCCGGGCGGCGAGGTAGGCCATGGTGGTCAGGGGCTCATAGACATTGCCCCACGAGGCGACCATTTCCTCGTTGCCCTTGACGATCAGGTGGTCGTTCAACAGTACGGCGTCAAAGCCAAGTTCCTCGGCCCGCTGGGCCGCCGTCAGGATGGCCTCGGGCGTGGCGGGAAAGCCCAGATAGTCGGCGTTGGGCATGCGGAAGGAAAACTGCATCATTTGTCCTCGAACCTATTTATCTTCGAACTTTGGCGCGCTGGCGCTGCCGCCGCCGTCCACGGCGATGCGCTGGCCGTTGACGTAGGTGTTGCCATCGGAAACCAGAAAGCGCACCACGTTGGCGATATCGCCGGGCTGGCAGACATGGCCGAAAGGCATGTGGGCGTCCAGTTGGCGCAGATCCTCGATGCCGGAGCGGGCCTTGACCAGGCGGCGGCCCATGTCGGTTTCCACCAATGGCGGGGCGACGATATTGGTGCGGATATTGTGCTTCTGCTCCTCCTTGGCCAAGGTAAAGGCCAGGGCCTCCATGGCCGCCTTGCCCATGTTGTAGGGCGCGCCGAAGGCGCCGTATGAATTGGTGGCGACGGAGGAAATCATCACGATGTCGCCGCGCCCCTGTCCGCGCATCATCGGCAGCACCAGTTTCGACAAATAATGTGGGCCAAAGGCATGCACCCGGACCACGCGCTCCATCTCGCTAGGCTCGGTGTCGGCCACGGACTGGCCCCGGCTGGCGATGCCGGCATTGTTGACCAGAATGCCGATGGGGCCCATTTCGCGGCCGATATCGGCGACCATGGCGGTGACCTGGGCCAGATCCTCGACCGAGGCCCGGAAGGCTTGCGCCTTGCGCCCCAGGGCCTGAATTTTCACCACCGCGTCCGCCGCCGCCTCTTCATTACGGCGATAGTTTACCGCGATATCGGCGCCATCCTCGGCCAGGGCCACGGCGATGGCCCGGCCGATGCCTCTGCCCGCGCCCGTAACCAGGGCGATGCGTCCCGCCAATGACATGGTTGTCTCCAAATTAGGTTTCCCGACTGAATGGGCGGCAAGATATCAGTCTCCTTGCCGGATGAGTAGGGATCGGTGGTATGATTTTCCCACCTTGCATTATGGGACACGGGACATGGCGGACAGCGGAATACGCATCGAACGGCTGGGCCGGAACCTCGGCGCGCGGGTGCATGGCGCCGATTTGTCCAAGCCATTATCCGATGCCGACTTCGCGGCCATTCAGAATGCCTTGGCGGAGCATGAAATGCTGCTGTTCCGCGATCAGGATATTGAGCCCTCGGCGCAGCTCGCCTTCGGCCGCCGCTTTGGCCCGCCCTCGGTGCATCCGTTTTCACCGAACCTGGCCGAGATGCCGGAATTGATCGTCCTGGACAATCACCAGGGCAACCCGCCGCGCCTGACGGATATCTGGCACAGCGACGAAACCTTCCGCGCCGAACCGCCCATGGCGACGATCTTGCGCGCCACCATCACGCCGGAATTGGGCGGCGACACCATGTTCGCCAGCATGTCGGCGGCGTTCGACGGTCTCGCCGACCAGTTGCAACACTTCCTCTCCGGCCTGGAGGCGGTGCATGATTTCAAGCCGTTCCGTGGCCTGCTGGCCAGTGACGCGGACGGCCACCGCCGCCTGCGGGAACTGGAGGCGGAATTCCCCCTGCGGCATCATCCCGTGGTCCGGGTCCATCCCGAGAGCGGACGCAAGGTGATCTTCGTCAACCCGCAATTCACCATTGGCATCAAAGGCATGGCCGATGCGGAAGGGCAACCCCTGCTGGCCATGCTGTTCGATCTCGCGAAAGTACCGGAATACCAATTCCGCCTGCGCTGGAAGACCAATACCCTGGCGATTTGGGACAACCGGGCGGTGCAGCATTATGCCATTCACGACTATTATCCCCAACGGCGGCGCATGGAGCGTATTACCATCCGCGGCGATCGGCCCTTCGGTGTCGACGATGCCCGGC
>JAYGEB010000235.1:0-11336 GCA_046582595.1 Alphaproteobacteria bacterium | reverse complement strand
CATGACATGGACGCGGTCTTCGCCCTGGCCGATCGCATCACGGTGCTGGTCCATGGCCGCGCCATCGCCACCGGCGCGCCGGGTGAAATCCGCGCCAATGCGGAGGTGCGCGCGGCCTATCTGGGAACCGAGACCGGCGGGGAGGCCGGGCATGCTTGAAATATCCGGCATCGACGCCTTCTATGGCCGAAGCCAGGCCCTGTTCGCGATGAGCCTGTCGATCGGGGCCGGCCAGGTGGTCAGCCTGATGGGCCGCAATGGCATGGGCAAGACCACGACCATCCGCGCCATCATGGGCCTGCTGCGGCCGCGTGGCGGCAGCCTGGTATTTCAGGGCAACGACCTGGTTGGTCTGGCGCCCTACAAAATCGCGCAACTCGGCATCGGACTGGTGCCGGAAGGACGGCAGATATTCCCCAATCTCACGGTGCGGGAAAACCTGGTCGCCACCGCCCGCACCGGCGATGGCGGGGCGGAGCCATGGACCCTGGCGCGGGTCTACGATCTGTTCCCCCGGTTGGAAGAACGCCGGAGCAGCATGGGCAATCAGCTCTCGGGCGGCGAACAGCAGATGCTGGCCGTGGCCCGGGCCTTGATGACCAACCCGAAGTTATTGTTGCTGGACGAGGCGACCGAGGGTCTGGCCCCCTTGATCCGGGCGGAGATCTGGTCTTGCCTGGCGTCCTTGAAAGCCGCCGGACAGTCCATTCTGATCATCGACAAGAATGTGGCAGCCTTGACGAAAATCTGTGACCGCCACTTTATCGTGGAAAAGGGCCATTTGGTATGGAGTGGCGATTCCGCCGAACTATCGGCCAATCCGGACATACAACAGCAATATCTCGGAGTGTAAGGGCGAATAACGCCTGGTAATCCGCGCCCTGGCAGACCTTGAACGGGACCGGGCGGGCCGCCGGCGCCGCATACCTTGGACTTGCGGCGACGGCGGGGCCGGGCCATCATGCGGGCCTGTTTGAATGACGCGAGGAAGCAAGATGCACGATCTTATCATCCGCAACGCACGGATCGCCGATGGGCTGGGCAATCCGTTGATCGAAGGCGATTTGGCGGTGAAGGACGGCCGCGTCGCCGCCGTCGGCGCGGTCACGGGCGAAGCCCGCGAAAGCGTGGATGCGGGCGGCATGGTGCTGGCGCCCGGCGTTATCGATCTGCATACCCATTACGATGCGCAATTGACCTGGGACCAGACCGCCTCGCCCGCCGGCGCCCTGGGCGTCACCACGGTCGTGGTGGGCAATTGCGGCTTTGGCATCGCGCCGGCGCCGCCCGCCCACCGCGACGCCATTCTGGCTAATCTGGCGGAGGTCGAGGGGATGTCCCTGGCCTCTTTGCGGGCGGGCATCGATTCCAATTACGAAACTTTCGGCGAATATCTCGATCTGCTGAAACGCAAGGGGGTTTACCCAAACGTGGCGGTGCTGGCATCGCACACGGTGTTCCGCACGGTGGTGATGGGTGACGAGGGCTCGACCCGAACCGCCACGGCGGACGAGTTGGCGCAAATCGTCGCGCTGTTCCGCGAGGCCATGGATGCGGGCGCCGTGGGCCTGGGCTCCTCCAGCAATGAAAATCACCGTGGCGCGGGCGGCCTGCCCATCGCCTCGCGCCTGGCGGACGACGATGAATTCCGCGCTCTGGTCGCCGTCCTGGCGGATTATGATCACGGTGTCTTCATGGCCACGTTCGGCGAGGCGCACGGCATCCCGTTCCTGGAGGAGATGACCAGGATCAGCGGCAGGCCGGGGTTTTATGCGCCGATGTTCTATTTCTCCCACCAGCCGGAGCGGGCCGCCAACATCATGGCCCAGGCGGAGGCGGCCCGCGCCCGCGGCCTGCCGGTTTATACCCAAGGCTCCTGCCAACCCCTGAGCCTGAGTTTCACCCTCGACCGCGCCTATGTGCTGAAGGCCATGGAACATTGGCCGGCCACCGAGGATCACGCCGAGTTGCGGGAGATCTTCAACGACCCGGCCTTCCGGGACGCGTTCCGCCAAACCCTGGCATCCTCGAACAGCCAGCATATTTTCAAGGGCCGCTGGGATTGGGTGCCGATCACCATCACCGGGCTGGAAAAAAACAAGGAACTGGAAGGGCGCACCGTGGCGGAGGTCGCCGCCGAACGCGGCGTGGATCCGTTCGATCTGTTCCTGGATCTGTGCCTGGAAGAGGATTTCGCCACCAAGTACACTTTCTTTTTGTTGAACATGGAGGAAGAGGGCGTCGCCCCGTTGCTGTTGAACGACGGC
Source organism: Alphaproteobacteria bacterium (assembly GCA_046582595.1). Lineage (GTDB taxonomy): Bacteria > Pseudomonadota > Alphaproteobacteria. The sequence goes on along the minus strand of JAYGEB010000235.1, from coordinate 9,069 downwards.
ACCCTGATCAGCCTGTCCGATGCCGGGGCCCACAACTCCCTTCTGTGCGATGCCGGTTACGCCATGTATTTGTTCGGCCATTGGACCCGCGACAAGGGGCTGTTCGACCTGGCCACGGCGATCCGCAAGGTCACTTCGGACCCGGCCGATGCCTTCGGCATCGTGGACCGGGGACAACTGACGCCGGGCGCCTGGGCCGACATGATCCTGTTCGATCCCGACACCATCTGTATTACCAAGATGGAACGGCATTTCGATCTGCCGGCGGGCGGCGAACGTCTATTGCGCCGCGCGCCGGGCCTGCTGGGCACCTGGGTCAACGGTGTTCAGGTCTTCGACGGCGAGAATTATCTCGACGTTGACGCGCCGGGCGAGGTTCTGACCAAATTCGCCAGCGGACTGCCCGCATTGGGCATGGGCGCGAACCGCGCCGCCGCTGAATAAGGACTGAATAGGAACTGAAAAGGATCGAGGACCGATGCTGGCCGGAAAATGGGGCGTATGGTACTCGCCCAACAAACTGACCTTGGATGAAATCGACCGCCTGGCGCGGGAGGTGGAGGGCCACGGCTATGACGTGCTGTGGTACCCGGAAGCCATGGCCTATGAGGCCATGGCGATGGGCGGCTATTTGTTGGGCCGAACGGAAAAATTGACCCTGGCCACGGGCATCGCCAACATCTACGCCCGCGATCCATCCGCCGCCATGCAGGGGCACAACACTCTCAACAGCCTCTATGACGGGCGTTTTATCCTCGGGCTCGGGGTCTCCCATATCCCTATCGTGGAGGGCGCCCGCGGCCACGATTACGGCAAGCCGATCGGCGCCATGCGTGCCTATCTCGAGGCCATGGCGGCCGCCCCCGTGCAGATCGGGGCGGCCAGGCGGCAAGTGGTTTTGGCCGCCCTGGGACCGAGGATGCTGGCGCTTTCCGCCGAACTGGCGGACGGCGCCCTGCCCTACAATGTCACGCCCGAGCATACCGCCCGGGCCAGGGAAATTCTCGGCCCCGGCAAGGCATTGTGCGTGGAGCAGAAAATCTGCCTGACGGAAGACCCCGCCACGGCGCGGGGGGTCGCGGCGGCTCAGTTGAAGATGTATCTAACCCTGCCCAACTACCGCAATTGCTGGCTTGGGTTGGGTTTCACCGAGGACGAGCTGTCGGGCCGGGGCAGCGACCGTTTTCTCGACGCCATGGTCGCCTGGGGTTCGGAAGACGCCATTCGCGGCCGTCTGCAAGAACATTTCGATGCCGGCGCCGATCATGTGGCCATCCAGCCGTTCGATCCCAATGGCGGATCGTCGCCGGATTGGAATGCCCTGGCCACATTCGCGCCGGGCGGCTAATAATGTCCAAAGCACAAAATCAGGAGAGATAACCATGAGCGTTGTCAGCGTCATTGCCATTATCACCACCAAACCGGGCAAGCGGGATGAAGTCTTGGCCGCCGCGCGCGCCAATCTGGCGACCGTCCGGGCCGAGGACGGCTGCATTGAATACGTTCCCCATATCGATACCGAGGGCATGGGAAGTTTCCAGACCCCGTTCGGGCCGGACACTTTTGTTTTCATCGAAAAATGGGAAAGCAAGGAAGCCCTGGGCGCCCACGCCGCGGCGCCCCACATGAAGGCCTATGCCGCCAAGGTGGGCGAGATGCTGGAGAGCCGCGTCATCCATATTGTTTCCTCCGCCGAATAAGGGATGGCGCCATGGCTGAAACCGGGAATTTTGCGCCGCGGGATTGGGACAGCCATCCGCCCTACCTGTCGCCCGAGTACAAATCAACGCCCTCGTGGGCGCCGGCCAAGCCGCTTGTCATCCTGCCGCAAAGCCTTTCGGAGAGGACCGGGCCGGTTTATGGCCAGGACGCGGTGGGGCCGCTGGATCATGATCTGACCAAGGCCGCCGCCAAAACCGGGGAGCCCAACGGCGAACGGATCATCGTGGCGGGCCGGGTCCATGACGAGGATGGCCGCCCGGTGCCCAACATTCTGCTGGAAGTCTGGCAGCCCAATGCCGCCGGGCGCTATAACCACGCCGACGACCAGCACGACGCGCCCATCGACCCGAATTTCCTCGGCGCCGGGCGTTGCGTCACCGATGACCAGGGACGCTACCGCTTCATCACCATCAAGCCGGGCGCCTATCCCTGGGGCAATCATTTCAACGCCTGGCGCCCCAACCACATCCATTTTTCCCTGTTCGGGCCCTCCATCCTGACCCGTCTGATCACCCAGATGTATTTTCCCGGCGATCCATTGCTGGAATTGGACCCCATTTTCAACGGCGTCCCCGCCGCCTCCCGCCAACTGCTGGTCGCGAAACTGTCCATCGAGCTATCGGAGCCGGAATGGGCGCTGGCCTATGAATTCAACATCTGCCTGCGCGGGCGCCTGGCCACCCCGTTGGAGACCTGAATTCATGGCGCCGAAACAGACCCCTTCGCAAACCATCGGCCCGTATTTCTCCTATGGCCTGACGCCGGAGCAGTACGGCTATGATTACAAGCAATTGGTTGGCAATACGCTGGCGGAGGACGGCGTGGAGGCGATCACCATCCGGGGCCAGGTCTTCGACGGCAATGGCAATACGGTGCGCGACGCCATCCTTGAATTGTGGCAGGCCGACAGCCAGGGCCGTTATGCTCACCCGGACGACCCGCGCGGCTCCAACACCGGTTTCGGCGGCTTCGCCAGAGTTGGCACGGGCACCCTGGCGGAACATTATTTCGAGTTTCACACCGTCAAGCCGGGCGCCATCGGCGATGGCCAGGCACCGCACATCACCCTCGTCGTGTTCATGCGCGGCCTGTTCAACCATGTCTACACACGGATCTATTTTTCCGACGAGGCAGCGGCCAACCAGGATGACCCAGTCCTAACTTCAATTGACCAAGGCCGGCGGGCCACCTTGATCGCCCATCGGGATGACGGCGCGGAGGGCATGGTCTACCGCTTCGATATTCACATGCGGGGCGAACTGGAAACCGTGTTTTTCGACGCCTAGGACGGGCCGGCCCGATGATACTGGACGCCTACCTGCGGGATACGGAAACCGAGGCCCTGATCTCCGATCGCGCCCTGGCCGGCGCCATGCTGGAGGTCGAGGCCGCCCTGGCCCGCGTGCAGGGCCGTCTGAATATCATCCCCCCGGAGGCCGCCACGCGGATCGTAGCGGCGGCGGCGGAACTGAAAGTTGATATTCAGGCCTTGTCGGACGGCACGGTCCGGGACGGCGTGCCGATCATCGCGCTGTTGGCGCAATTGCGCCGGGCGGTGGGCGAGGGTCATGCCGGCTATGTTCACTGGGGCGCCACCTCTCAGGATATCGTCGATACCGCGCTGGTCTTGATGTTTCGCCGGGTCATGGCGCTGTTCGCCGCGCGCCTCGATGAACTGATCCATGTCTGGGCGCCTTTGGCGGCGCAACATCGCGGCACGCTGATGGCCGCCCGGACCCGTGGGCAACAGGCCGTGCCGACGACCTTCGGCCTGAAAGTCGCCGGCTGGATCGCGCCATTGCTGCGCCATCGCCAACGGCTGAAGGATCTGCGGGCGAATATCCTGATGCTGCAATTGGGCGGCGCCGGCGGCACCTTGGCGGCGCTGGGCGCCCGCGGCGGGGCCGTGGCGGCGGCCTTGGCGGCGGAGCTTGAACTGCGCCTGCCGCCCATGCCCTGGCACAACCAGCGCGACGGCGTCATCGATTTCGCCAACTGGCTGTCCATGGTGAACGGAACTTTAGGCAAGGCGGCGGGCGATATTCTGCTGCTGGCCCAGTCCGAAGTCGGCGAGGTGCGGATCGCCGGTTCGGGCGGCTCCTCCGCCATGCCGCAAAAGGCAAATCCGGTGCTGGCCGAGGCCATTTTGGCCCTGGCCCGGTACAATGCCGGCCAGATTGGCGTCCTGCACCAGGCCGGCCTGCATTTCCACGAGCGTGACGGCGCGGCCTGGACCCTGGAATGGCTGACCTTTCCGGGCATGATCCGCACCGGCGGGGCCGGACTGCTGCATAGCCTGACGATGGCGCGGAATCTGGAGATCGATGCCGGCCGCATGGCCGGGAATATATCCGCCAGCCATGGCCTGCTGTTGGCCGAGGCCGCCAGCCAGGCCCTGGCCCGGCATATGCCAAAGCCGGAGGCGCAATCTTTGGTGAAGGCGGCCTGTCTGGAGGTCACGGATAGCCGGGATTTAATCCAGATCCTGGCCGCCCGGACCAAGGCGGAAGTAGACTGGGCCGCGCTGCGCGATCCGGGAAACTATCTGGGCGCCGCCGAACAGTTTATCGATGCCGTATTGGAGGACATTCCATCATGACCATGCGTCTTGGCTATCTCTTGCCGACCCGGGAGAAGATCATGCTGGGCCAGCCCGAAGCGGCGCCGCTGCTGGCTTTGGCGGACCGGGCCGAGGAGGTGGGTTTTGACTCCGTCTGGATCGGCGATTCCCTGCTGGCCCGGCCGCGGCATGAACCCCTGATCCTGCTGGCCGCCATCGCGGCGCGGACCAGCCGGGTGGAACTGGGCACCGCCGTGCTGCTGCCCACCCTGCGCAATCCGGCGATATTGGCGCACCAGGTGGCTACCCTGGATCAGATCAGCCAGGGCCGGATCATCCTTGGCGTCGGCATCGCCGCCGACGTGCCCAACATCCGGGCCGAATTCGAAGCCGCCGGCGTGCCGTTCGAAAAACGCGTTGGCCGCATGATGGAAGGTTTGCGCCTGTGCAAGGCATTCTGGCGCGGCGAGCCGGTGGATTGGGACGGCCGCTGGAAAGTCGAGCAAGGCACCCTTGCCCCCACGCCGCACCGTCCCGGCGGCCCGCCGATCTGGGTGGGCGGCTCGGCGCCCGCCAGCCGGGCACGCGCCGCCAAGCATTTCGACGGCTGGTTCCCCACCGGACCCGATGCCGCCGCCTGGGGCACGGAATGGCGCGAGGTGCTGGATATCGCCCGCGAGGCCGGCCGCGGCCCGGAAGAGTTGACCGGCGCGCTGTATCTGACCATGGCCCTGGACGACAATGCCGAGACGGCCCAGCAAAGGATCGATACCTATCTGGAACAATATTACGGCATTTCGGCCGCCATTCTGGCCAAGCGCCAGACCTGTTATGCCGGGCCCGGCGCCGGCGCCGGGGAATGGTTGCAGGGCTATGCCGATGCCGGCGCCACGCATTTGGTTTTACGCTTCGTCGGCGATCACGAACGCCACATGGACGCCATTATCGAAATTCGCGGCACCCTGGGTTGGTGAGCGCCGGCCTAGAGCAATTTTCGGAATTGAATGAATCGGGTCTGGCTCTCTTCGCTCACGCTTGTGCGCAAGAGCGCACCGCTCCGCGCGGGCGGCGCATAAGCGCCGGGCCGCCGTCGCGACCTTGATCGACCATTTCAATCCCGAGAATGCTCTGCCGGACAGCCTATTCCTTGGCGTGCGCCGGTTGGCCGCGAATATAGACTTGCCGCACCGCGCGGTCGTCGCCCAGCATCATCAGGGCGAACAGGGTATCCTCGAGGCTTTCCGATAGCTCGTCGCGGGCCGCCAGAACTTCCGTCGCCGCCGGATCCAGAACCACGATATCGGCCCAGGCGCCGGCCTCCAACGTGCCGATTTCAGCTTCCAGGCCAAGTCCCCGCGCATTGCCCAGGGTGGCCAGATAAAAGCCGTCGAGGGCGGTAAATTCACAGCCTTTCAACATGGCCACCTTGTAGGCCTCGGCCAGGGTTTGCAGCATGGAGAAGCTGGTCCCGCCCGCCACGTCCGTGGCCACGCCCACCTTGACCGGACGCTCCGGCGCGCGGAGACGATCGATATCGAACAGGCCGGAGCCAAGGAAATTGTTCGACGTGGGGCAATGCACCACCATGGCGCCGGCATCGTGCAGGACCTGACATTCCCGCTCGGAAAGGTGCAAGCCATGGGCCAGGACCGAATTTCCGCCCAACAGGCCAAAGCGGCCGTAGACATCCGTATAATCCCGTGCCCAGGGAAATTGCCGTTTGACGAATTCGATTTCGCCGATGCTTTCAGAGACGTGGGTGTGCAGCAGACAGCCTGGATTATCGCCGTACAGATCGCCCGCCGCCCGCAATTGCGCCTCGGACGAAGTCACGGCGAAACGCACGGTGATGGCATAGCGCAGGCGGTCCACGCCATGCCATTGCGCGATCAATTCGGCGCTGTCCCGGACGCCCCCTTCGGCGGTATCCAAAATCTCATCGGGCGCGTTGCGGTCCATCATGGTCTTGCCGGTGATCAGGCACAGGCCGCGCCGTTGCGCCGCCCGGAACAGGCAATCGGCGGCAACCTTGTGCACGGAAGAAAAAACCAGGGCGGAGGTGGTGCCGTGGCTGATCAATTTGTCCAGAAAAAGCTCCGCCGCAGCCGCCGCGAACCCGGCCGCGCCATATTGCGCTTCCTCGCGAAAGGCGAAGCGGTTCAGCCAGTCCAGCAAGTCCTTGGCCGGCGCCGCGATCATGCGGTGCTGGGGGAAATGCACGTGGGCATCGATGAAGCCCGGCATGATGATCCGGTTGGGAAAATGATCGACGGTCAAGGCGGAAAACCGTTCCGGCAATCCGGCATGCGGCCCCGACCATTGAATACGGCCATCCTCGCCAACGGCGATGGCCCCATCATCGTGGGACACCACCGCGTCATTGAGACGGGGGTCGTCCCGGAAACAAAGCGTCCGGCCACGCAGGATGCGGGCGATGCTCATGGCGCCACCCGGTCCTCGATCCGGAAGGCCAGAATGCGGCAGACATTGTCCAAGGCATTGGCGAACTCGGTGTCGGGATCGTTGCCCAGCCGCGCCTCGAAAGCTGCCAGGATCATCGCCTTGGTGGCGCCCTTGACGGCGAAAATGAACGGCATGGCGAAACGCGCCTTGTAGGCGGCATTCAGCGCCGTGAAGCGCTCGAATTCCTCCCGTGTCAGCCCATCGAGGCCGGCGCCGGCCTGTTCGGAACGGGACTCCTCCGTCAGTTCTCCGGCGACGGCGGCCTTGCCCGCCAGATCGGGATGCGCCCGCAACACGGCACGTTGCGCGTCGGTATCCGCCGCGCGCAAGGCAGCGGCAAACCGGGTGATGACATCATCACGATCCGCGAAGGGCCGGGCGCGCGCGGCCTGCTCGGCTACCCAGTGGGAATGCTCGGCCACATCGCCAAAAGCCACGACGAATTCACTTTCCGCCATCGCGTTCAGATCGTCAATTGTGTAGGACATGACGATTACTGATTTTCAACCCAGGCGCCGAGCTTCAAACGTTCATCGCCGGTCATCCCCGTCTCGTTGCCCAAGGGCATGGCGCGGGTTTGCACGGCGAACTGCACGACCTGTTTGCCGTGACGGCTCAACTGATCGATGTTTTCCAGCACGATGTTTTTCGGCGGCGCATCGAAACCTTCGTTCTTCGGCTTGAGCGCATGGCATGAGGTGCAGTGTTTTTGCACGATGGCCATGACCTGGACATCGGAAACCTCCATATCGGCGGTATCGCGCTGCTGGGGCGAGGTCATGTAGATCGCCGCGAAAAGCGCGGCCAGAATGACCGGCAGGGCGGCGCGGTAGGTGGCGAACGGCTCCCCCACTTCATGGCTCACCAGAACATGGCGCAGGCAGGCGCCGCCGATGATAATGAAGGCCACGATCAACCAGGCCTGGGGATGGCCCGACAGCATGGGGTAGTGGCCCGAAACCATGGTCAGCAGCACCGGCAATGTCAGGTAGGTATTGTGGACCGAGCGCTGCTTGCCGATCTCGCCATACTTGGGGTCCGGCGCCTCGCCGGCCAGCAGGGCGGCGGTGACTTTTTTCTGATTGGGAATAATAACGGCGAACACATTCGCCGCCATGATGGTACCGATGAAGGCGCCCACATGGATCAACGCCGCGCGGCCGGAGAATACATGGGTGTAAAAATAGGCCGCCGCCAGCACCCAGAGGAAACCGGCAATGGCCAGCAGCGTGGTCCGGCGGCCCAGGGGGCTGCGGCAAAGGCCGTCATAGACGAACCAGCCCACGGCCAGGGAGGCGATGGAGATGACGACGGCCTGCCATGGCTCCAGCGCCAGCACCGAAGGATCGATCATCCAGGCCCCGGCATCGAAATAGAACTGCACCACCAACAGCAGAAAGCCGGTCAGCCAGGTCAGATAGGCCTCCCACTTGAACCAGACCAGATCGCCGGGCAGTTCCCTGGGCGCGACGGTGAATTTTTCCACATGGTAGAAGCCGCCGCCGTGCACTTCCCAGGCGGTGCCCATGACGCCGTCCTTCATCTTCTCCCGGCGCTTCAGGGAGAGGTCCAGGGCGATGAAATAGAACGAGGTGCCGATCCAGCCGATGCCGGCGATCATATGCCCCCAGCGGAGCAATAAATTGGCCCAATCGGCAAGAAAGGCGGTCATTGAAGACACTCCACCGCGGCACGCCGCCCAGCCCGCCGGACCATGGTTTCCACGGTCCGGCGCGCCGGTCCGGCGAGGCCGGCTATTTCGGCAGATCGCCGTCGACGCCCTTGACGTACCAGTTCATGCTCGACAGGGTGCCGTCGTCCATCACCTTGCCAGCGGCCAGGGCCATGGAGCCATCCTGTTTGTAAAGCGGTCCCGTAAAGGGATGCAATTTACCCGAGGTGATCATGGCCTGGGTTTTCTTCGCCATCGCGGCGACATCGGCCGGCATGTTGGTATAGGGCGCCATTTCCACGGTGCCTTCTGCCAAGCCATCCCAGGTGTTCGACGACGTCCAGGTGCCGTCCAGGACCGCCTTGGTCCGGCGCACATAGTAAGGCGCCCAGTTATCGACGATCGAGGTCAACTGGGCCTTTGGCGCGAACTTGATCATGTTGGAGGCCTGGCCGAACGCCATGACGCCCTTGTCGGCGGCAATCTGCAACGGCGCGGTGGAATCCGTATGCTGGGTAATGATGTCGGCGCCTTGGCCGATCAGCACCTTCGCCGCATCCGCTTCCTTGCCGGGATCGAACCAGGAATTGACCCAAATAACCTTCAGCTTGAAATTGGGATTGATGGTCTGGGCGCCCAAAATGAAGGAATT
>JAYGEB010000129.1:0-3141 GCA_046582595.1 Alphaproteobacteria bacterium | reverse complement strand
CGAACCAATTCCGCAAATGGTCGATGACATTCGCATCGAACAAAAAAAAAGCTGCGCAAAATTCGGCTACGAGGTAATTGATGCCCAGACCACCGTTACCGGGCGAGATTTCTTGCTGAAAATCTGGCATTCGATTGCCTCGGCGCCCCTGTCGGTGGCTGTCGTCCATGAAGACATCCCAAAGTTAACACAAGAGAATATTTTCTATGAGTTAGGCGTTGCGCAAGCGATGGGAAAAGAGACTGTTGTAATAAAGAGCCCTAATGCCGAGGTTCCCTCGGATTTTGTTCGCAGCGAATACATTACATTTAATCATGCGTTTTCAGCCAAATTTGACGCCTACTTGCAGTCCCTGTTCGTTTTCGCAGAGTATTGCGAGACCATCGCCGATCAATTGGACCGCGATCCAATAATGGCGCTAGATTATCTGAAACGGGCATTTTTGATTAACGGCGACCAACGGCTTCAAACAAAAGCCCATGATATCGCGGGTGCCGCTGGTCTTGAAAGCAGGGCCGCCAATAGTGTGGAAATGCTGGCCGCTAACTTCTGAATGATGTTTTAAACCAGCGAAAGACATTAACCCTTATGCGCCGCCGCCAACGAGGATATGGCGGCCGGGAGGGCGCCTTCGCCGTGGGGGATTTCGAGGATTTCGAAGACCGCCTCGACGCTGGCCAGGGTGCCGAGGATCATCGGTTCGTTGATGTCGCCCATGTGGCCGATGCGGAATGAAGTGCCGTCCAAGGCGCCCAGGCCGCCGCCCACCGCGACGTTGAATTGCTCCCGCAGGACGTGCTGGAATCCCTTGATATCGAAATCGTCGCCCATGCGGATGGTGGTGATGGACTCGGCGCGCTCTTCGGGCACCAGGGCGTTGATTTCCGCCGGGCCCTTCGCGGCCCAGGCATCGACGGCGGCGCGGGTCGCCTCGCCCAGGCGGCGGTGGCGGGCGAAAACGGCCTCCAGGCCTTCCTCGGCCAGCATGTCCAGGGCCTCGCGCAGCCCGAAAATCATGTGCTCCGGCGCGGTGCCGGCGAACCAGCGGTAGGCCTCGGGGTTCTGGTTCATCTCGCGGGACCGCCAGTCCCAGTAACTGCGCGGCGCGCCGCCATTCGAGGCAACGCTCTTGGCCCTGTCGTTGACCGCGTTGAAGCCCAGACCGGGGGGGCACATCAGACCTTTCTGGCTGCCGCCCACGGCCACGTCCACGCCCCATTGGTCCATGCGGAAATCGGTACAGGCGAGCGAGGCAATGACGTCCACGACCAGCAACGCCTCGTGGCCGGCCGCATCCATGGCCTGTCGCACGGCCTGGACGTCCGAGGTCACGCCGGTGGCGGTTTCGGTGTGGATCATCAAGACGGCGCGGTACTCACCCTTGGTGTCGGCGCGCAAGGCCTGCTCCACCTTGTCCGGGTCGATGGCATGGCGCCAATCGTTCTTGATGGTGTCGAATTTGACGCCAAGCCGTTGCGCCATATCCGCCCAGGCGAAAGAGAAAACGCCGGTCTCGGGCACCAGAACCTTGTCGCCGGGGGCCAGAATGTTGGCCAGGGCCGCCTCCCAGCCGCCGTGCCCGTTGGAGGCATAGATGAACACTTCGCCTTCCGTCTTGAAGATGGGGCGGATATCCATCAGGCATCGCCGGGCCAGTTCCACGAAATCGGGGCCGGAATATTCCCAGGCCGGTTGATGCATGGCGCGCAGGACCCGCTCGGGGATATTGGTCGGCCCCGGCGTCTGTAGGAAATTTCGTCCCCGGCGTACGGTCATTTTCGTTGTCCTATCATTCTCGGAATTGGAAAAGCCCGCCTCGGTCATTCCAGGCGGGCTCGTCTTCCAACAATATTGCCCAAGTGTTAGCGGGCGGCGCCCAGCATGTCTTGCAAAACACCAAGCTTGCCCTCGGCCAGGCGGCGCTGTTCGCCTTCGTCCGCATTGCTCAACTCGTCATTGGTGTCCTGGATGCGTTGTTCGATGTTGGCCCGGTCCATCTCGTCCACGGGTACGGCTTCTTCCGCCAGAACGGTCAGGCGGTCGGCGGCCACTTCGGCGAAGCCGCCGGCGATGTAGACCCGGTTGGGGCCGTCGGCGGCGCCCTCGACCTCGATCACTCCGGCCCGCAGGGCGGAGATCAGCGGCGCGTGGCCGGGCAGGACGCCAAAATCGCCCTCCATGCCCGGCATGGCGACGGCATCGGCTTCAACCGTCATCAACAACTGGTCGGGGGAAACCAATTCGAAGGTGATTTTGTCCGCCATGGCTAGTACCCCCTATCAGCATAGGATGACACGTATGATCGCCCCGTCGGGTCTTTCGGGTAGGAGCCGCCGCGCCGGCGATGTGGGACATCGATAAGCGGCGGTGACGCTGCCGAAAGGCCCGAATGGGCGACCCGAAGGGTGGATTTGCAGGCCCCTCGGACGGCGTCGCGCGGCTCTTGTGATGCACCAGCATCACGGCGAACCACGCTTCTTGCCGAAGAGACCTGCAAATCCGTCATACGTATCATCCTATCCCGATAGGGGGTACTAGGCCGCTTCCGCCGCCATTCTCTTGGCTTTTTCAATCGCCTCCTCGATGGTGCCAACCATGAGAAAGGCCTGTTCCGGCAATTCATCGTGCTGCCCGGAGCAGATTTCCTTGAAGCCGCGAATGGTGTCTTCCAGCTGCACGAAGACGCCGGGGGTGTTGGTGAAGATTTCCGCCACGTGGAACGGCTGGGAGAGGAAACGCTGAATTTTCCGCGCCCGGGACACGGTCAGGCGGTCGTCTTCGGAAAGCTCGTCCATGCCAAGAATGGCGATGATGTCCTGCAGGGCCTTGTATTGCTGCAAAATGACCTGCACTTCACGGGCGGTGTCGTAATGTTCCTGGCCCAGAATGCGCGGATCGAGAATGCGCGAGGTCGAATCCAGCGGATCCACGGCCGGGTAGATGCCCATTTCCGAGATCGCCCGCGACAGCACCGTGGTGGCGTCCAGATGCGCGAACGAAGTGGCGGGCGCGGGATCGGTCAGATCGTCGGCGGGAACGTAAATTGCCTGGACGGAGGTGATGGAGCCCTTGGTGGTGGTGGTGATGCGTTCCTGCAAGAGGCCCATGTCCGTGGCCAAGGTGGGCTGATAGCCCACGGCC
>JAYGEB010000117.1:0-5809 GCA_046582595.1 Alphaproteobacteria bacterium | reverse complement strand
CAAAACTCCTTGATATCCGCAATATGGTTTTCGAATTCACCATGAACAAGTCTGATCTCAATGTCCTTAATTCCGTCTACAGCCGGTTTCAACTCAAGGAATGGCTTACGTTGTTTCTCGATAAACATGCAGCGGAAGTCGACTTTCTTCTGCCTTGCTTCGAGAAATCCTTGTCGGATGGTGCGGAGCTTATCTATGGCAATTTTGAATGAAGTGTCCTCGTATTTTTCGTTTCTGGATTTCCACGGGCCCGAAAAACCGTCCACAAAAACAAAACCTGTTTGGAATGAGTAGATATTAAAGGCCACTCGTTCCAAATAGTTCTCGAGGAAAAAGTGTTTCACATATGTTTGTTCACGGCCTTCATAGTGCGAAGGTTCAAGCATGTTTCCGCCCTGTAGCCTCGAATAGATGTAGAGGGCTAGTAGCACAATCTTTAAGTATTGGAAACTCGTTCCATTCCCGTCCGTCCAGATTGCGTCCGCCTTGTTTGGGCCTAAAGCCTCCCCATTGCTAGAAGAAGAATGGCACTCTTTGTTCGACGCATTGATCCCGCGCGCTTCGAGCCCATGACAATTCCATGGGTCTCGCCCTCGGTCCACTTTCGCCGCCCACGATCGCCCATCGAATGCCTTCCAAATCCAATCTCCCAGGAGGACCGATTAGTGGTTCAATGGACAGAAAACGTACCAACGCGTTGGTTTCTTGAAGGTGTTTTATCCTTGAGCGCTTGGTGGAGTCCTCAACCGAAGTTCCCAACCAAATGTGTTCCGGTACCGGTCGATCTTTGTAGCGGTTATTGATGAAACTTTTCATCAAAGAGCTACGTTTCGAAAGCACCTGAAAAACAAGCCAATCAGCCTGCTCCATTGTGTCAAAAACCTCGGCGATATACTCAATTGGCACCAATTTGTGGAATAGATCGCTCATGGAATTGACAAAAACCATCCTGGGTTTTTTCCAACTTAGAGGTTGGCTCAGCCGCTCTGGCCTCAACATCAGATCGAATCCAGCCTCAAACGGGTGTCCCGGAGCGCCACGAAAACGTTCAGAGAATCGTTCAGCATAACAATTGTCACAGCCTGCACTTATCTTTGTGCAGCCGGTGACAGGGTTCCAGGTCGTGTTTGTCCATTCGATAGAAGAATTTTGGGCCATAGTGCCTCCAGAACAAAGCAGAAACATAGTGCTGCACACACCTCATCAAATCAAGTGCGTGTGTTAACCCTTGGCGCGCTCGTCGGTGACGCGCATGGCCTTGAACTCGGTCTTGGGCAGGGTGCCCGGCGCGAGGACTTCGATGTCCGCGCGGAGTTCGATTTCGGCGCGGACGGCGGCGGCCACGGTTTCGGTCAGTTTCGAGTCCGGGCCGTGGTCGGGATGTTCAACCACCACCTTCATCACGTCCATGCCGTCGGCCGGGCGCGAGGACAGGATGATCTGGAATTCATCGCCCAGGCCGGGGATGGCACGCACGGCTTTCTCGATCTGGGTGGGGAAGAATTTGATGCCGCGCAGGTTGATCAGATCGTCCGCCCGGCCCTGGAAACAGCCCATGGCGCGGGCGTGGCCGCGGCCGCAGGCGCAGGTCTAGTAATTCAGAGTGGTGAAATCGCCGACCAGGAAACGCAGTTGCGGCGAACTTTCCGAGGCCAAATTGGTGCAGACGGACAGACCGCGCTGGCCCGCGCCGACGGCCTGCATGGTCTCGGGATCAACGGTTTCCCAAATTTGGATATCTTCCATCAAATGCAGGAAGTAGCCGTCTTCGCCGCCACTGGCGCCCGTGGCCTCGCAGGTGTAGCCGCCGGCCTGCGGCGCGGCCTCGGTACAGCCGTAGAATTCCACCAGGCGGGCGCCCCACAAATCTTGCAGCTTGTCCCGGGTCGGGCCGATGGCCAGGGCCGGCTCGCCGCCGCAGAACAGTTTCGTCACCGAGGTGGCGGCGGGGTCCAGGCCCATGTCCTGCAGGGTCCGGCCCATGTAGAGGGCATAGGACGGCGTGCAGCTCAGCACGGTAGGTTTGAAGCGCTCGATGATGCCGGCCCGCATCCTCCCGTCCATGCCGCCGCCCGGTATCAGCCCGATACCCATTTTGGCCAGGCCCATCTGCACCCCCCAGGCCCAGACATGGGTGCCATAACCGGTCATCATGAAGACCGTGTCGGACGGCGTAAAGCCCATGGCATGCTTGGCCCTGGCGTTGGCCCAGGCCCAAAGGTCGCGGTCGATTTGCGAATAGCGGAAGATCCGTGGCGTGCCCGTCGTGCCGGAGGTGGAAAACAGCATCCAGCCCCTCTTGCGCCACAAATCGTCCCCCATGGTGGTGTAACGGCCGAACGGCGGGTTGTTTTCCACGTCCACCGTCATTTCCGCCTTGTCCACCACCGGCCATTTCGCCAGATCGTCCACGGAGGAGATGTCGTCCGGCGTCAGCCCCAGGCGGTCAAAGCGGTCGCGGTAGAAGCCGCTGTTTTCGTACAGAAACGGCGTCACCACCCTCAGCTTCTCGTTCTGGATGGCCACCAGTTCATCGCGGCTGGCGCCATCCAGGCGCGGCGACCACATTTGCGGGTTGGCCGCCCGGTCCGGATCGATCTTGAATTTTTCCAGGGTCGTCAGCCAGTCGTTGCGGGTCTTTTCCGCCCTCTCCGTCATGGCGTTTCCGCTGCCTCCCGTTCCTCTTCCCGCCGGACGGCGCGCCAGCCAATATCCCGGCGGCAGAAACCTTCCGGCCAGTCGATGGCGTCCACGCCCTGATAGGCCAGCGTCCGGGCCGTTCTGATGTCGGCGCCCTGGGCGGTCACCCCCAGCACCCGGCCGCCGTTGGCCAGCAAACGGCCATCCGCCGCCAATGTCGTGCCCGCGTGCAGGACCGAGACGCCGGCGATTGCTTCCGCCCTGTCGAGGCCCCTGATCTCGGTGCCCTTGGCATAGTCGCCGGGATAGCCCTTGGCCGCCATGACCACGGTGATTGCCGCCCGTTCGGTCCAGGCCACTTCATAGCCCGCCAACTGGCCCTTGGCGGCGGCGATCAAAGCGGCCAGGGGGTCGCTTTTCCAGCGCGCCAGCAAGACCTGGCATTCGGGATCGCCGAAACGGACATTGTATTCGATCAGTTGCGGCCCCCGTTCCGTGATCATCAGGCCGGCATAGAGCACGCCCTTGAAGGGCCGGCCGTCCTGTTCCATGGCGCGCATGGTGGGCAGGATGATGCGCTCCATGGTTTTCTGGCACATCTCGTCGGTCATCACCGGGGCCGGGGAATAGGCCCCCATGCCGCCTGTGTTGGGGCCCTTGTCGCCATCGAAAACCGCTTTGTGATCCTGGGCCGTGGCCAGCGGCAGGGCGTTGCGGCCATCGCACAGGGCGAAAAAGCTGGCTTCTTCCCCGACCATGAACTGTTCCACCACGATCTCGTCGCCAGCGGCGCCGAACCGGCCGCCCAGGACATCTTCCGCCGCCGCCAGGGCCTCTTCGGTGGTCTCGCAGACAATGGCGCCCTTTCCCGCCGCCAGGCCGTCCGCCTTGACCACGATGGGGGCGCCGCGATCCCGGATATAGTCACGGGCCTCGGCAATGTCGGTAAACCGCGCATAGGCGGCCGTGGGGATGTTGTGCCGGCGGCACATCTCCTTGGTGAAAACCTTGGAGCTTTCCAGGATTGCCGCCCGGGCGCTGGGACCAAAGGCCAGGATGCCCTCCCCCTCCAAACGGTCGACCAAGCCCTCGACCAGGGGCACCTCGGGACCAACGACGACGAATTCCACCGCCTGATCCTGGCAATAGGCGACGATGCCGTCGAAATCCGAGACCGCGATATCGACGCACTCGGCCAGGCGCGCGATGCCGCCGTTGCCCGGCGCGCAGCTTAACCGGGTCGCCAGCGGCGAGCGGGCGATCCCCCAACACAGCGCGTGCTCCCGCCCGCCCGCGCCAATAACCAGAACATGCATGCTACCCGCGCCTTTTTGATTTACCCAACCGCCGTCAATTTTTTCGCAGTTGTTGTATCATATGTCCATGCGGTGTTGATCAAGGTTTGCGGGGCCATGGGCCAAAATGACACGGAGACGGGCGGCGGGACGCCCAATTTGCCGGAATATTCCGTTTCCGAGATTGCTGCGGCGGTCAAACGGACGGTGGAGGATAACTTCGGCTTTGTCCGCGTCCGGGGCGAGGTTTCGGGCTTTCTCGCCGCCCGCTCGGGCCATCTGTATTTTTCCCTGAAGGACGACCGGGCCGTGATCGACAGCGTTGTCTGGCGCGGCGCGGCGGGAAAACTGCGCTTTCAGCCCGAAGACGGCCTGGAAGTGATCTGTACCGGCAAGCTGTCCACCTACGCGCCGCGTTCGCGCTACCAACTGGTGGTCGAGGCCATGGAGCCCGCCGGCGTCGGCGCCCTGATGGCGTTGTTGGACGAGCGGCGGAAAAAACTAGCGGCGGAAGGCCTCTTCGCCGAGGACCGCAAGCAGGCCCTGCCCTATCTGCCCAGGGTGATCGGCGTCGTGACTTCGCCCAACGGCGCGGTGATTCGCGACATCCTGCACCGTCTGCGCGACCGCTTCCCCTCCCGCGTGCTGATCTGGCCGGTCCTGGTTCAGGGCAAGGGCGCCGCCGAACAGGTGGCCGCCGCCATCCGGGGCTTCAACGCCCTGGACGAAAGCTCTTCGGTGCCGCGCCCGGATTTGCTGATCGTGGCCCGCGGCGGCGGCTCGATCGAGGATCTATGGGCTTTCAACGAAGAAGTCGTCGCGCGGGCCGCGGCGGACAGTAAAATTCCGCTGATTTCCGCCGTCGGCCACGAGACCGATACCACCCTGATCGATTTCGTCTCCGACCGCCGGGCCCCGACGCCCACGGCCGCCGCCGAGATCGCCGTGCCCGTACGCTCTGAATTGGTCGCCGATGTGCAGGATTTCGATCGCCGCCTGGGCCTGGGCCTCCGCCGCCTGCTGTCGGAACGGCGCCGCGATCTCGACGGCCTGGTCCGTGGCCTGCGCGGGCCTCGGGAGCTGCTGGCCCTGGCGCGGCAACGCCTGGACGAGGGCGCGGAGAGATTGCGGCGGGCCTTGCTGACCTTCGGCGCCGAGAAACGCCACGGCCTGAGCGCGCTGGGCGCCCGCCTGCGGCCCGGCCTGGCGCGGGACCGGATCGAGGGGGCCGGCCGCATGCTGCGGGAATTCGACGGCCGTCTGCGGCGCGCCATGGAAAACCGCGTAAAGCAAGACCGCCTGCGCCTGGCCGGCCAGGGCACGTTGCTGCAAAGCCTCGGGTTCGAGCGGGTCCTGGAGCGGGGCTATGCCATGGTCCGTGGGCGGGACGGCGGCATGGTGATGGCGGCGGCGGGGACGGGGCCCGGCGATGCCCTGGCCATCACCTTCCGGGACGGCGAGGTCGCGGTGACCGTGGACGGGGAAACCCCGGCCCGGCCAACGCCGCCCAGGGCCAAGGTAAAACCAAGACCGGGCGCCAAACCTAAAACCGGGCCCGGCAATCAAGGATCGCTTTTTTGACGCGCTTATGCGCCCAGCAGGGCCACGAACATTTGAGTCTGTTGCCCTGGATTGCCTTGATCGGCACGAAAATCCTCTTTTCGGTCGCGTATTCAGCCAACAAACGCCCATCACCCCCGTACACCCGGGTCATGACCGGCGGTTCATAATCAGCGAGTTGACGGTATTCGGGAAGGCCGCGGCCGTAATTGTGGAAGATGAACAAAACACCGCCGGCACCGGCAATGGCAACGACCAATAAAATTCCAAAAATCGTTAAAAGCGCTCGGAACATCGTACACCCAACTCAGAAC
>JAYGEB010000057.1:0-12607 GCA_046582595.1 Alphaproteobacteria bacterium | reverse complement strand
GCCCGCCCAGCTTGGATATGGGCGCCTCCCCTTCGGGCATGAACAGGTTGCCGCCGCCGTCCCGATCGACCAGGGATTGGTGCAGGTGCCAACCGCTGGCCATGGCGGCGTCGAACCGCGGCCGGCACATGAAGGTGGCGTACCAGCCGTGCCGGCGGCAGACCTGCTTCACCATTGCTCGGAACAGCACCATGTCGTCGGCGTGCGCCATGCCAGGGGCGGGGTTGAAGGTCGCCTCAAGCTGGCTGGGCCCGAATTCGACCTCCAGGGAGGCCAGCGGCAAGCCGAGGCCGGCGCAGTTCTCCCGTATCACCTCGAACACCGCTTCCAGTTCGTCGTAGCGTTGCTCCGTCAGATATTGATAGCCCTGCGCCAGCAGCGCCGTTTGCGGCGGCGTGCCGGGCTGGCCGGCGTCTTCCAGGGCCAATTTTGCGCCCACGAGTTGCAGGACGTGAAATTCCACTTCCAGCCCGGCGATTATTTCGTAGCCCCTGGCATGCAGGCGGCCCAGGGCATCCCGCAATATGGCGCGGGAGCAGACCGGCGCCGGTTGGCCGCCGGTCAGGTACAGATCCGCCAACAGCCAGCCGGTCTTGGGCGACCAGGGGAGGATGTGGAAGGTCGTGGGATCGGGGATCATCAGGACGTCGCCGGCGCCCGTCAGGCACCCCGGGCCAAAGCCGATATCCTCCTGCCAGACCGGATAAACGGTTCTGTGCGAGGTGTCTTTCAACAACAAGGTAGAGGTCACGGCGACGCCGTTGTACAGGGCGTTTTTCAGGCCATCGATCATCAGGGTCTTGCCACGCAGAATGCCGTGCTGATCGGCGAATGAGATACGGACCGTTTCGAGCCCCGCTTCCTCGGCCTGGCGAAGCACGGCCGCCGCCGCATCCTCCCCCCCGCCCTCCCGCAAGCGATGGCGCCGCACGAACCCGCTCATGACTTTCGCATCCCCCCTACGCGGCGTTTACAGCGCCGCATCCCATGGACAGACGGCCCGCCGTTCGGCGTCCGCGTCACGCCAGACGTCCCCGTGGCGTCCCGTCGCCCCGATGGCATCGACCGCGACCGGGCCAACTATCTCCGCCGCCGGCGTTGCCGACAAGAAGCCGCGCAAATCCGTGCCGCCGTTCTGAATTTTTTTGACCGCGCGCATCAGCATGCGCCGGTGCGCGGTTATGGCCTTGTCGGAAGAGGCCAGATGTTCCCGGCTGCGATCGCGAATCGTGCCCTGGGATTCGCAGGCCCACTGGTCGTGAACATTGATGTCCGTGCCCATGCCCGTATAGGTCAGGGTCTCCTGCTCCCGTCTATCGAAGCCGTAGTCGTTGGCGACGTTCCGCTTGGGCACATAGCCGGGCAGGGTGTGTTCCGCCAGGCGCTGGGCCCGCATGGTCGCCTTGTCCACCGGGCCGGTAAAGGATGTGAACATGGCGTACCAGAAACAGCGCCCATCATCGAGGGGCACATGCCATTGGGTGATGTTCATGCTGGCCGACATCGGTATGGTGACGGCGGTGGGGAATATTTGGTTGGTGACGCGCACATGGCTCAGGCCGCCCTCCATATGGCGCAGGGTGGTAATGCGCAGGCCATAGGCGGTCTCCTCCACCCCGATTTCGGGCCGGGGATAGTCACGCAGCAGCCGGGTGATGGGGATATCCGTACCGGCGGCGGTGTCCCGGAATTGCTTGCCGTACTGTTCGCCGGGATCCTCATCCTTGAGGAACCGATGCAGGAACGAAGCGTGCACCGGATCAATGCCCACTTCCAGGGCCTGCAGCCAGTTGCAGTTCCAAAGACCCTTGAAGGCAAAAACGTGGCTATCGGGCGCCCGGAAGCAATCAAAATTGGGAAAAGGCGGCGGCTCTCCTTGGCCCAGAAAGGCAAAGACGATGCCGTTCTTCTCCACCACCGGATAGGCGATGGCGCGGATCTTCTCGTATGAACGCGAGCCCTCCGGCTCGCCCGGCTGTTCCAGACAGCGTCCATCGGTGGCGAATTTCCAGCCATGGAAGGGACAGCGCAGGCCGTCGTCTTCCAGCCGGCCGTGGCACAGATCGACGCCGCGATGGGGGCAATGGCGATCAATCAAGCCCAGGCCGCCGCCGCCGTCGCGAAACAGCAGCAAGCGTTCGCCTAGCAGATCCACCGGCACGATCCCGCCATGGTCTTCGATTTCCTCCACCAAGGCGGCGGGGGTCCAATATTGCCGCAGCACCTTGCCGCCATCCGTCGTGGGCCCGACGCGGGTCAGCCGTTCGTTGTCCTCGTGGCTCAACATCTCTGCCATTCCGTCCCAGTTATGCGCGGCATCTCAAGCTTAACAGCAATCGCCCCCATTGCGCTAACATGGCATCGGAAGGAAGTGCGAAATGAGACCCGATCTGGTGATCCGCGGCGGTACGATGTTCGACGGGCTGGGCAACCCCGGCGTTGCTGGGGATATTGCCGTGTACCGCGGGCGCATCGCCGATATGGGCCGTATCGAGGGCCGGGGCGCCCGCGAGATCGACGCATCGGGCCTGTATGTAACACCCGGTTTCATCGATATTCACAGCCATTCCGATTTCACCCTGCTGGTGGACCCGCGCGCCGCCTCCGCCGTGCATCAGGGCGTCACGCTGGAAGTGATCGGCAATTGCGGCCACGGCTGTTTCCCCCTGATAGACAAACCGCTCGCCCGCAACACCATCTATGGCATCACCGACCATATTGAACTGGACTGGTCCACGCCCGCCGCATATCTGGAGCGGCTGGAGGCGGCCCGGCCGGCCATCAATGTCCTGACCCTGGTGCCCAACGGCCAATTGCGCCAGGCTACGGTGGGCCTGGCCGCGCGCCCGGCGGATGCGGACGAGCGCCGGGCCATGATCAAGCATCTGGAGGAGGCCCTTGAGGCCGGCGCCTTTGGCCTTTCCACGGGTCTGGAATACGCCATCGAACAGGGCGCCGACGGGGCGGAGATCGCGGCCCTGCTGAAACCCATCGCACGCCGGGATCTGCTCTATGCGACCCATACCCGGAAGCGTGACGGCGGCGCCATCGCGGCGGTGGAGGAAGCCCTGGACACGGCGCGGGCGGCCGGCGTCAGGCTGCAAATTTCGCACCTGCTGCCGCGCGAGGCGGCCCGGCCGATTGCGAGGCCAGCGTGGCCCTGGTGCAAGCGGCCAGGGACGGCGGCCAGGACGTGGCCTTCGATATGTACACACGGGATTTCGCCCTGACGTTCTTGCACGCCATGTTGCCGCCCTGGGCCCTGGCGGAGGGCTTGGCGGGCCTGCCCGCCAAGTTGACCAGCCTTGAAAACCGCGCCCGCATTCACGCCCATCCGTCCATCGTCGCCTCCGGCGGTTGGGACCGGGTGACGCTGCTGGACAATGGGACGGCGCCGGAGTTCGCCCGTCTGGATTTCCAGGAGATCGGCCGGCGCATGGCCCTGGCCCCCGCCGATGCCGCCCTGGAACTGCTGTGCCTGTCGGCATCATCGTCGCGCCCCTTGATGATCATGCGGCCGGTATATCAGCGGCAGGACCAGGATTTGGCCTTTGCCCATGCTCTTTGCATGCCCGGCTCGGATGCCACCGCACTGTGTCCCGACGGGCCGCTGGCGGGTTCGGCCTTTCACGGCGCCTATGGCTGGGCCGCCTGGTTCTACCGTTTCACCGTGGTGGAGCGTGGGATATTGAGCCCGGCGGCGGCGATCCACAAACTCACCGGGCAGCCCGCGGCGGTCCTCAACCTGGCCGTGAGGGGTGTGTTGCGGCAAGGGGCCCGCGCGGACATCGGGGTCTTCGATCCGCGGGCGTTTGCCGAGGCCGCGACGTTGTGGCAACCCAACCAAACCGCCACGGGCATGAAATTCGTGCTGGTAAACGGCGCCCTGGTGCTGGACCATGGGGCTCTCACGGATAGTCGGCCCGGCCAGGTTTTGCGCAAGGGCACTTCGATACACTAAGAATTTGGACAGGGATCATGAATCATGAACAATGAAACATATGACTACATTATCGTGGGGGCCGGCTCGGCCGGCTCGGTCCTGGCCAATCGGCTCACGGCAAGCGGCAAGTATTCGGTTTTGCTGCTGGAAGCCGGGCGGCCGAACCATCCCTGGACGCGGGTGCCGGTCGGCTTTGCCCGTTTGATCGACAACCCGAAAGCCAACTGGCTGTACCAATCCGAGCCCGATGAAGGCAGCGGCAACCGCCCCATACCGGTGCCGCGCGGCAAGTTGCTGGGCGGTTCCTCCGCCATCAATGGCATGGTCTTCGTCCGGGGCCAGTCGCAGGATTATGACACCTGGGCGCAACTGGGCAATCGTGGGTGGAGCTATCAGGACGTGCTGCCCCACTTCCGAAATATGGAATCCTATGGCGGCGGCGAAGATGAATTCCGTGGCCGGGATGGGCCCCTGCGGGTCTCCGATCTGGACGAGAGCGGGCCGCTCTACGATGCCCTGATCGCCGCCGCCCGGGAGAACGGCATTCCCTTCAACGCGGATTATAACGGCGCTGTTCAGGAAGGCGTCTCCATGACCCAGGTGACGATCCGCAAGGGACGGCGCATGAGCACGGCGCGCTGCTATTTGGACCCCGCCAAGGCGCGGAGCAATCTGACCATAATGACCGGCGCCCACACCGACGGTCTGACGTTCGATGGCAAACGCTGCACCGGCGTGCGCTTTACGGTGAATGGCGGCCAAAGGGAAGCGCAAGCGGGCCGCGAAGTGGTGGTCAGCGCCGGCTCCGTCAATTCGCCGCAATTGCTGGAATTGTCCGGCATCGGCCAGCCGGAATTGTTGCAGCGGCATGGTATCGAGGTGCGCCACGCCCTGCCCGGCGTGGGCGAAAATCTGCGCGATCATTTCGCTCCCCGCATGAAGTGGCAGATCAAGGCGCCGGGCCTGACCTACAACGACAAGATGAGGGGTATCGGCACGGTGTTTCAGGCCCTGCGCTACGCGTTCACGGGCACGGGCCTGCTGGGCCTGCCCGCCTCGCCGATCAGGGCCTATGTGTGCAGCCGCCCCGGTCTGGCATCTCCCGACGTCAGTATCGGCTGGATCCCGTTTTTGGTGGCCGATGGCTTCAAGCTGGCCAAGCAGTCCGGCGTTACCGTGATTACCCACACGCTCAGATCGGAATCCACGGGCTCCATCCATATCGAGGGGGGCGACAGCAAGGCGCCACCCAAGATCCGCTTCAATTTCCTCTCCGTCGAATACGACCGCGAGGTCACCCTGGCCGGCATGCGCATCGTCCGCAAGATCATGGAGGCCCCGGCCATGGCCCCCATGGGCGGTCTCGAAATTGCCCCCGGCGCGGCCATGGACGATGATGGGGAGTTGCTGCAATGGGTCAAGGACACCGCCGAGACCGCCTACCACCCCATAGGCACCTGCAAGATGGGCGCCGATGACATGGCCGTGGTCGATGACCAGCTCCGCGTCCGCGGCATCGGCGGCCTGCGCGTGGCGGATGCCTCCATCATGCCGACCCTGACCTCCGGCAACACCAACGCGCCGTCCATCATGATCGGCGAAAAGGCGGCGGCCATGGTGCTGGAGGCCGCCGCATAAAAGCCATTGAATTGGCCTTAATCGCCCTCCGCCGGGCCGGCGGCGTAGACTTCCATCATTTTCGGGCCGCCATGACGCCGGGTCCGGTCCAGCCACGCCCGCGCGGCCACTGCGTCGCCCTGGACCAAATACCATTGGCCCAAAAAGAAAGCGCCCTGGGCCCGGCGGTCGCCGCTCAGGCGCAGAATGGCCGTGGCGGCGGCATCGGGTCTAGCGGCGCCCGACCATAATTTTACCAATGGCGACGGCCAGACGCCGTCTTCCCACCACCATAAATAGGGCCGCAAGGCCGCGGCGGCGTCATCCCCCTGACGGGCAGTGGCGGCGGCAAACCATAGGGCGGCGATGGGATGGCGCACGGGCGTCAAGGCCAGGACGGCGCGGAACAATTGCCCGGCCCGGTCAAAGCGGCCCTGTTTGAAGCGCACGACAGCTTTCAGGAACAGGGCCAGTGACGATTTTGGCCGGACCGCCAGGGCCCGGTCGAAGTCGGCCAGCGCGCTGTTCTCATCACCCGTCCGCAAGTGCGCCGCGCCACGATGGGCCAGGGCATCGGCAAAAAAGGGATTTAAGGCGACGGCGCGGTTTAGATCGGCCACGGCGGTCCTGGGATCGCCGCTCAATTGAGCGCGCCGCCTCGGTTTCGCCCAGGTTCGCCAGGGCCCTAGCGCGGGCGGTCCGCAAGGCGCCCCGCTCCATTCCGTCCCGGCCTTGCCGCGACAGCGCGCGGCGGCAAAAGGCCTCATCCAAAACCGCTTGGCCGCTGCCCTCCAAGCAGGCTTCGCCGTCGTTCACGGGTTGGCCGTTTGCCCTCTGCGAAAAAGTTAGAAAAACGGAAACGACCAACGCGAGGGCTGATATTCTAAAGGTCATGGGCCACTATGGCAGGAAACCACGGGCGGGGACAATTGGCTTCAGGCGGCGGGTTTCCGGTAGGTTACCAGGCCTTGACCGGTGGGTAATTCCAGTACGGAATGATCATGCCGGTGCCACCATTCCACATGCGCCTGGCACAAATCCTGCTGCTCCTGGCGGCCGAAATCATCAAGCACCACCATGGCGCCATCGCTCAGGCGCGGCAACAGACGGTCCAGCGCGGCCGTCTCGGCGGCGGCGGCGTTCAAATCCAAATGCAGAAAGGCGATGCGATCGGGCAGCACCGTATCGAAGACGTCGGGCACGATACCCCTGACCACCTGGATATTGGGAAAATGACCAAAGCGGTCGACCACGTCCTCATGGACGCCGTCCCATTGATAGCCGGGATTTGCCTGTTTGCGCTCCAGTTCCGTGGACCATCGTTCAGGCAGACCGGCAAAGGAATCGTAAAGGTAAAACTGCCGCGGAACGGTCAGAAATTTCAGGTACTGAACCATGACGCCGGCGTAAAAGCCTTTGTAGGTACCGCACTCGACAAAATCGCCGTCCACCCCCAAGGCCGACCGGGCGGCCCAGCAGCAAGTGTGCAGACGCCAGATTTTCGCCTCGTCGGTCTCGCCATCCGCATTGGCCAGCAACGCCGTCACGAAAGGCTGGTCGCGGACGAAATGTTCGTTGCGCATGAAGGCGACCAAATTGTCGTGCATGAAGGTGGACAGGCCATGCTGCCGGTAGACCTTCTCAACCTGCAGCAGGTTTGAGGCGACTTGGCCTAGCTGTTCCCGTGGTGGACCATAAAAGCTCATGGGCCGCAAAAACCCTTGCTGTTGCACCAATTACCCGAAATTCCTACAACAAATTTGCCTAATAATCGGTTAACAATGTTTCTAGAGCATTTTCAACTAACGTTGAATGACCGGGCCGCCCGCTCCCCCACCCGGCCACCCCCAAAACATTCTTGCGGGATCATGATCGATGGGTGGCCGGGCGGGGGAGCGGGCGGTTCAGACTACATTGAAAATGCTCTAATAGGAGCGCGGCATGCCCATGACTTTTTCGCCGATGTAGTTGAGGATCAGTTCCCGGTTGATCGGCGCCGTGCGCAACAGGCGGGCCATGGAATACAGATCATACAGGCCGTATTCCTGGGTAAAACCGTTGCCCCCGTGGGCCTGCAAAGCCGCCTCCACGGCCAAGATCCCGGCCTCGGCGGCGGCATATTTGGCCATGTTGGCGGCGTGACCGGCCTCCTCGCCACGGTCGAACTGCCAGGCCGCCTGGCGCAGCATCAGCGACGGCAGCTCCACCTGGGTCTTGGCGGCGGCCAGGGGGTGCTGGACACCTTGATAGGCCCCGTGGGCCCGTTGAAGACGACCCGTTCGGAGGTATAGGCCACCGCCCGTTCGAGGGCGAAGCGGCCAATGCCGCAGGCCATGGCCCCGATCGTCACCCGCTCGGGGTTCAACAGATCGAACAGAATTCCGAAACCTTTATCGACTTCGCCCAATACGTCTTCGGGGCCCAGGTCCACGTCGTCGAAAAACAGGGTGAATTGCCGCTCCGGATTGACCAGGCTCATGTCGATGGCGTGAAATTCCACCCCCTTGGCCTTCATGTCCACGATGAACAGCGGGAAGCCGTCGGTCTTGCGCTGGACCTGGTCATGCGGCGTGGTGCGGGCCACCACCACGGCATGATCGGAAACATCGACCCCGGTGATGAAGACCTTTGCGTCGTTCAATTTGAAACGGTCGCCATTCGCCTTCGCGACGGTTTGGATGCGCATGGCATTGCTGCCCGCGTCCGCCTCCGTGATGGCAAAACAGAATATGGTCTTGCCGGCGGCGGCATCGGGCAGATAGCGGAATTTCTGTTCCGGCGTGCCATGCTGGTTGATATGGCCGAGCGACATGGTGGGCCCGACCACATACATCAACAGGGGCAGGCCATGGTTGCTCATCCCCTCAATCAGCAGCGCCATTTCCAAAAGGCCCAGGCCGCCGCCGCCGTATTCCCCCGGGAACTTTGGCATCAGGCCGGCAAAACCGTCCTTCGCGGTCTGTTGCCAAAGTTCCCAGGGGAATTCGCAATTCCTAGCCTTTTCCAACCAGTATTTATGATCGAAGGTCTGCGCCAGCTTGCCGCCATAGTCGTAAATCATTTGCTGTTCGGGACTGAGTGCGAAATCCATTGCCCTGCACCATGTATTTTGTTCACCGAAACCAAATTTAACGCCAACACCATGGCCCCGGCATTACCATTCGAAGGACAGTTGGGTAACCGCGCCGGCCATATTTAGGGTCCGGGTACCGATATTGTTGCCGGGCTCGCTTAACCGGACCGTGGAATGGTATGATCCCGCCCGGCGCCCGGTCCGGGACATCGCCCGCCATGCCGTCGATTTGCGGTTTCGCGGCATCGTGCCCAGGGAAGAAGATCACGCCTCCAAAGCCAAAGGAACAATTGAATGGACAAGGTCAGCCCCGTCACCCTGGAGCAATACGCCGCCATGGATATGGCGGGGAAACGCCAGGTGTGGCTTGAAATTTCGGATATCAGCGAAGCACAGTTCGAGGCGCATATGGCGACGCAAAAAGCCCGCGAGGCCAATGTGCCCAAGCTCGGCACGCAAGCACCGGACTTCACGGCGGATGTGCTTGGCGCCGACCGCCGGCGCACGGGCGAACAGGTCCGGTTATCGGATCTGCGGGGTAAGCCGGTGGGCCTGGTTTTCGGCTCCTATACCTGACCCCCGTTTCGTAAAAAGGCCGTGCGCCTTAACGAACTCCATGCCAAGTACAAAGACCGGGTTCAGTTCTATCTCGTCTATATCCGCGAGGCCCACCCCAAGCGCGGCTGGCAGGTGCCCAACAATCTGATCGAGGATATTCTCTACGACGAACCGACCACGGACGACGAACGCACCGAGGTCGCCGCCGCCTGTCAGATTGGGCTGGATGTGCATATGCCCATGCTGATCGACGGCATCGACAACGATATCGACGAAAAATATGTCGGCCTGCCCATGCGCCTGTTCCTCGTCGATGAAGACGGCAAGATCGCCTACGCCGGCGACAAGGGCCCCTTCGGCTGGGACGATGAAGCCTTCGAGGCGGCGTTGCGGGAGGTAATTGGCTGACGCTTGGCAGTTGCATCGCGGCCGATCATCCCGATGGCGCGCAATGTGGTATTAGTCGATCCATGTTGGAAACCGAACAGATTGCCGCGCGGCTGCCCTGCTGGTCCGGGCCGGTCAGGCCCGTCCGTCTGGCGGGCGGGATATCGAATGACAGCTTTCTGGTCGAGGATGGGGCGGGTAAATACGTCGTCAGGGTCAATGGCGATGTTCCCGTGCATGGTGTCTGGCGGGCCAACGATGCCGCCTGCAACCGGGCCGCCGCCGCCGCCGGGGTCGCGCCGGCGGTCCATTACGCCGGGGCGAGGGCGGTCGTCGTCGACTATATCGAGGGCCGGACCCTTGGCGCGGAAGACGTCCGCATCCAGGCCAATCTGGCCAAGATTTTGCCGCTTATCCAGCGCACCCACGTTGACGCCTACCGCCATCTAAGAGGGCCGGTCTGCGGCTTTTGGCCCTTTCGGGTTTGCCGCGACTATGCCAATTTTTTAGATGAACAAGGCGGCCGCATGGCGCCGGAGATCGTCAGGCTGCGGGCCGCCAACGAACGCTTGGAAAATATCGCCGGGCCGGTCAGCATCGTTTTGGGCCACAATGATTTGCTGGCGGCCAATTTCATTGATGATGGAACACGGATTTGGCTGATCGATTGGGAGCATGCGGGGCTGACCAGCCCGCTTTTCGACCTGGCCAATCTGGCCTCCAACAACAGCCTGCCGCAAGCACGGGAAGTCTGGCTGCTGGAAGCCTATTTCGGGCAACCGGCGGGCGAAGAATTGCAGCGCCGGTTTTTGGCCATGAAATGCGCCTCCCTGCTGCGCGAGGCCATGTGGAGCATGGTTTCGGAATACACCTCCGCCTTGGATTTCGACTATGCCGCCTATTCGAGGGATTTTCTGGGCCGTTTCGAGGTGGAATACGACCGCCTTTAGAGGCACGGAACCAACCTTTACTTCGGCAATGCGGTGACGTCACAATTGCTTGAACGTGGCGCAAAAAGGGGGACGGGCCATTAAAAACCCAGGCCATGGCCAAGCTGACCATTCCGTGCCTGGCGGCGCGCGCGGTTTGAACCGGGACGTAGGCAATCGGAATGGATAAGGCGTCCACGGCCCAGGTATTCGATTTTGTCATCGCCGGCGCCGGCTCGGCCGGCTGCGTGCTGGCCAACCGCCTGTCCGAGGATCCCGGCAACACGGTTTTGTTGCTGGAATTTGGCGGCCATGACCGCGGCCCCTTGATCCAGATGCCCGCGGCCCTGTCCATCCCGATGCATTTGGCACGCTACAATTGGGGATTTGCGAGCGAACCCGAACCCTATCTAAACGGCCGCCGCATGAACTGCCCCCGGGGCAAGGTGCTGGGCGGCAGCTCGTCCATCAACGGCATGGTCCATGTGCGCGGCCATGCCCGTGATTTCGACGAATGGGAGAGCCTGGGCGCCCAGGGCTGGGCCTACAAGGATTGCCTGCCCTATTTCCGCAAGTCAGAGACCCGCGCCCATGGCGGCGATGAATACCGGGGCGGCGAGGGGCCCTTGCACATCTGTAACGGCAACGGCATGGCGAACCCATTGTACCAGGCCTTTATCGATGCCGGGCGCGAGGCCGGATACCCTGTTACGCCCGACTGCAATGGCCGCCAGCAGGAAGGTTTCGGCCGCATGGACATGACGGTCCGAGGGGGCGTGCGGTGGAGCGCCGCCAACGCTTACCTGAAACCCGTCCGGCGGCGGGGCAACCTTAGGGTCGCGACCGGGGCCTTGTGCCACCGGGTCGTCATGAACGGAAAACGGGCCGTGGCGGTGGAATTCGAGGTGAAGGGCGTCCGCCGCTTCGTCCGGGCCTCGCGCGAGGTTATTCTCGCCGCCGGCGCCATTGGCTCGCCGCACCTGTTGCAGCTATCCGGTATCGGGCCGGAGCGCGTGCTGGCGGCGGCGGGCCTACCCCGGCTCCACGTCCTGCCCGGCGTCGGTGCCAATCTGGCCGACCACCTGGAAGTCTGCTTGCAGTTCAAATGCCTCCGGCCCATCACCTTGAATGGCCATCTGGGCCCCTTCGCCAAGTTCCTTATCGGCGCCCGCTGGTATCTGACGAAATCCGGTCTGGGCGGCACCAATCATTTCGAAGCCGGAGGCTTCATCCGCTCCCGCGCGGGTCTGAAATGGCCCGATATCCAATTTCACTTTCTGCCCGCCGCCCTGCGCTATGACGGCCGGGCGGCGTTCGGCGGCCACGGCTTTCAGGTCCATGCGGGCCCCAACAAGCCACAAGCCCGCGGCCGCGTCGCGGCCACCTCGCCCAGCCCTTGGGATAAACCCGAAATCCGCTTCAACTATCTCGATAACGAGGCCGACCGGCGCGGCTTCCGCGCCGGCATCCGCCTGACGCGGGAGATCATCGGCCAGCCCGCCTTCGATGCCTATCGCGGCGGCGAACTTCAGCCCGGCGTGGAGATCGCCACGGACGGTGAGATCGATGCCTGGGTGCGGGCCAATGTGGAAAGCGCCTACCACCCTTCCTGCACTTGCAAGATCGGCGCCAAGGGCGATCCGATGGCCGTGCTGGACCCCGATTGCCGGGTGCGCGGATTGGCCGGGCTGCGGGTGGTCGATGCCTCGATCTTTCCCTCCATCCCGAACGGAAATTTAAATGCGCCCACCATCATGGCGGTGGAAAAGGCCGCCGACCTGATCCTTGGCCAACCGCCCTTGCCGCCTGCGATGGCGGAGGTCCACATCGACCCTGATTGGCGGACCCGCCAGCGCCCGGGCGACCCTATCCGGGCGGTGGCATGATTCCGGCATGATGGCGGTAGGATTGCGGTATGACCAGGGTATGACCATTGGGTGAAAATGGTATGACCGTCCCATGACCATGCCGGGCATCTTGGTCGATGGGGACGGCGCCCGGCTGAATGTCAATGTTGAAAGACCACGCCAGTAACGTTATCTATGCCGCTGAAATTTGGATGGGTGCCCGAGTGGTTGAAGGGACCGGTCTTGAAAACCG
>JAYGEB010000467.1:0-6386 GCA_046582595.1 Alphaproteobacteria bacterium | reverse complement strand
CGTTCCGTCAATCCATGCTGTCCAGGTTGGGCTATTTGCTGGCCAAGCCGTCCATGAAGGCGCTGCGCGACCGGATCGATCCACGCCATCACAACGGCGGCGTCCTGTTGGGCCTGAACGGCGTCAGCGTCAAAAGCCATGGCGGCATGGACGACGTCGGTTTCGCGACGGCCATTGGGCTGACGGTGGATATGGTGACCGACGATCTGGTTGGCCGCATCAATGCGGATATGGCACATTTCTCCGATGCCGATAACAGGCCGGACCAAACACGGGACCGGGCCGCGGCCCGATAGAGCATGCTAAAAAAATGATCAGGTCCGTTTTCATAGGATGCGGTGGTTATCTGCCCGAACGCTGTCTCGGCAACGAAGAACTGGCGACCAAGGTTGATACCTCCGACGAATGGATCGTGTCCCGCACGGGAATTTCCAACCGCCATATTGCCGCCGACGGGGAACTGACCTCGGATCTGGCCTACAATGCCGCCGTCGAGGCTCTGGCCTCCGCCGGCATGGCGGCCACCGAGTTGGATTTGATCGTCCTGGCGACCGCCACCCCCGATGAAACCTTTCCCGCCACCGCGACCACGGTGCAGGCCCGCCTTGGCGTGGCGGGCATCCCCGCTTTCGATGTGCAAGCGGTTTGCTCCGGTTTCATATATGCCTTGGCGGTGGCGGATAACTTCATCAAGGCCGGCCAGGCCCGCAATGTTCTGGTCATCGGGGCCGAAACCTTCTCGCGCATCCTGGATTGGGAGGATCGCGCGACCTGCGTGTTGTTCGGCGATGGCGCGGGCGCCGTTATCTTGCGCGCGGAGGATGGGACCGAAGGTGCCGGCACGGACCGGCGCGGTATCATGTCGACCCATCTGCATGCCGATGGCCGCCATCATGACATGCTGTATGTGGACGGCGGCCCCTCGTCCACCGGGACGGCGGGATTTTTGCGCATGCGCGGGCGCGAGGTGTTCCGCCATGCGGTCGGCAACCTGACCAGCGTCGTCACGGAAGCCCTGGAAGCCAATAATTTGCAGCCGGACGCCATTGATTGGCTGGTGCCCCATCAGGCCAACCGGCGGATCATCGATCACACCGCGAAAAAGTTGAAACTGCCCTCGGAAAAGATCGTGCTGACCGTTGGCCAACACGGCAACACCTCGGCCGCCTCCGTGCCCTTGGCCCTGAACGAGGCGGTTTCCGATGGACGTATCAAACAGGGTCACGTCGTTTTGATGGAAGCCATGGGCGGTGGCTTTACCTGGGGCGCCGTGCTGGCCCGCTGGTAGGGTCAAGGCGGCATAAATCTGCTTGATTGCTGGGGGCCCACGCTGGCTTGCCATGGCCTCGGATGTGGCGAGAATCATTATTTTACTTAAACTGCGGGCCGCATCCCTTTGATATTGACTGAAAACTTCCAATTTGCTACGTTTCGGCCCCTGACGGAACGAGGGGACGGGCTGTGGCAGGCAATACCGTGACACGAGCACAATTAAGTGAGGCCGTGTACCAAGAGGTCGGCTTGTCGCGTAACGAATCCGCCCAATTGGTTGAATCCGTACTCGCCGAAATGTGTGATAGTTTGGTTGAAGGAGAGACTGTAAAGGTTTCTTCTTTCGGCAGTTTTTCAGTTCGGCAAAAGGGCGGTCGCATTGGCCGCAACCCCAAGACCGGTGAAGAAGTGCCAATCGCGCCGCGCCGCGTGCTGGTCTTTCGTCCCAGCCACGTGCTGAAAGAACAGGTCAATCGGAATTTGAGTGGTTTGGCGGCGGCCGCCACCTTCGGTACTGATGACTGAGATCGATGAGGCCATGGCAGAGACCGTAGGCGGCGTCCCTGAAAGGCGCAGACGAACCAAGGCGCCGGGCGCTTTCCGCACGATCAGTGAAGTGGCCACGGATTTAGAGGTTCCCCAGCACGTCCTGCGCTTTTGGGAGAGCAAGTTTTCTCAGGTCAAGCCGCTGAAACGCGGCGGCGGCCGGCGGTATTACCGGCCCGAAGATGTGGACCTGTTGCGCGGCATTCGCCATTTGCTCTACTCGGATGGCTACACCATCAAGGGCGTGCAAAAATTGCTGCGCGAAATTGGCTCGAAATCGATCATGGAATCGGGCCGCTCCCCCTCGGCTCCCGGCGCCTTGAGCGCGGCCGGCGTGGCGGCGGCGCGGACCCGGCGGCAGAGCGGCGCGCCGGCGGCACCAACGGCCGAGAGGGCGGTGGACTCGCCCCTGGAACCCGGGCCGGCGGAGGACGGGACGGTGGCGGGCAAGGGCGGCGGCGACGGCCTGTCGGCCGCGCATCGGCGTAAGCTTCTGCATTTGGCCGCCGAACTGGGCGAATTACGCGATATTTTGCGTCCGCCGGGAACAAATAACTGAGTTGGGCGGTGATAGCATTTGTCTCGTCGGGTGGTGGCCGTTATATTCCACCTGAATTCGCACCGGACCAATTGGTTTGATGCTTATTCCGTCGGAGCGTAGCGCAGCCTGGTAGCGCATCACACTGGGGGTGTGGGGGTCGGTGGTTCGAATCCACTCGCTCCGACCAATACCGTGAATTGTGAAATTGGGGGCGGTCCCGGTGGGGCCGGCCCCTTTTTCCTTGGTTTGAGTGATTAGAAAAAATAAACCGTGTAACCTGCTGTAAAAAAAACAGATAATGAGCTTTGAATTCTTAGCGGACCAAGGCGCGGCGCGGGCCATTCGGGCGCGGCCCCTGGTCGCCGGCTGGCTGCTGGTCGTGGCCGCGATGGTGGCCGCGATGGTGATATTGGGCGGGGCCACGCGGCTGACCCACTCCGGTCTCTCCATGGTGCAATGGCGGCCTCTGATGGGCGTGCTGCCGCCCGTCGGCGAGGCGGCCTGGCGGGAGGTCTTCGAAAAGTACAAGGAATATCCGGAGTACCGGAAAATCAACCGGGGCATGACCCTGTCCGAATTCAAGGGCATTTTCTATTTCGAGTACTCCCATCGCCTTCTCGGCCGCGCCGTCGGCTTGGTGTTCGCGCTGCCCTTGTTGTGGTTCCTGTTCAGCGGACGCATTGAACGGCGGCGGCGGCTGGCCTTGTTCGGTCTTTTCCTGGCCGGCGGATTGCAGGGCCTGATCGGCTGGTGGATGGTCAAGAGCGGCCTGGTGGACCGGCCCGATGTCAGCCAATACCGTCTGGCGGTGCATCTGGGCGTGGCGTTTGTCATCTTTGGCGGCCTCATCTGGACCGCCCTGGATTTGCTCGTCAAACAGCCTCCCGGCCGGTTGGCCGGGCGCGAGGGGGGTATCTGGTCCGGGCTTATCGTCGCGGTGATTTTTCTACAGGTGCTTTCGGGGGCCTTGGTCGCCGGTCTGGATGCGGGCTTGGTCTACAATACGTTCCCCATGATGAACGCCTATTGGCTGCCGCCCGAACTGGCCGAACTTGCGCCCGGATGGCTCAATCTGTTCGAGAACCCGGTGACGGTACAATTCGACCACCGCATCGGCGCCTATTTGACGACCTTGCTGATCTTGGGGCTATGGCTCAGAAGCCGGGGCCAGGGACGCCGTCGATTGGAGCTGGAGCCTTTGGCCCGCCGGGCCCTACATCTGACGCTGCTGGCGCTGGCCTTGCAATTGGCCTTGGGCATCGCCACCCTGCTGTGGGCCGTCCCGGTGCCCCTGGCGGTGCTGCATCAAGGCGGCGCCTTGGTGTTGTTTGCCGCCGCCGTGCATCTGGCATTCCGTTTCCGTCAAGACAACGGCTAGGGAAGGGGGGGGTGAAATGGAAGAGTTGAGCCTGCTTTATGTGACTTGCGCCAACGCCGGGGAGGCCAAGACAATTGCCCGGACCCTGGTCGACGAGCGCCTGGCCGCCTGCGCCAATATTCTTGGCCCCATGACCTCGATCTACCGCTGGGAAGGCGCGCTGGCGGAAGACGAGGAAGTCGCCATGCTGGTGAAGACCCGCCGGGATATGACCGCGCGGGTCACGGAACGGATCAAGACCTTGCATTCTTATGATCTGCCTTGTGTCATCGGCCTGCCGATCCAGGGCGGCAATCCCGATTTCCTGGCCTGGCTGCGGGACGAGGTTGGTTGAAGCGGAACGGCAAGACCGGCCCCGGCGCCGTTCAGGGCGTGTAGGTTATCTCGATA
The DNA here is from genome assembly GCA_046582595.1 of Alphaproteobacteria bacterium. Lineage (GTDB taxonomy): Bacteria > Pseudomonadota > Alphaproteobacteria. The sequence continues at coordinate 2,259 of JAYGEB010000467.1, read as the reverse complement.
ACTTCGATCTCCTCCACTCCCGCCGGCGTGCGCAGCTTGACCACGTCGCCCTCGGCGGCCTTGTGCAGGGCGCGGGCGATGGGGGAGACCCAGCTTACCTCGCCTTGATCCTGGCGCGCCTCGTCGGCCCCGACGATGCGGACCGTGCGTTCCTCGCCCTTGCCCGTCTCGTAGGTCACGGTGGCGCCGAAGAAGACCCGGGCGCGGTTTTTCTGCCGGTTCACATCCACCACCTCGGCGATTTCCAGGCGTTTCATCAGATAGCGGACGCGGCGGTCGATCTCGCGCAGGCGCTTCTTGCCGTACAGATAATCGCCGTTCTCCGATCGGTCGCCGTTGCCCGCCGCCCAGGACACAACCTCGACCACCCGTGGCCGCTCCACCCGGCGCAATTGGTGCAACTCCTCCTGGAGGCGGGCGTGGCCGCCGGGCGTCAAATAATTTTTGCCGCCGGGCGGTAGAGGCGCTGATATCTCGGGCAGGTCCTCGTCCCTGTCGGTCTCCTTGGTGAATGCCTTGCTCATGCGCCAAATTCTCCGGGGCAAAGAATGTCATATGGTTTAAACCATGGGCAGTGAATATTGCAATCATGGAGCTCTATTTTGGACTATGTAAGTGTCGAGGATGCCAAGAACCAAGGCGGGCTGCGTCTGGCGCTGACCATGGGGGTGCCGGGCCCCTGGAGTCAGGCCGCGAAATTCATCTTTGAATTCAAAAAATTCGCCTACATTCCCGTCGCACAGAAAGGCGGCCGGGATAATCCTGAATTATTTGCCTGGACCGGCCATCGCAACGCCCCCGTCGCGGTCTACCACGATGAACCGCCGCGGGTGGGCTGGCACGAGATTATCATGTTGGGTGAACGCATCGCGCCCGAACCCAGCCTGTTGCCCCGCGCGTCCGCCCAGCGGGCGGAGATGTTCGGCCTGATCACCGAAATCGCCTCGGAGGGCGGTTTTGCCTGGCTGCGGCGGCTGTCTCTGATCGGGATGCTATTTGCCGCCTCGGATGATCCCAAGTTGCGTCGAACGCCGGAGGTTCTGGCGGCCCGTTACGGCTATTCCCCGGCGGCGGCGGCACGGGCGGAGGCCGCCTGCGCCGGTATCTTGGCCATGCTGGCCGAGAAGCTGCGGGCCCAGGCGGTGGCGGGCAGCGGCTATTTCGTCGGTGACGCTTTCACCGCCGCCGATCTGTACTGGGCCGCATTCTCGCAATTGGTGGCGCCCATGGCGGAGGACCTGAACCCCATGCCGCCGGTTTTGCGAAGGGCGTATCAGGCCCCCGCAACCCTGCCCATCGACGCCGTTCTGATTGCGCACCGTGATATGATTTATGACCGGCATCTGGGTTTGCCACTGGATTTTTAGGGCGCCTCCAGTTTGACTGGGATCGCCAAGCCGCCCGCTCCCCCACCTGGCCACCCAATGAGGATGATCCCGCAAGAATGTTTTGGGGGTGGCCGGGAGGGGGAGCGGGCGGCCTGGCGCGCGTTAAATGACCGCGCGGCGCCACGGGTGGCCATGCTATAACAGGCCCCATGATGCATGTTCGGGCCGCCATGATTGCCATCGGTCTCGCGGCGGTATTCGCCGCCCCGCCGCTTGGCGTGGCTTTGGCCTTTGAAGAGATCGACCAAATCGGCCAGAAGCGGTTCAAGTCCATGAAGACCTGCGCCGGATGTCTTTTGCTGCAACCGGGGAAAAGCGGCAAGGTAAAAATGATCGGCGCCAATTTACTGGGCTCCGATCTGCGCAATCTGGATTTTGGCTCGGCGGATTTGCGCCGGGCCAATTTGCGCGGCGTCAATTTGCAACAGGTCAATTTGGCGGGCGCCCAGTTGACGGGCGCGCTATTGCGCGGCGCTGATTTGACCCGCGCCAACTTGCAGGGAACCGATTTGCGGGGCGCTGATTTAACCGGCGCCAATCTGGCGGCGGCGAACCTGCGCGGCGCCAATCTAAGCCAAACCAACTTCACCGGGGCCAATCTCCGGGGTGCTGATTTGCGTGGCGCGGCCTTTTGCCAGACCGTCATGCCGTCGGGCGCGGTCAAAAAGCCCGAGTGCCAATGGTGGCGGATTGAAGCGCCCCCGATCGTGGAGAGCAAGCCAACAGTCAGGGAGGCCCCGGCGAAGCCGCCTCCGGTAACGGCGGGGGGTTCAAAAGCGGCGGTTGGCGCGGCCGCGGCGGCGCGGCAAACCTCGGCCCTGACCCGATTTTTCCGTGTCGCGGTGCGGCCGCCTGAAATTTCAGAAAACCT
>JAYGEB010000409.1:0-3265 GCA_046582595.1 Alphaproteobacteria bacterium | reverse complement strand
CATCCGGGCTGGTGATTTTGCCGCGCACGGGGCACGCCGCCAATCTGGAGGAGCCCGCCGCCTTCAACCAGGCGGTGGCCGAGTTCATCGCCACCGTGGAGCAGGACCGCTGGACCCCGCGCGACCCACGCTCGATCTCCTCATCCGCCGTGGTAGCTGGCCCGGAAATTCAACGTTAGAGCAATTTTGACTAATGTTGTCCCGCTTTTTTGGCGTGGCGGGGCCTCCAGCGTGGTCATCAAGGGCGCGGCGGGCAAACTATTGGAGGCGGAATGAAGCGGTTTTATGACAAGGTCGCCGTCGCGCCCACGGCGGCGGGTTTTGCCGTCGAATTGGACGGCCGGCCCATCAGGACGCCTAAAAAGGCCGCTTTCGCCGTACCGGGGGAGGCCGTGGCGGCGGCCATTGCCGAGGAGTGGCGCCGTCAGGGCGATAAAATCGAGCCCGAAGGCATGCCCCTGTCGCGCCTGGCCAACACCGCCATCGACATGATTGCCGGGCAACGTGATGCGGTGGTGGATAATCTGGCGGGATTTGGCCAAACGGACCTGTTGTGCTATCGGGCCGAGGGACCGGCGGAACTGGTCCTGCGTCAGGAACAGCGTTGGTCGCCCTGGCTTGATTGGGCCGCGTCGCGGCACGGCGCCCGGCTTGCGACAACCCATGGCCTAGACCACATTGTCCAGGAGAAAGATGCTTTGGCCGCCCTGCGCCGGGCGGTCGATGGCCATGACATCATGGAACTGGCGGCCCTGAATGATTTGGTCACCATCGCCGGTTCCCTGGTGCTGGGCCTGGCGGTCAGTGGCGTCGGCGCCGATGTTTCGACAGCCTGGGCAGCGGCCCGGCTGGACAACGAGTTTCAGGCGGAAAAATGGGGCCGTGACGCCGAGGCGGAGGCTTATGCCGCGCGCCTGCGGGAAGAATTCGAACATGCCGCGAATTTTTTGAATCTCCACCGCGTCGCGTAATGAATGGTATATTTTTGTGTATTTGTTGCAGCCAATTTGTTAACTCCTGGGTGTTGCAATGTACGGGACGGCGCGGCTTCATGATCGTGGGGACGGTCCAGGCGGGGTCTTAATGAGGACGATTGATTCAGTGGAAGGGGAGGCCGACCGGCGCCGGCTGCTTGACCTCGCCCGCGTATTCGATCACCTGCCCACGGGATTCTGTGTCTTCGATGCGGAGTTGCGTTATGTCTATGTGAACGGTGCGCTTGCGGCACTGAGTGGTTTACCGTCCGAGGACCACATTGGCCGTACATTTCACGAAATGCTGCCCCGCGTGGCGCAGTCCGTCGAAACAGAATTGCGCCAGGTTCTTACAACGGGTAAATTTTTTGCCGGTGGAGTGGTCGAAGCTGAAACATCGGCTGCTTCAGGCGTGAAACAGGCTTTCCAGCATTCGGCGGCCGCCGTGTGGGGCGAGGATAACGAGTTTATTGGGTTAAGTTGCCTGGTGCATGATGTCACCAGCCAACGGCGCACACGGGACGCATTGCAACAAAGCGAAGAAAGCTTGGAACTGTCGCTTGATGCGGCCCCGATCGGCACCTGGAGTTGGGACCTGATCGACGACACGCATTTCTGGGATTCCCGGATGCTGTCCATGTCCGGCCATTCGGCCGAGGAATACACCGGCGTCATGTCGGATGATTTCATGGCCAGCTTGCATCCCGATGACGTGGCGAAGGTCGAGGAGGCCGTGCGCCGGTCGCTGGAAGATGGCGCCGAATACAATATCGATTATCGTATTATCCGCCGGAATGATGGCGAGGTGCGGGATATGAATGCACGCGCCCTGGTCATCCGGGATGACGGGGGCAAGGCGGTCCGGATGACCGGCGTCGCCATTGACGTGACGGAACGAAAACGAAGCGAAGCCGAGTTACGGCAGGCCCATGCCTCGCTTGAGGAACGCATCGCCGAGCGGACGCAAACCCTCAATGACGCTAATCAACGCCTGCAAGACGAAATCGCCGAACGCAATCTGGCCGAGGCGGCGCGGCTGGAAGGTGAGACCTTCATCGACACGGTCATGTCCAATATGGTCGATGCCCTGATCACCATTGATATGTCCGGCGATGTATCCTCTTTCAATCAGGCGGCCGAAATCATATTCGGCTACATCTCGACGGAGGTGATTGGCCAAAACATCAGGATGCTTATGCCCGAGCCGGATCATTCCCGGCACGACGGCTATCTCTCGGACTACATGGATACCGGACATTCAACTATCATTAACAAGGGTCCACGCGAGGTGCTTGGCCGGCACAAGGATGGCCGGACGCTGAACCTGGAACTGGCCATCAGCCGTACCTCGTTTGGCGGACAACCGCTTTTCGTCGGCTCCTTGCGGGATATTTCAGAGCGCTTGCAGTTGGAGGCATTGTTCAAGATCGTCGCCGAGCATACGCCCAATTCGATTATCCTGAGGGATCTGGAGGGGCGGTTTGTTCTGGTCAACCGCCGGTATGAGCAATGGCTGGGTTTATCGCCCGGCGAGGTTTTGGGTAAAACCGTAAGTGAAGTCTACCCCGCCCGCCAAGCCGAAGTTACCGTCGCGGACGACCGGGAAGTGGCGCGCGGCGGAGAGATTTGTACCCAGGAATTGGATGTCGAGTTCGCGGATGGCGAGGTGCATCGTATTCTGTCCACGAAATTTCCGGTCACGGACGCCAATGGCGTAGTAATCGGCGTGGGCGCCGTCGGCATGGATGTTTCGGAACTGCGCAGGGTGGAATCCCAGTTGCTGCAAGCCCAAAAAATGGAAGCCATTGGGCAGTTGACCGGCGGCATCGCCCATGATTTCAATAACCTGCTGGCGGTCATGATGGGTAATCTTTCCCTTTTGCGGGAAGATCTGGGGCCTGATCATCAATTCGCCAGTTTACTGGAACCAACCATGCGGGCCATAAACCAGGCCGCCGCCTTGACCGCCCGCATGCTCGCATTTTCCCGGCAGCAGTCTCTTGAAGTGCGCCAGGTGGACGCAAATGCCCTGCTGCGCGATATGCAGCCCTTGATCAAACGGAGCCTGGCGGAGCAAATTGAAATCACCTTCGTTTTGGCCCCCAATGTGTACCATTGCCAGGTCGATCCCGTCCAACTTGAACAAGCCATTCTAAATCTATCGATCAACGCCCGCGACGCCATGCCCCGGGGCGGTCATTTACGCATCGAAACCGCCAACGTCACCCTTGACGCCGATGACAAGAAGCGCCCGATCGAGAGGCCGCCTGGCGACTATGTCAGAATTTCCG
>JAYGEB010000105.1:0-15687 GCA_046582595.1 Alphaproteobacteria bacterium | reverse complement strand
GGGCCTGCCGGCGGGAGGGGCTGGAAGGCGTGCCGGCGGAGCTGTGGCGGGCGGGCGGGCGCGAAGAATTGTGGCGGACGCCGGACTTGCTGTTGAGCCAAACCTGCGGCTATCCCCTGTTGAAGCATTTCACGGATGATCTGACCCTGCTGGCCACGCCGGTCTATGGCGCGAAGGGCTGCGACGGCCCCAACTACCGGAGCCTGATCGTGGTCGGGGCCCAGAACCCGGCGGAAAGCCTGGAAGATTTGCGCGGCGGCGTCTGCGCCATCAACGACTGGGATTCCCAATCCGGCATGAACGTGCTGCGCCATGCCATCGCCCCCCTGGCCAGGGAGGGGAAATTTTTCGGCGCGGTCAAAGTGGCGGGCAAGCACCACCTCTCCATCGCCATGATCGTCCGGGGGGAGGCGGACGTGGCCGCCATCGATTGCGTCACCCACGGCCTGATGGCCCGCCACGAACCGGGCTCGCTGACGGGTACCCGGGTCTTGGCGATGACCGATCCAGCCCCGGCCCTGCCCTATGTCACCTCCGCCGCCACGACGCCAGCCGATTGGGCCCGGCTGCGCGCCGCGCTGGACCGGGCCATGGTCGATCCGGACCTGTTTTCGGTACGCCAGGATCTGCTGCTCGAAGGCTTCGCCGACCTGACGCTGGCGGACTATGGCGTGATGCTGGACATGGAGACCGGGGCGGCGGCGGCGGGCTACCCGACCCTGCGATAAAGCCTTTTGCGATAATCTTGATCGGAATTGGCTGCCGTGCTATAGAATGGTTGCTGGCGCCCGCGGAACTATTCCACCGCGCCGGCGGTTACGGAACTTTCAGTTTCGAATTGGGTTTTTTGTATCGTCCGGCCCAAATGCGTCCCCGGCCTGCCTGATTTGACGGAATTTTCTAAACTTATCCCATGTCCATAGGTTTTATCGGCCCCTTAGACATGTCAATAACCTATTGACATAGATTTATATATACGGCAGATTTCAGACATGGGAAAGCGGGGGCCACAACCAAGAACGACGGAACGGCTTATTACCATGGTCGAGCCGGAAACCCTGGCCCGCCTCAAATCCATGGCGGAAACGCGGGGCCTGCCGGTTAGCGTAATCGTGCGCGAGGCCATAATGGATTACTTCTCATTACGGACCGGACAAGACAAATTGCTGTTTTCCAATGTTGTCCGCCGCCGCAATCAACAACGTGACCAACAAGACCAAGCAGCGGCCCCGCCAGGCCCTCGTTTTCCGCCAAGGTGAAGCCGCATGGCGCGAACCGCTCCGCGAGGGGGCCCGTCCGCGCTATTTGGCAATACCATAGCCCTGAAAGGCCGGCACCGCCGCCATTTGACGTTGGGCGCGCGGGGGCGCCAATTCGTGGGCTAAGGCGAAGTTCCGCTTGGCCTCCGCCGGCTGTTTGCCGTCGTGATAGAACAGGCCCAGTTTGAAATAGACGCTCCAGTTTTTTGGGTCCAACCGGATTGATTGGCGGAAATCCGCCTCCGCCCGCTCCGTCCGGCCCTTGCCGTGCCACACCTCGGCCCGCAGGGCATAGCTTGGGGCATGATTTTCATCCAGGCTCAGGCCCCCCCCGGTTGCAGGCCTCCAGCGCCGCATCCAACCGGGCGGTGACGGCGGTGTGGTGGTTGCAAATTGACCACCAGACGGCGAGGTAGCCGGGGTCCAGCGCCGCCGCCTTTTGGTAATCGCGCAGGGCGGCGGTTTGTTTATTGAATTTGGCCCGGCTGACGCCGCGCAGATGATGGGCCACGGCCAATTGTTTTTTTGTCAGCCCGCCGCTGCTGATGGCCAGGCCGAAAAAATTCATCGCCGCCGCCCACTCCCCCTCGCCGAGAAGGGTCTTGGCGAATGCAAATTCCTTCAGGCCGTTCTCGGCGGCGACCGCGGTCCCGCCCGGATGGAGCAGCAGCAGCGCGAGGCAGATGCATTTCAAAATTCGAGGCATGGCGTCGGAGCCTATAGCGCCTTGACGATATCCTCGACCATTTTTTTGGCATCGGCGAACAGCATCATGGTGTTGTCGGCGTAGAACAGCGCATTGTCGATGCCGGCGTAACCGGGCGACAGGCCGCGTTTCACGAACAGGCAGGTCCGGGCCCGTTCCACATCGAGAATTGGCATGCCGGCGATGGGCGAGCCGGGTTCGTGGGCAGCCGGGTTGGTGACGTCATTGGCGCCAATGACAAAGGCCACGTCGGTGTTGGCGAAATCCGAATTGATCTGTTCCAATTCAAACACTTCGTCATAGGAGATGTTGGCTTCCGCCAGCAGCACGTTCATGTGGCCGGGCATGCGGCCCGCCACGGGATGGATGGCGTAGGTCACCTTGACGCCATGGCCCTTCAGCAGGTCGCCCATCTCGCGCACCGAATGCTGGGCCTGGGCCACCGCCATGCCGTAACCGGGCACGATGATCACGGAAGAGGCGTTCTTCATGATGAAGGCCGCGTCCTCGGCGCTGCCGGCCTTCACGGGCTGGTCGCTGCGGCTGGCCGCGACAGCCCCCTCGCCGCCGAAGCCGCCCAGCATGACCGAGATGAAGGAGCGGTTCATCGCCTTGCACATGATGTAGGACAGAATGGCGCCCGACGAGCCGACCAGCGCGCCGGTCACGATCAAGGCGGTGTTCTCCAGCGTAAAACCGATGCCGGCGGCGGCCCAGCCGGAATAGCTGTTCAGCATGGAAACGATGACCGGCATGTCCGCCCCGCCGATGGGCACGATCAACAGGAAGCCAAGCAGGAAGGCCACCGCCGCCATGGCCCAGAACCATTGCGGATCGGGGTTGACGGCAAACAACACCACCAGCACCACGATGACCGCGCCCAGGGCGCCGTTCAGGGCATGCTGTCCGGGAAAGGTCAAGGGGTTGCCGGTCACCAAGCCCTGCAATTTGCCAAAGGCGATGATGGAGCCCGAAAATGTTATGGCGCCGATCACCACGCCAATGCCCATCTCGATGCGGCTGGCCAGTTTCAAGGCGCCATCCGCGCCGGCAATGCCATAGGCGCCGGGATTATAGAAGGCGGCGGCGGCGACCAGCACGGCGGCCAGGCCGACCAGGCTATGGAACGCCGCCACCAGTTGCGGCATGTCGGTCATGGCGATGCGCCGGGCGATTAGGGCGCCGATGCCGCCGCCGACCACCATGGCGCCGAGGATCCATTCATAGGAGACGACGTTGGGGTTGATCACCGTGGTGACCACGGCGATGGCCATGCCGATCATGCCGTAGAAATTGCCGCGGCGCGAGGATTCGGGCGATGACAGCCCGCGCAGGGCCATGATGAACAGTACCGAAGCGATCAAATAGGCCAGGGCCGTCAGATTTGCCGACATAACTTGGGCCCCTACCGGTTTTTCTTGTACATGGCCAGCATGCGCTGGGTCACCAGGAAGCCGCCGAATATGTTCACGGCGGCCAGGCCGATGGCGGCGATGCCCAAGATCTTGGACAGGGACATATCGACCGGCCCGGCGGCGATCAACGCGCCGACGATGATGACGGAGGAAATGGCGTTGGTCACGCTCATCAAGGGTGTATGTAGGGCCGCCGTGACCGACCAGACCACATAGTAGCCGACAAATATCGCCAGCACGAAAATCGCCAGGCGATAGATGAAAGGATCGATGCTATTCGCCACGTCCATCGGCGATCACTCCTTCGCGTTCAACATTCCGCCGTCAACAAGTCCGCCGTCAACATGGGGTGGATCACGGCGCCGTCCCTGGTCAGGCAAACGCCCGAAACGGTTTCGTCCTCGAAATCCAGCGACAGGCCGCCGGTCTCGCCGTCGATATGGGGCGAGAGAAAATTAAACAGGTTGCGGGCGTACAGGCTGGACGCATCCACCGCCAAGCGGGCCGGAAAATTGGCATGGCCGATGATCTTGACGCCGTTCACCTCGACCACCTTGCCCATTTCCGACAAGGCGCAGTTGCCGCCGTTCTCCACCGCCAGATCGACGATCACCGAGCCCGGCTTCATGGAGGCGACCATGGCCGCATCCAGCAGGACCGGCGCGGCGCGGCCCGGAATGAGCGCGGTGCAGATCACGATATCCTGCTTGGCGACGGTCTCGGCGATCAACGCCGCCTGCTTTTTTTGGTAGGCCTCGCTCATTTCCCTGGCATAGCCGTCGTCCGTCTCCGCCCGCGCGCTTTCCTCGTCCTCGACCATGACAAAGCTGGCGCCCAGGCTTTCCACCTGCTCCTTGGCGACCGGGCGGACATCGGTGCCGGAGACCACGGCGCCAAGGCGGCGCGCGGTGGCGATGGCCTGCAGGCCCGCCACGCCGGCGCCCATGACGAAAATCTTGGCTGGCGCGATGGTGCCCGCCGCCGTCATCATCATGGGCAGGGCCCGGCCGAACTCCTCCGTCGCGTCCAAAATGGCTTTGTAGCCGGCCAGGTTGGCCTGGCTCGAGAGGACATCCATGCTCTGCGCGCGGCTGATGCGGGGCATCAATTCCATGGCGAAGGCGTCGATGCGGGCGGCGGCATAGGCCTCACAGTCGGCGCGGCGGATCAGCGGATTCAACATGGCGATCAGGATTTGCCCCGGCCGCATCAGGCGCAACTCATCCGCGCCGTCCTCGCCCGCCATGAGGGGGCGGCGAACCTTCAGGACCAGATCCGCATCGGCCAGGGTGGCGGCCGGATCGGCGGCGATCGAGGCGCCGGCCGCTTGGAAATCGTCATCCCGGATATGAGCGCCGGCGCCGGCGCCGGTCTCGACCGCGACCCCGACGCCCAGGCCGACAAATTTCTTGACGGTTTCCGGCGTCGCCGCCACCCGCCGCTCATCGGCCCGCCGCTCTTTCAATACGGCAATCTTCATCAATGCAATCCTGACAGGGGGTTACGAGGGGTCCATGGGAATGCGCGGAATATAACAATTCCGAAGCTGCAATCAACGCATCGTTTCCGCCCAGGGGCATAATAATGCGGTGATGATGCCGTGGTGATGCCCTTCAATATTGGCCGGCGCCCGTTCAGGTCGCTTCGAGGTCGAATTTCTTGAGCAGGCGGGCCTGTTTACGGCGCATTTTGGCGGCATCGAAGCCGTCGATCAATTCATGGAAATGGCGGTACCAATTCACTTCCGCGTTCAGATGCATGAAGACGCCGCCCAGGCCGATGGCGGCGCGGTCCATGAAAACAAATTCCTGCGGCGGCTTTATTCCGCCCAGTTCACGCAGGCCGCGGTGCACCTTCTCGGCCACGTCCCGGCCATAGACGCCCGCTTCGCTGTCTTCCCGGATACGCCGGCTGCGGTCGTCCAGCAACGGGCCATAGACGAAGTTTGCCCAAAGGTTCAGGGTCTCGATCACCTCCTTTTTCAGATTGGTGAAGCCCCAGGTCTCGTAGGCATGCACCGCCAACTCCTCGTCGCCATCGCGGATGGCACGGTAAAGATCGATGACGCCTTGCACGAACTTCGCCTCGAACACCCTGACACAGCCGAAATCCAGCAAGTTGATATCCAGGTCCGGACGCACGGTGTAATTTCCCAGGTGCGGGTCGCCATGGATGACCCCGGCGTTGTAAAACGGCACATACCAGGCGCGGAACATATTCAGGGCGATGGTGTTGCGGGTTTCCAAATCAGCCTCGCGGAAATCCAGCAGCGGCTTGCCCTCCAGCCAATTCATGCTCAGCAGGCGCCGGGTGGAAAGTTCCGGCAGCACGCCGGGAACGTGGATGTTTTTCTCGTCCTTCAGGATCTCGGTGAACAGCGCCATGTGCCGGGCTTCGCGCGCATAGTCCAATTCCTCGCGCAGCCGCTCGCTGATCTCCTTGTGGACGTTGGAGGTATCGATGGTGCGGTCATAACGGCCGTAGATGGCGAAGATCAATTTCAGTTGCGCCAAGTCGGCTTCCACGGCCGAATTCATATCCGGGTATTGCAGTTTGCAGGCCAGATCCTGGCCATCCAGGCTGGCCCGGTGAACCTGTCCCAAGGAGGCGGCGGCGGCGGCGCGATGTTCGAAATTGTCAAATCTATCCTGCCAGCCGGGGCCCAATTCCGCCGCCATGCGGCGCTTGACGAACAGCCAGCCCATGGCCGGGGCATTGGCCTGTAATTGGATCAACTCCTGCACATATTCCTGGGGCAAGGCGTCGGGAATGGTGGCCAAAATCTGCGCCACCTTCATCAACGGACCCTTCAGGCCGCCCAGGGCGTTTTTCAAATCCTTGGCATGGGCCGGCCGGTCGATGGCAAAGCCGAAGACCTTGCCGCCGGCCAGACGCGCCGCCAGGCCGCCCACCGCCGTGCCCACCTTGGCATAGCGGCGGACCCGGCCGGTGATGCTATCGCCCTCTTTGTCCCTGCTCATGCGCCCACCAACGCGGCCATCTTCAAGACAGCGCCTCCAACTCATCGATAAAACCTTCGATCACGCCCAGGCCTTGTTGCCAGAATTCCGGATCGGTGGCGTCCAGACCGAACGGCGCCAGCAATTCCCGGTGGCGCAAGGTACCGCCGGCCCGCAGCATATCGAGATATTTTTCGGCGAAGCCATCGGCGTCGTTTTGATAGACCGCGTATAGGGAATTCACCAGACAATCACCGAAGGCATAGGCATAGACGTAGAACGGCGAATGGATGAAATGCGGGATGTAGCACCAGAAGTTGGCATATTCGTCGTGCAGCCGGATGGCCGGGCCTAGGCTTTCCCCTTGCACCGCCATCCAGATCTCGCCAATCCGTTCCACCGATAGTTCGCCCTGGCGCCGCTCGTCATGCAAACGCCGTTCGAATTCGTAAAAGGCGATCTGGCGCACCACGGTGTTCAGCATATCCTCCGCCTTGCCCGCCAGCATGGCCTTGCGCCGTTCGGGCGCGGTTTCCTGATCAAGCAGGGCGCGGAAGGTCAACTGCTCGCCGAATACGCTGGCCGTCTCGGCCAGGGTCAGGGGCGTATCCGCCATCAGGGCGCCTTGCCCGGCGGCGAGAACCTGGTGCACCCCGTGTCCCAATTCATGGGCCAGGGTCATCACATCCCGGCTCCGGCCCTGATAGTTCAACAGCAGATAAGGATGCGCCGAGGGCACGGTGGGATGGGAAAAGGCGCCCGAGGACTTGCCCGGCGTGGCCGGCGCATCGATCCAGGCATTGTCGAAGAAGCGCTGGCCCACCTCCGCCAGGGTGGGCGAGAACCGCCGGTAAGCCGCCAGCACCTGGACCTGGGCCGCCTGAAATGTGAACCCTCGTTGATCTTCATCGGGCAACGGCGCGTTACGGTCCCAATAGTCCAGCGCATCGAGCCCGAACCAGCGCGCCTTCAAGGCATAATAGCGGTGCGAGAGGCGCGGATAGGCGGCCCGCACCGCCTGCGCCAGGGCGTCCACCACCTCGTCCTCCACATAGTTGGAGAGATGGCGGGCGCTATCGGGGCGGGCGAAGCGGCGCCACTTGTCCTCGATCTCCTTATCCTTGGCCAAGGTATTGGTAATCAGGGCGAACAGGCTCTTCTTTTCATCGAACCCCGCGCCCAGGGCCTTGGCCGCCGCCTTGCGTTGGGCGCCGTCGGGTTCCTGCAGCAGGTGCAGGGTCTGCTCCAGCGACAAATCTTCCCCGCCCACGGGGAAGCGCATGTCGGCCATGGTTTCATCGAACAGACGCACCCAGGCCGCCCGTCCCGTGACCTGCTTTTCATGCAGCAGGCGTTCCTGTTCGTCCGACAATTGGTGGGGGCGGTTGGCGCGGACGTCGCGCAGCCAGGGCCCGAAACGGCGCAAGCTCTCGTCCGCCGCCAACAAGGCTTCCAAGGCCTGGTCTTCGATGCGGTTCAATTCCAGCGTGAAAAAGATCAACTTGGTGGTGATCGCGTTCAACCGCTCCATGGTGGTCTGGTAAAACCGGCCCGCCTCCCGGTCCGAGACCCGCGCCGCATGATAGAGCTGGGCATAGCTGGCGATGCGGCCCAGCAGATCTTCGTCCGCTTCATGGCGGGTGATCGCGGCGGCCAGTTCCGCCGCCGAAAGGTCCCCGACCTTGCCGCAAAAATCGGCGTTGAAGCGGTCGGCGGCGGCGTCCACCCGGTCCAGGTCCGCCGCCAGTTCCGCCGCCTCCGGACCGCCGTACAGGTCGCTCAGGTCCCATTGCGGCAAATTTCCAAGATCCATTTATCACCTAATTCCCAATCACCGCTTGTCCCGAAATGGCACAGGCGCTAGAGTGTCCCCGTCATAAGTAATGAGGGACGGGATCAAGAGCAATGGCGCAAACCGTGTTGATCGTCGATGACGATCCCACCCAAAGACGCCTGTTGGAAACCGTGGTCAGCCGCCACGGCTATGAAATCGAGATTGCCACGGGCGGCAAGGACGCCATCGCGTTCATGCAATCGGAAAAAGGCAAAAACGTGGATCTGATCCTGCTGGATCTGGTGATGCCGGATGTGGACGGCTTCGAGGTTTTGCAACAGGTCAAATCGCGCCGTCCGGACCTGCCGGTGGTCGTGCTGACGGCGCAAAGCGGTATCGAGATTATCGTCAAGGTCATGCGGGCCGGCGCCGCCGATTTTATCCCCAAGCCCGCCAGCCCCGAGCGGCTGCTGGTCTCCATGGAAAACGCTCTGAAGATGAATGTCCTGTCCGGCCAGGTTTCGCGCCTCAGCCGCCAGGTCGAGGGGCGTATGCAGTTCGACGATCTGATCACCGGCGGCGGCGTCATGGACGCGGCCCTGGATCTGGCGCGGCGGGCGGCATCATCCAAGATCCCGATCCTGATCGAAGGCGAAAGCGGTGTCGGCAAGGAGATGGTGGCGCGCGCCGTACAGGGCTCTTCCGAACGGGCCGGCAAACCTTTCGTCGCCGTCAACTGTGGCGCCATTCCCGAAAATCTGGTGGAAAGCATGTTGTTCGGGCACGAGAAAGGCGCCTTCACCGGGGCCTCGGAACGCCATGCGGGAAAATTCCAGGAGGCCGACGGCGGCACCCTGTTCCTGGACGAGATCGGCGAATTGCGACAGGACATGCAGGTCAAACTGCTGCGCGCCCTGCAGGAAGGCGAGGTCGATCCGGTCGGCTCCAATAAGCCGGTCAAGGTTGATATCCGATTGATCTCGGCCACCAACCGCGATTTGCAATGGCAGGTCGACGAGGGCCGGTTCCGCGAGGATCTGTTTTACCGCCTCAATGTCTTTCCCATCCACATTCCGCCCCTGCGCGAACGCCTGGATGATGTCCCCCCGCTGTCGGAACATTTTGTCGCCAAACTGGCGGCGACGGAAGGCAAGGCGGTGCGCGGCCTGTCCCAAGAGGCGCTGGACCTGCTCATGGGCTTCGATTGGCCGGGCAATGTGCGGCAGTTGGAAAATGCCATTTTCCGGGCCGTGGTGCTGTGCGATGGCGAGGAATTGGCCCTGACGGATTTTCCGCAGATTGCCCAGAGCATGGGCGTGGCCACGCCCGCGCCCGGGCACGGCGGCAATGGCGGCCTGCCGGCCCTGAACGCCGACGGTGAAATGCGCACGCTGGAGGCCATGGAAGCCGACATGATCCGCATGGCCATCGGCAAATACCAAGGCCAGATGACCGAAGTCGCCCGCCGCCTTGGCATTGGCCGCTCCACCCTGTACCGCAAGGTCAGCGATTTCGGCATTGACGCGGGGCGGTAGGAAATTGAAGCGGGACGCTAGGAAATTTGCAATTTAGGTCAGAAATGCTTACCTTTACGACAGCCGGTGAGATTGGGACTCATCTGAATATTGGGGATTGGGCATGACAAGCATGGCATCTGCTGGCGTTCCATTGGCGGACGTTTCCCTGGATGACAAATATGCCTTGGAACAGGGCCGGGTTTTCCTGACCGGCATCCAGGCCCTGGTCCGCCTGCCCATGCTGCAGCGCCAGCGCGACCAGGCGGCGGGGCTGAATACGGCCTGTTATATCTCGGGCTACCGCGGCTCCCCCCTGGGCGGGTTCGACCAGCAGCTTTGGCAGGCCAAGCCGTTTCTGGAAAAAAACCACATCGTCTTTCAGCCCGGCGTCAACGAGGACATGGCCGCGACCGCGCTTTGGGGCAGCCAGCAGCTAAACCTGGGCCCGAAATCGAATTACGACGGCGTCTACGGCATCTGGTACGGCAAGGCGCCCGGCGTTGACCGTTGCGGCGATGTGGTGCGCCATGCCAATAGCGCGGGCACCGACCCCAATGGCGGCGTTTTGATGCTGTGCGGCGACGATCATGCCGCCGTCTCGTCCACCGTGCCGGGGCAAAGCGAGCATAACCTGGCATCCTGGATGGTGCCCATGCTGTACCCCGCCGGCGTCCAGGAATATCTCGACTACGGCCTGCTCGGCTGGGCCATGTCGCGCTTCGCCGGCGTCTGGGTCGGCTTCAAATGCGTCTCGGAAGTGGTGGAAAGTTCGGCCTCGGTACACGTGGACGCCCACCGCCTGGATATCAAAACTCCCGAATTCGACATGCCCCCTGGGGGCCTGAATATCCGCTGGCCCGACGACCGCTGGAGCCAGGAAGAACGCCTGCAGCGTTTCAAGGTCTATGCCGCCCTGGCCTTCGCCCGGGCCAACCGCATCGACCGCCTGGTCTGGGATTCGCCCAAACCCCGCATCGGCATCGTCGCCGCCGGAAAATCCTATCTCGATACCCGCCAGGCCCTGGAAGACCTGGGCATTGACGAGGGAAAGGCGGCCGATATCGGCCTGCGGCTCTATAAGGTCGGCATGCCCTGGCCCCTGGAGCGGGAGGGCATCCGCGCCTTCGCCGAGGGCCTGGATGAAGTTCTGGTGATCGAGGAAAAACGCGCCGTCATCGAAAATCAGCTCAAGGAACAACTCTACAACTGGCGCTCGGACGTGCGCCCGCGCGTGGTTGGAAAGTTCGACGAAAGCGGGCAATTGCTCTGCCCTTCGCATGGCGAACTCTCGCCGGGCCAGATCGCCCGCATTATCGTCTCGCGCATCGGCGCCTACGTCACCTCGACCGCGATCGAGGAACGCATGGCGCAGTTGGACCGCAAGGAAGCCGCCGCCAAATTGGCCGTGGCCACCATTGAACGCGCGCCCTATTTCTGTTCCGGCTGCCCGCACAATACCTCCACCAAGGTGCCCGAAGGCAGCCGCGCCCTGGCCGGCATCGGCTGTCACTTCATGGCCCTGTCCATGGACCGCTCGACCGAGACCTTTACCCAGATGGGCGGCGAGGGCGTGCCCTGGCTGGGACAGGCCGCGTTCACCGGCGAGGAACACATCTTCGCCAATCTGGGCGACGGCACCTATTACCATTCCGGCATCGCGGCGATCCGCGCCGCCGTCGCCTCCGGGGTGAATATCACCTACAAGATCCTGTATAACGATGCCGTGGCCATGACCGGCGGGCAGCCGCATGACGGCCCCCTGTCGCCATGGCAAATCAGCCAACAGGTGCATCACGAAGGCGTCTCCAGGATCATCGTGGTCAGTGACGAACCGGACAAATATGCCCCCCGCACCGACTGGGCGCCCGGCGTCACCATTCGCCACCGTGACGAGCTGGACAAGGTGCAGCGGGAGTTGCGCCGCGCCAAGGGCACCACCGTGCTGATCTATGACCAGACCTGCGCGGCGGAAAAACGCCGCCGGCGCAAGCGCGGAACCTATCCCGATCCCGACCGCCGGGCCTTCATCAACGAGGCGGTCTGCGAGGGTTGCGGCGATTGCTCCGTGCAATCGAATTGCGTTTCCGTGGAACCGCTCGAAACACCATTTGGGCGCAAGCGGCAGATCAATCAATCCGCCTGCAACAAGGATTTCTCCTGTATCAAGGGTTTTTGCCCCAGCTTCGTGACCATCGCGGGCGCGGCCCCGCGCCGGGCGCGGGCCGGCGGCGGCGAGGGCCTGGACGAGGCCATAAAGGCCCTGCCCAGTCCAGCGGTGGCGGCGACGGAGGGCGGCTACAACATCCTGGTCACGGGCATTGGCGGTACCGGCGTCATCACCGTGGGCGCGCTTTTGGGCATGGCGGCGCATATGGAAGGCAAGGGCGTCACGGTGCTGGATTTCACCGGCATCGCGCAGAAAAATGGCGCCGTGATGAGCCATATCCGCATCGCGCCCAAGCCGGAGGATCTGCACGCCGTGCGTATCGCGGCCGGCGGCGCCGATCTGCTGCTGGGCGCCGACATGGTGGTGGCGGCCTCGCCGGATGCCTTGCGAAAATATTCCCGCGGCGGCACCCAGGCCATCGTCAACAGCCATCTGGCGCCGACGGCGGATTTCACCCTGAACCCGGACATGGAATTTCACGGCGAGGAACTGGCCCAATTGATCCGCGATGGCGCCGGCGATAACCGCACCGAATTCATCGACGCCACCGGCCTGGCCACCGCGTTGCTGGGGGACGCCATCGCCGCCAATCTGTTCCTGCTGGGCCACGCCTATCAGCGCGGCGCCCTGCCCGTCGGCGGCGCCGCCATCGACAGGGCCATCGAGTTGAACGGCGTCGCCGTGGCCATGAACCGCCGGGCCTTCGCCCTGGGCCGGTTGGCGGCGGTAGACCTTGACCGGGTCAAACGCGCGGCCAACCCCGGCGCCACGGTGGAGGCGGCGGCGGACGATACCCTGGACGACATCATCGCCCGGCGCACCGCCATTCTGAGCGACTATCAGGACGCCGCTTATGCCGCCCGGTACACCGAGTTCGTCCGCCAGGTGGAAGCGGCCGAGCAGACCAAGGGCAAGGGCGTGACCGGACTGGCGGAGGCCGTGGCCCACAATTTGTTCAAGCTGATGGCCTACAAGGATGAATACGAAGTCGCCCGCCTGTACAGCGACGGCCGCTTCCAGGCCAACCTGGCCAAGCAGTTCGAGGGCGAGTTGAAATTGACCTTCCACCTGGCCCCGCCGCTGATTTCGCGCCGCGACCCCGACACCGGCGAATTGATCAAGCGCGAATTCGGTCCCTGGATGATGCCCGCCTTCAAACTGTTGGCCAAATTCAAGGGCCTGCGCGGCAGCGCCTTCGATATCTTCGGCCGCACGGCGGAACGCCGCGCCGAACGCGCCGCCATTCCAGCCTACCGCGCCGTGATCGAGGAACTCCTCACCGGGCTGATCCCCGACAACCACGCCCTGGCCATCCAGATCGCCACCCTGCCCGCGAAAATCCGCGGCTACGGCCACATCAAGGAACGCAGCCAAGTCGCCACCGCCGCCGAACAAGCCCACCTGCTGGAGGCCTGGCGCAACCCCGAAACCCAATCCACCGCGGCGGAGTAAGAGCCATGACCACCAACAATTCCGGTACCTGTATCATCGTCGGCGTCGGCCCTGGGCTGGGCGCCGCCTTGGCGCGTCGGTTTGGCGCCGCCGGACATAATGTCGCCGTGGCGGCGCGCAATGTGGAGAAGCTGGGCGGGCTGGTGGAGGAGATCGCGGGCGCCGGTGGGTGGGCCAAGGCCTATGCTTGCGACACCACGTCCGAAAGCGACGTCATCGGGCTGTTCGAGGCGGCGGAGGCCGATTTGGGGGCCATGGATGTGAGCATCTACAATGCCTCCGGCCGGGCGCGGGGGCCGATCGCGGATACCACGGTGGCGGAATTCACCGATGCCTGGGAGCGCTGCTGCCTGGGCGGTTTTCTGGTTGGCCGGGAAGCCGCGAGGCGCCTGGGACCAAAGGGAGCGGGCAGTATTCTGTTTACCGGGGCGACGGCGTCCATGAAAGGCTTCCCGCATTCTTCGACCTTCGCGGCGGGCAAATTCGCCCTGCGGGGATTGGCGGAATCCATGGCGCGGGAATTGCAGCCGAAAGGGGTGCATGTGGCCCATTTCAACATCGACGGCGGTATTGGCGAACACGGGGATGACGCCCGCCTGCGCCCCGTGGCCATTGCCGAGACCTACTACCAAACCCATATGCAGCATCGCAGCGCCTGGTCGCACTCCGTCGAGTTGCGGCCCTGGGTCGAGAATTTCTGAGGAGCACGCCGGTCATGGACCGCATCCGCGGCATCATCGCGTACTACCGCCGGAAGCGGCCGGTCACGCTGTTGTGGCATCATGGCCTGCTGTTCTTCGGCATAGCCGCCCTGATGATCAGCGCGCGCGTAACGTTCGCGCCATGGATGCCACTGTTCTGGCCCCTGGCGATTTGGTACGTCGTCTTTTCCCTGCATTTCCTGCTGGTGCGCAGCCTGACCGCGAATGATGACTGGGCCGATGAACGGGCCGACAAGATCCGCCGCCATGCCTATGATTTTCAGCATGTGAAAGATATCTACATCAAGCCGACGATTTTCGAGGAACCCACCTATCCCTACGAGGAGCCAAAAAAATAGCGGTCAATGGCGGCTCATCTGGCCGCCGATCCAGGTGCGGCGCACGGCCAGATCAGCATCCAACAGGACCAAATCGGCGCAATAGCCTGCCGCGATGCGGCCCCGGATATCGCCCATGCCCAAAAATTCCGCCGGATAGAGCGAGGCCATGCGCAGGGCCTCCTCCAAGGGCTGATCAAGCCATGCATGGGTATTGCGCACGGCGGCGGCCATATCCAGGTTGGAGCCGGCCAGGCTGCCGTCGGGCAAGGTGCAACGGCCGTTCGCCACGGTCACCTCTTGCCCAGACAGTTGAAAGGACCGCGCCTCCGCGCCCGCCCCCACCGTTGCCATGGCGTCGGTGACCAGCATCATGCGCCCCCTCGCCTTGGCGGCCAGGGCGACACGCAGGGTAATTGCATCCACATGATGGCCATCCACGATAATGCCGCACCAGCTTTCAGGGTCGGCGAGGGCCGCGCCCACGACGCCGGGTTGGCGGCTGGTCATGGGCGGCATGGCGTTGAACAAATGGGTAAAGCCGGCCAGGCCCTGGTCCAGGGCGGCGGCGATCTGGCCATCGGTGGGCATGCAATGACCGGCGCAAACACGCACGCCGGCATCGCTCAACCGCCGGATCGCGCCGGGCGGCGCCAACTCGGGCGCCAGGGTCACCACCACCACTCCGAGACCGGAGCCCGTAAAGAGGTCCATAGCGCCGTCATCCATGGTTCTGATCCGATCCCCGTCATGGGCGCCTTTTTTGGCCGGATTCAGATAAGGCCCCTCGAAATGCAAACCCAACAGACCCGGCATCCCGGCGCGCCGGGCCTCTCGCACGGCGCGGGCCGCCTCGGTCATGACCCCCCAATCCTCGCTGATCAGGGTGGGCAGCAGGCCGGTGCTGCCAAAGGCGCGATGGGCCCGGATGATGGTCTCGATGGCCGCCACGCCCGGCGGGTCATTGAACATGACGCCGCCGCCGCCATTAACCTGACAATCGATGAAGCCCGGCGCCAATAGCCCGCCGCCCAGATCGATGGCCGGCACGTCGTCCGACCGCCTGCTGGCCAGCCGCACCTCCCGGATTTCGCCGTCCACCAGCAGCACTTCCCGTTTCGGCAGAATCTCCTCGCCGGTGAATATCCGCCCATTGACCAATAGCTGTGATTTGTGCCCGGCGTTCACGGCGCACTCCATTTTCCGGAATTATATCACCTTGAGCCGACGGCAACCCATGGAGATCTTCAAAATTGGGGCTCCTCGACGCGGCAAGTGGAATTGCGACGGTTTTTCCGGCGTTAGTTTCAACCATTCTGTTCTTGCTGGCAGGGTCGCCCCGGTTTCAAAGGCTGTCAAGGCCGCAGCCGCGCTTCGCGCGGGGCCGAAGGCCGCCTT
>JAYGEB010000343.1:0-2058 GCA_046582595.1 Alphaproteobacteria bacterium | reverse complement strand
GCCGGGCTGCGCCAAAACGCCCGCGTGGAAAGCCTTGAGCGGGTCGGCGGCGCCTGGCTCGTCCGGGCGGGGGGCGATGAAATCGCGGCGGGGGTGGTGATCAACGCGGCCGGTGCCTGGTGCGATGAAATCGCCGGTCTGGCCGGCGCCAATCCCGTCGGCTTGACGCCCAAGCGCCGGACGGCCCTCCTGATCGAGGGGCCCGGCGACCTCCCATTCGCCGGCTGGCCCATGTTCATCGACGCGGACGAAGAATTTTATGTGCGGCCCGAAAGCGGCGCCCTGATGGCCTCGCCGGCGGATGAAACGCCCATGGAAGCCTGCGATGTACAGCCCGACGAGCTCGATATCGCCATCGCCGTGGACCGTTTGCAAAAGGCCACCACCCTGGAGATCCGGCGTATCATCCGCGGTTGGGCGGGCCTGCGTTCCTTCGTCGCCGACAAGACCCCGGTGGTCGGCTTCGATCCGGAGCGGGCAGGGTTCTTCTGGCTGGCCGGTCAGGGCGGCTATGGCATCCAGACGGCGCCGTCCATGGGGCGGGTGGCGGCGGCGCTGGCGACCGGGAACGCCATACCCGGCGATTTGCAGGCCTTCGGCGTGCGCGCGGACGACCTGTCGCCGGGCCGGTTTGCCGGTGAAGGGAGCGGAACATGAAAATCTTCATTGCCTGCCTGGGCACGGAAACCAATACCTTTTCGCCCATTCCGACAGGCATGGAGAATTTTCGGGAGACGACGCTGTTTCATGGCGACGCCACCCGGCATGCCCCGGAATTGTTTACCGCCGCCCTGCATGTCTGGCGCCGCAACGGCGAGATGGAGCAGGCCACCGTCGTCGAAAGTCTGGCCGCTTTCGCCCAGCCGGCGGGCATCACCGTGGCCAAGGTCTATGAAGAGCTGCGCGATGAACTGCTGTCGGATCTGCGGCATGCCTTGCCGGTGGACATGGTCCTGCTGTCCATGCACGGCGCCATGGTGGCGGAGGGCTATGACGACTGCGAAGGCGATTTGCTGAGCCGCTGCCGCGCGCTCGTGGGGCCGAACACGGTGATTGGCGGCGAATTGGACCTGCATTGCTCCCTCACCCCCGCCATGTGCGGGGCGGCGGACGCCCTGGTCACGTTCAAGGAATATCCCCATATCGACCCCGCCGAGCGGGCCGAGGAGCTGTACGCCATTTGCCGCGACAAGCGCGGGGGCCGGACCAACCCGGTCATGGCCGTGCATGATTGCCGCATGGTCAGCACCTGGCGCACCCCGGACGAACCCATGAAGGCGTTCGTCGCCCGCATGGGCGCGCTGGAAGGCCGGGACGGTATTCTGTCGGTCTCCCTGGCGCATGGCTTTCCCTGGGGCGATGTGCCCCATGCCACCGCCAGAATGCTGGTCATCGCCGATGGCGACCGGGCCAAGGCCGAGCATCTGGCGCGGCAATTGGGGCGGGAGATCTGGGATCTGCGCCATGAGACCGCCCCCGTCATGACGCCTTACGGGGAGGCCCTGGCGCAGGCCGCCGCCGCGTCCGCTGGCGCAACCGCAGGTCCGGTGGTGATCGCCGATACCGCCGATAACGCGGGCGGCGGCGCGCCGTCGGATGCCACATTTCTGTTGCGCGAGATATTGGATCGCGGCCTGACCGATGTGCTGAGCGGCCTGTATTGGGACCCCATGGCGATCCGCCATTGCCGCGAGGCCGGAGAGGGCGCGCGGCTGGACCTGCGGATCGGCGGCAAATCCTGCCCCGAATCCGGTCTGCCGGTCGATCTGAACGTCACGGTGATGGCTATTCTGGAGGCGGCCCAACAAACCTTTGGCGCGGTGCGGAGCGCCATGGGCACCGCCGTGTGGTTAAAGGCGGACGGCAACATCAACCTGGTGCTGAATTCCGTGCGGACGCAGACCTTTCACCCCGACGCCTTCACCCAATTCGGCATCGACCTGGCCGCCATGAAGATCATCGTCGTCAAATCCTCGCAGCATTTTTATGCCGGTTTCGCGCCCCTGGCGGCCGAGGTGATTTACGCCTCCTCTCCCGGCACCCTGAACTCGGATTTCG
>JAYGEB010000215.1:0-1791 GCA_046582595.1 Alphaproteobacteria bacterium | reverse complement strand
CAATATTCGAAGTATCTGCATTTTTCAGGGGTGTTGCAAAATGAACTATGCCTTAAATCTTGAAAATAGATTCAACTTCGTCGAAACGGCCACGCAACTGCTTGAACAATCGGGTTATGAGCTGCGGATCAACCCATTTATGTCGCAATGGGCGACGGCGGCGGGCAATTTTACCGGGAAGAAAGTTCTAAACCCGGAATTCAATCCAAAACTCATAGACCTAAATCCAGCCAACAGCTTCTGGCTTGAACTCATTCGCGGGGAGACGGTCGCGAGTTTCGCCATGCGTGATCTTGGCGCGGAAAGCCTTTGCGACCGGATTAGCGACTATACCCTTTGGGGCGGCGGTTCGGGATCCATTCAGGTGGAAAATCAAGATCTGTTGCCAATTGGCAACCTGACCCTCGAAGGCGCGTGCTGGATTCATCCCGCCCACAGAGGTCTCGGACTGCCATGGATTCTGCCCCGTATGGCGCGGGCGCTGGCCTTGGAACGGGCCTGGGCGCCGGCTGCTTTCGTTGGCTATATCGTCAACCGGCCCTTGAGCGAGGGCAAGCAACTGGCGCTGGAAAAATATGGCTGCGAGCGGCTGTTCAAAATTACGGATAGCTTCCACTACCCGTTTTTGCCCGTTCAACCGCTATATCTTACCGTCTCGGAACGTGACTATGTCATTGACCAGTTGTTCATCTCGACGCGGCGACTCCGGGAGTATGCCGATCAAAAGGTGGGTCGAGATTTTGTTGCTTTCATTCGAGAGGGGCAAAATAAGCCTGTGGAAACTGGCCGGCGCGCCGTTGGCGGTATGTTCGATGCGTTGGTAGGAGGGGCTGCAAAAATAAGCGGCCGTCGCCCAATCGACGATCACGGCTTCGCCAAAAATAGGGTCGTAGAAATCGGTCGGTGAGCGCCCTGTCTTATCGCCTTCGTCCTCGAACGCGCGGCGTCCGCAGTGCACGATTTGTGAACGTTCCGGGGCGTCTCTATTGAACCGCGCCAGATGAATTTGACCCAAAGCCAGGCCGCCCGCCGCAAGGCCGGGCCAATCAATCTGGGCCGACGGCAGCCGATTACCCGTGGAATGCCAAAGCCACCATGTGAATAGTTGTCCCAAAGGTCCATCCGAGCGCATCAAATCGACATCTAGCTTCTGGCGAAGCACATAGTCATCCCCGGTCCATTCGGCGGTTGGATTAAGAATGCGGTCGGCAGGGCTCATTTAAATTATATGGTTACGATGCTTGGGGAACTTATGAAATCACATCGAAGCAAAGGAATCCAATGCAATTTTCATCACACGGAAGCTTGGGCGTCTGTCGTCGAAAACAAAAGTACCGTCTACGTGCGCCATTCCATGCCCTTGTCGCGGCAAATACCAAATTTTACTGAATTACGAAATGCCGGGCACCAAATCCGCCGCACCAAATATTTGCCCGAAAACGTCACCGCCAGGGCCGTGACCAGCAACGGCGCGATGCCGGCGATGGCATGGGCATCCGCCAGGGGCAAATAGCGGAAGGCGACGATGAAGAAACCAACCTCGACCACGATGATCAGGATGTGGACGATCCGCGATAGGGGTACCGGGATCGAAACGCCGCGCGCGGGCTTTTCGGGCGGGCGATGGCCAAGTTCATCAAGAGGACGCCGTTGAGGGGATTATTCCACACCAATCTTCCCCCTTGAATACATGACTCCTGGGTTAACGTAGTCATCCGGCGGCGGATTTAGCAGATACGATTGGCCATGGACGGCAGCCGGCAAGGCTGTATATTCCGAAACCGTTTTGGG
>JAYGEB010000076.1:0-2424 GCA_046582595.1 Alphaproteobacteria bacterium | reverse complement strand
CCTTTTGATTTTATTATTGTTTCCCGTCCAGCACGTCATCTGAAAATCCGCGTGTCGGCAGTTCAATTCTGTCCCTGGGCACCATTTTTCCCGATGAATTCGAATGGTTGTTTCACATCAATAACTGGGCCTGATGCTTCGTCGGGAAGGACCCGCGCCGTCTGGCCGGGGGGCTCGCCCGCCGTATTCGATTTCTCTGGTCCGGGCGTCATGGTAACCTGAACAGGCTTGTGCACGGTTGATCGGTGGGCACTTTTCGGAGTGTCCGTGAATTGAAAGTAAGGCCCGGATTGGCGACGGAGAACATCGAGACCCTGCGCGCGCGGTACGGTCCCGCGTATCGGTGGATCGTCGCCATGACGGGGATGACCGCCGCCATGACGATGATTTTATCATCGACCATGGTGAACGTGGCCGTGCCCACCATCATGGGCACCTTTGGCGTCGGGCAAAGCGAGGCGCAATGGATGTCGACGGCCTTTCTGGCCGCTATGACGGCGAGCCAGTTGCTAGGCGCCTGGGTCACCTCCATACTGGGGCCGCGCGGCGGCTATCTTGCCGCCGTGGCGCTGTTTATCGTCGGCTCCCTGATCGGCGCCTGGGCCCCGAATATCGATATCCTGATCTTCGCCCGGACCCTGCAGGGCCTGGCCGCCGGCGTCGTGCAGCCGATCGCCATGGTGGTCATATTCCGCGTATTTCCAACCCGGCAACGGGGCCTGGCCCTGTCCATCTATGGCATGGGCATCATGTTGGCGCCGATCATGGGGCCGGTGGTCGGCGGCATCACCATCGATGCCGCAAGCTGGCGGTTTTTGTTTTTCATTCCCCTGCCCATCGCCGGTCTGGCCATCCTGCTGGGCAGCCTGTTCATGCCGGAACGGGAGGAGGATAGCCCCCGCCTGCCGTTCGACTGGCTTGGCTACGCCCTGGTCGCCGGCGCCATCGTCTGCACCATGACGGCGATCGCCAACGGCCAGCGAGACGGCTGGGGCTCCGACAAAATCGTCCTGTTGGGCGCCGCCGGGATCGGTCTTTCCGCCGCTTTTGTCATTTCCCAGTTGCACGCCGCGGCGCCCATTCTCGATTTTTCGGTCTTCCGCCACCGCCAGTTCGCGGCGGCGGCGGCGCTCGGTTTTGTCTTCGGCGCCGGCAATTTCGCCTCCACGTACATCATTCCGGTCTTCGTGCAGACCGTGCAGAACTTCTCCCCGACGGACTCCGGCATGGTGACGGCGCCGGCCGGTTTCGTGGTCATGCTGTTCTTTCCCATCGCCGGGCGCATGGTCGATGCCTTTCCGGCGCAATATCTGGCGATGGTCGGTCTGCTGCTGTTCGCGCTTGGCGCGGCGCTATTGCACCTGACCGACGTCAACACCGCCTTTTATACCTTGGTGTTTTACGTCATCATCGGGCGTGTCGGGCAGAGCATCATGCTGCCGGCGATCAACGTCTCCGCGCTGGGCGCCCTGCCGCCCGACAAGCTCAATAACGGCTCGGGCACGATCAATTTCGTCCGCCTGATGGGCGGGGCCTTCGGGGTCAACCTTCTGGTTGTCTTCATGGAGCAGCGGACGGAGTTTCATGCCGCCGCGCTGACCGCGACGCAATCGCCCGATAACGCTGTCAGCCGCGAACTGCTCGGCCGTATTTCCGATCTGCTCTCCCAGGGCGGCGCCTCGGAGGCGCTGTTGCAACCGGGCTCGCTGCATTTTCTCAGCCGCGTGATCCAGGCGCAGGCCAGTACCCTGGGCTTTAAGGACGGATTTTTGATTATTGCCGTGGTGTTCGTTTGCGCCTTGGCGCCGGCGCTGATGCTTGGAAAATCAAAAAAGAAATAGCGGCCCGTGGCAATGGCTTTTGAAATCACGCCGCCAGTTTATCCAGTTCCCGCCGCAGGCTTTCGCCCATCACGGTGGTGGACACCTTGGCCTTGCCGGGCTGCATGATATCCGCCGTGCGCAGGCCGCCCGCGAGCACGTTTTCCACCGCCTGTTCGATCAGATCGGCATCTTCGCCCAGGTCGAAGGAATAACGCAGGCTCATGGCGAAACTCAGCAAGGTCGCGATGGGATTGGCCAATGATTGCCCGGCGATGTCGGGCGCGGTGCCGTGTACCGGCTCGTACAGCGCCTTGCGCCCGCCGGTGGCATCCACGGCGCCCAGCGAGGCCGAAGGCAGCATGCCCAGGGAGCCGGTCAGCATGGCGGCGGTGTCCGACAGCATGTCGCCGAACAGGTTGTCGGTGACGATGACGTCGAACTGGGTGGGCGCGCGCACGAGCTGCATGGCCACGTTGTCGGCATACACGTGTGTGAGCTCGATGTTCGGGTATTCGGAATCGCCCAGCGCCCGCACCACCTCGCGCCACAGGACCCCGCTCTCCATGACGTTGGCCTTCTCGACCGAGCACAGCCGGCCGCT
>JAYGEB010000088.1:0-7225 GCA_046582595.1 Alphaproteobacteria bacterium | reverse complement strand
AGCGCGATGTGATTTTCTAGCCCCGTGGATAAGGCCTTGGTAAGTAATTCCTGCATCTTGTGAGACTTTCTTTGATCGGTGAGTCTCAAAGTATGAATCACTTCAGGGCTTTATCCTATTAAGTCGGGTACTGTGGATCTTGATAGAACCCGACATCCTGCTGGAAACCAACGCCCAGGGCGTGGGCAACTGGCAGTTCGAAAGCATGGCGGCGAAAGCGGACACGGCCGAGGATGGGGCGGGCGACGGCGCCATGCCTCATATTGGCCGGCTGCTGATCGAAAACGGCCGGTTGACCTATCGCGACGGCGTCAGCGGCGAGACCACCAAGATCATGCTGACCTCTCTGGAAGCCGATGCCGCCTCGCCCTCCGATCCCTTGAACCTGAAGCTGCAAGCCGCCTTCAATGACATGGCGCTGACATTGCACGGCAGCGTGGGGCCATTGAAGAACGCCCTCTCCCCCGACCAGGCGCTTCAGATCGATCTGACCGCCTCCGGCCTCGGCCTGACCGTCAAGATAAAGGGCTCGGCCAAGGCCGCGTCGGGCGTTCTGGATGCGCGGGTCGATGTCGCGGCGGCTGATCTTTCGGGCCTTCGGGCCCTGGCGGGCGACGGCGTGCCGGCCAATGTGGCGTTGAAACTGAGCGCCCAAGCCAAGACCGCCGCCGGCAAGGCCAGCCTGTCCGATCTGGTCCTGACCCTGGGCAAAAGCGATCTGGCTGGCAGCGCCAGCATCGACACCACAGGCAAACTGCCGAAAATCATGGCGGATTTGAAGGGCAACCGCCTGGACCTGAGCGAACTGCTTCCGCCCGCCGATAAAGGCGCGACTGAAAAATCGCCCAAGTCCGGCAAACCGGGACGTCCCGGCAAGGTTCTGCCCGCCGATCCCCTGCCCTTGGATGGCCTGAAGGCGGCCGAGGCCCAGATCAAAATTGCCATCGGCGAAGTGGTAGCGCCGCAAATCACCTTGAATGAGGTATCCGCCACGATCAAACTGTCCGAGGGCCGCTTGAGCCTGGAACCCCTGAAGGCGAATGTGGCCGGCAGTCCGGTGACCATATCGGCCTCGGTCGACGCGGGGGGGAAGGTGCCCACCGTGGCCCTGAATGTCTCGGCGCCGAAGCTGGATTTGGGCCGCCTGCTGAGGGAAACCAAGATCACGGACTTGCTGCGGGGCACGGGCAACTTGACAATTAAGCTGACGGGCAAGGGGGCCTCGCTCGCCGCCATTGCCGGCAGCCTGAACGGCGGCACCAAATTTTTTTCTGAACCAAGGCAAGATCAAGAGCGAGGCCCTGGATTTGGCCATTGGCGGCCTTTCCGCCATTGTCGGCATGATGTCGTCGGAAAAATCGGAATGGACGGTGCTGAACTGTATCGCCTCGCGCTTCGACTTCAAAAACGGCGTCGCGACCTCAAGGGTGCTGCTGGCGGACACCGAATATTCCACGGTGGCCGGCGAAGGCAGCATGGATCTGGGCAAGGAGACCCTGGCCATGAAGATCTCGCCGCAATCAAAGTCGGCCACATTGAACCTTGCGGTGCCCATCAAGATCGGCGGCACTTTCGCGGAACCCACCTTCCGGCCGGACGAACTGGCCACGGCGCGGCGCCTGGGCGGCCTTTTGGGCGCGACGCTGTTTCCACCCGCCGCATTGCTGGCCTTGGCGGACCTGGGCAGCGGCGAGGATAATCCCTGCCTGAAAATCGCCAAGGGCGGCGGCAAGACGACCAGCCAACGGACGGCCCAACTCGCCGCGGAACCGGCCGTGAAAGCGGTGACCGACGCCATCAAGGCGCCGCTGGATAGCCTGACGAAGGGTTTAGGCAGTTTATTCGGGAAGAAAGACTAGGGCGCCGGACCGCCCGACAACAGCGGGATAAGGTCCCGGATGCCGTCAATGCCGTCGGCGCTGAGTACTGGGAATTTTTCGCGGGCTTCGGCCAGGGCCTGGTCCCGCAGGCCGGGCCAGCCCGATTGCACATGCACCGCGCCGGCCAGCCCGCCATTGCGGCCCGCCGCCATGTCGGTGTGCATGTCGCCGACGATCCAGGACCGCGCCAAATCTATGTCCAGGGCCTTCGCCGCCTTCAACAGCATGCCCGGATTGGGCTTGCGGTCGGGATGGTCGCGGCCCAGCGGTTCGCTAAATTCCGGGTGATGGGGGCAGGCGCAGACGGCATCCAGGTGGGCCCCGCATGCCGCCAGATCGGCCTTTATCCTGTCCTGGACAGCCGCGAATTCCGGCCATCCGTACAGCCCCCGCCCGACGCCGGATTGATTGGTCACCAGGACCACGTGCAGGCCGCGGCGGTTGGCGAGGGCAATGGTCTCGCCGGCGCCGTCGATCAGTTCGGTTTTTTCGACTTCATGCAGATAGTGGGTTTCCACCACCACCACGCCGTCCCGGTCCAGAAACAAGGCAGGCGCGGCGCGGCGCTGGCCCAGGATTTCGACCCAGACGCCGTCTTCATCGATGAACGTCGGCGGTTGGGTCATCTTCAGCCGGCGGGCCAAGCCGCCTAGACCGGATCCCAGGTAAAGACGTCGCCGCTGCGCTCCAGGGGCAAGAAGCTGGATTTCATGGCCGGCAGGGCGTGTTCGGCAATGGTTTCAGGACTCCAGCCTTCCGAGCGCTGTACCGAACGGATGGGCCGGGGCTGGCTGAACAGGAAGATTTCGTTGTGGCGCACGCCGAAGATCTGCCCGGTCACTTCACTGGCCGCATCGGACAGCAGAAAGACCGCCATGGGCGCGATCTTCGCCGGCGTCATGGCCTTGATTTTCTCGACCCGGGCCGCCTCTTCTTCCGAGGCGATGGGAATGGTGCCGATCAGGCGGCTCCAGGCGAAGGGCGAGATGCAGTTGGAGCGGACGCCGAAGCGGGACATGTCCAGGGCCAGGGATTTCGACAATCCGGCGATGCCCAGCTTGGCGGCGGCATAATTGGCCTGGCCGAAGTTGCCGATCAGACCGGAGGTGGAGGTCATGTGCACATACGAGCCGCTCTGTTGCGCCCGGAAGTGGGTGGCGGCGGCGCGGGCGACGTTGAAGCAGCCCTTCAGGTGCACGGCGATGACGATGTCCCATTCTTCCTCGGTCATCTTGTGGAAGATCACGTCGCGCAGGATGCCGGCGTTGTTGACGATGCCGTCGATGCGGCCATAGATATCGATGGCCTGCCGGACCATGCCCTCGGCCGCCTCGAAATCCGCCACGGAGCCATAATTGGCCGCCGCCTCGCCGCCCGCTTCCTTGATATCGCCAACCACCTCCATCGCGGGCGTCCTGTCCGCGCCCTCGCCGTCGGCCTCCCCGCCCAGATCGTTGACGATCACCTTGGCGCCATGGCGGGCCGCCAAAAGGGCGATATCACGGCCCACGCCACGGCCCGCGCCGGTGACCAAAATGACCTTGTCTTGCAACATTTCGCCGGCCTTGAT
Source organism: Alphaproteobacteria bacterium (assembly GCA_046582595.1). Classification (GTDB taxonomy): domain Bacteria; phylum Pseudomonadota; class Alphaproteobacteria. Next base: position 3,775 of record JAYGEB010000088.1, on the reverse strand, counting down.
TTCTTCTGTCATGATCCGTCTCATCCTCCATGGCGGTCGATCCGGCGCCTGTTGGGGCACCTCTAATTCCGAAGCCGGCAACATACACCGCCCAGGAGCGGAGGCAAGGGAGCGGCGAAAATTCCCGCGCCGATGACGGTCAAACCTTGCCGATCCGGTCAACGCGGACAATCACTACATGCAGGGTTGCCGCACACATCGTTTCCACGGCGGCGATGTGCCAACAAGAGAAGTCGGCTCATCCGAATTGAAGCGATGTCTGGTCAGTGGCACATGGCATTTTCCATAATAATTCACTGGCATCGCCAGCAACAGTTGGGCCTGGGGAGGATCATGGCCGAAGGGGCACGGAAAGGCGGCTTGCGGCAATCGTCGCCTTTGATGTAGCGGGTTACTCGCGGCTCAAGGCGGTCGATGATCTAGGCACGTTAGCGACCCTCAAAGACCATCGCGAGGCGGCGACACTCATTGCTCAGGGGGCATTGGGCCGCATCCGCAACGTTGGCGCGGCAGGCGACGGCCTGCTGCAAGAGTTCTTGGATTGATGCACGAACGATCATTGGGTTCGTTGCATGATTTCCGGGCCGTATATGGCCATGGCCGATACTCCGGTCAGATCTACTGCCGCTGTTATCATTGTGCTTACGAATTCGGAATCGATTAATTACGAGACGCCGTGGAATGTCAGCGTGCGTCGTGCAACTAATTAATAGAAATTTTACCATATTTTCATATAGTTTGCCGATGATCGGATTGATTATCGGATATAACTCAAGGTATGTGCCGATTTTCACCAAATATTGGCATTGAAACTTGTTTCTTAAGGTCGATACGATGACTTGTCATGATGTAGCTCAACATGTCCGCAACAATATTGAATCCGCCAATATCGAGACAGACCCCTATATTTTGAGTGGGTTTTCCGCAAAGGCGGATAAACAATGAATTTTTATGGACCGAGGGATTATGTTGATCAGCGCCTCATGCACGAGCGTTTTTTGGAATTGCAAGAATTTTTGTATAAATTGAAGGTTCCCTGTTTCTTCAACGACAATCTTGCCGCGATCTATCGCATCATGAGTTTTCTATACGATGAAAAATTCATGACGGCCTTTTCGGCCGCGAAGGGCGAGGGAGATAAACAGGATGAGGCCAAACTCTGGCGTTTGCACACCTTGGCCTGGTGCGGCCATGCAGCCTTGAATGTGCCTGGTGATTTTGTCGAATGCGGCGTTTACAAGGGCCTGTATTCGGCCATGCTGACCAATTACCTGGACTGGGGCGGCATCGATCGCCGCTTTTACCTCTATGATACCTTCGCCGGCCTGCCGGAAGATTGGTCGAGCGAATACGAACGAGAGAGTGTGAACATCGACTACGACTGGGATGGAACCTATGATGCGGTTCGCCAACGGTTTGCCCGATTTCCCAATGTCGAGGTGGTCAAGGGCGTAGTGCCCGATATTTTTGCGGAACGCTCGCCGGCGAAAATCGCCATGCTGCATCTGGATTTGAACGCGGCGCGGGCGGAAATTGCGGCGCTTGATGTTCTGGCGGGCCGGTTGTCGAATGGCGCTATTGTTTTAATGGATGACTATGGCCGCCTGGAACAACTGGCCTTGGCCGAGGCCTTGACCAGTTGGTGGCGGGAACATGATCATCATATTCTTGAGCTGCCGACCGGTCAGGGCATGGTCACGGTGAACGCGGCAAAGTTACAAGCAAAGATGATCTGAAGGGCCACGAAGTCGGCTCCGGGTCAAAACCGCTCGCACTGGCGACGGAACCATGGCGCATTGTTTGCATAAAATATAATAATTGTCCGCGTTAACCCGATAGGCACGGATCAAACAATCTCCGCCGGGGCTTGCGGCACGGTCTTCCAGAATTCCGGGCCGTGGCCACAGAAAATCCGCACTCCGGCGGTTTGCAGGGCGCGGATGCGGCGCAGGCTGTCCAGCATCTCCCCGCAGTCATGCAGGAAGCGGGGCAGATGCAGGTTTTCCAGGGTCTGGCGCAGATAACAGGCATCGCCGGTCAGCAATACATCACCGCCGGCCAATCGGACCTGCAATGATTGGTGTCCCGGCGTGTGGCCGTAAGTGGGCACGCAGACCACGCCGCCGTCGCCGAACAGGTCATGCTCCCCATCCACCAGCTTCAGGTCATGGCCGTGACCGTAGTCTTCCGCCACGAAGCCGTTGGCGGCCATGTGTCAGTGGCGGTGGTGTCACCCTGATCAATCTAATCTAGGCGGCCTGTGTATTCCGCAGTAGACTATTGGTAAGAGGAGCCGTCATGGAACGAAGACTGGCCGCGGTCATGGTCGCCGATATGGTAGGGTATTCGCGTCTCATGGAGACCGATGAAGAGGCTGTGCTGGTCCGCCAGAAGGCCCATCGCAAGGAACTGATCGATCCCGAGATAACCCGCTACCGGGGCCGAATCGTCAAGACTACCGGCGACGGAATGCTTGCGGAGTTCACTTCCGCCCAGGACGCGGTGCGGTGCGCCATCGACATCCAGACGGGCATGGCCAAGCGCGAGTTTGACCAGGACGACGACCGCCGCATACAGTATCGTGTCGGAATCAATCTCGGCGACGTGGTGTTCGACGATGACGACATCTTCGGCGATGGCGTGAACGTCGCGGCGCGGCTCGAGGGGCTGGCCGAACCCGGCGGCGTCTGCATCTCGGACATCGTCCACCAGACCGTGCTCGACCGGCTTAACGAGCCATTCCGCGATATGGGCGGCCAGAGGGTCAAAAACATCTCCCGTCCGATCAAGGTCTGGCAATGGTCCCCCGACGCCCCGCCCGAGCGCGAGACACCCGAAGTGGGGTTGATGCAGCGCGTGCGGTTCACCGCCTCGGCCGATGGCACTCAGATCGCCTGGTCCAGTGTCGGCGAAGGGCCGCCGGTCTTCAAGGCACCGAACTACCTCAACCATATTGAATACGAATGGACCAGCCCGATCTGGGGCCCTTTTCTGGCCGAGTTCGCGCGAAAGAATCGCCTGGTCCGCTTCGACCAGCGCGGCAACGGGCTCTCGGATTGGGACATCGAGAAGATCTCGCCCGATGCAATGATCAAGGACATGGAAGCCGTGGTTGCCGCGGCAGGCCTGGAGCGCTTCGCCCTCTTCGGCATCAGCCAGGGCGCGGCCTTTTCCGTGCGCTATGCCGTCAAGCACCCCGAGAAGGTGTCGTGTCTGATCCTATTCAACGGCTACACGCGAGGGCGCAGGGCGCGTGGGGACGCCGAGAGCGATTCCCTCCACAACGCCGCACAGATGATGATCCGAGAAGGCTGGGGCTCGACCAATCCGATCTACCGCAACTTCTTCACCTCCAGCTTCCTGCCCGACGCCCCGCGGGAAATCAAGAACAGCTTCGACGAACTTCAACGCATCAGCGGCTCTGCCGAGAACGTCATGCGGCTCTCCGATATGAACAGCCTGATCGACAACAGCGACCATGCACGGCAGGTTCGCGTCCCGACGTTGGTCCTCCATATTACTGGTGACAACCAGGTTCCGGTCAGCGAAGGCCGCCTGACCGCCCGCCTGATCCCCGGCGCCCAGTTCGTCGAGCTGCCGGGCAACAACCACGTCGCGCTGGAAGGACATTCCTGTTTCGACATGTTCTTCGACGAGGTCCGCTCTTTTATGGTCGAGTGTGGATGATTTTAACGGATCATAACCGGATCGGCGCGGATCAAACGATCTCCGCCGGCGCTTGCGGCACGGTCTTCCAGAATTCCGGGCCGTGGCC
>JAYGEB010000082.1:0-6546 GCA_046582595.1 Alphaproteobacteria bacterium | reverse complement strand
TTTATGAAAAGAGTCGGGTACTGTGCCTGCCAGCCCGGAGTTACTTGACCGTGTTGAGCATGTGAAAGAGGCGGCTTCGCGTTCGTGCTGTATTGAAATCCAGAGAGTTGCGGATTGTTTATTAGAGGAGTCGTTACATGGGACAAATCGTAGGCGCCACCATAACGCCGCATCATCGGGCGGCCGCGCGCCCGGAGGCCGGCCGGCGCGGGCGTGGCGATGGCCATGATACCGGCTTGCTTGGGGAGGGGCGGCAAGCGGCATGAACAAGTTTGGCATAGGCCAGCCGGTCAAGCGGTTCGAGGATCGCCGGTTGCTGTCCGGCGAAGGCCGCTTTATCAACGACATCAATCTATCCGGTCAGGCCCACGCCGTGGTGGTGCGGTCGCCGCACGCACATGCCCGGCTCAATGCGGTCGATACATCATCGGCCCGCGCCGCGCCGGGCGTGCTGGCGGTCTATACCGGCGCGGATGTCGTTGCCGACGGCCTCGGTACGATGACGCCGAGCGTCAAGCGCCAACGGCCCGATGGTTCCCCCATGTTTGCCCGTTCCCATCCTGGTCTTGCCATGGGTAGGGTGCGTTTTGTCGGCGAACCTTTCGCCTTGGTGGTCGCCGAAACCCGGAACCAGGCCCTGGATGCATCGGAGTTGATCGCGGCCGACTACGACGAATTGCCCTCCGTCACCGATACCGCCCAAGCGGCCACGGGCGAGACGGCGGTCTGGGAAGAATGTCCCGACAACATTTCTAATGTCTTCGAGAGCGGCGACAAGGCGGCGACCGAGGCCGCCTTCGCCAAGGCGGCGCGGGTGGTCGGCCGGCGCTATGTGATCAGCCGCGTCTATGCCCATTTCATGGAACCGCGCGGGGTTATTGGCAGCTACGATCCGGGTGAGGGCCGCTATACCCTGCATGCCGATGTGCAATATCCGCACCGGGTCCGCAATGCCCTGGCGAACAAGATATTCAAGATTCCCGAAAACCAGATCCGGGTCATTGCCGGTGACGTGGGCGGTGGCTTCGGTACCAAGGGGTGGCAGTATCCGGAACACCGGCTGATGCTGTGGGCGGCGAAAAAATTGGGCCGGCCAGTAAAATGGAGCTGCGAGCGGCAGGAGGCGATCCTGGCCGATGAACACGCCCGCGATAATATTTCCGAGGCGGAACTGGCGCTTGACGCGGATAACCGCATTCTGGGGCTGCGGGTGCGGACCTTGGCCAACGTTGGCGCCTATGTCTCCTCCGACCGCAACCTGCTGGCGACCTTCACCAATGTCAGTACCTTGGTTGGCGTCTATGACATCCCCGCCGCGCATGTCCATGTCTCTTGCATCATGTCCAACAGCAACGGCACCGCGCCCTATCGTGGCGCCGGGCGGCCGGAGGCGATTTATGTCATTGAGAGATTGCTCGACGATACGGCCCGGGAACAGGGCATCGATCGTCTAGAGTTGCGCCGGAAGAACATCATACCCGGCGGCGCCATGCCCTACCGCAATGCCTTTGGCCGGACATATGATTGCGGCCAGTTCGAGGTGAATATGGACCGGGCATTGGACTTGGGCGACTACCAAGGTTTTGACGGCCGGCGCAGGGAAGCCCGACAGCGGGGTAAATTGCTGGGGCTCGGTTTTGCCAACGCCATCGAACGGGCCGCTTCGCCCGGCCTGGAATTCGCCGAAATCCGCTTCAACCCCAGCGGCGGCGCCACGATCCTGATGGGCAGCAAGAACCAGGGCCAGGGGCACGAAACCATCTTTCGCCAGATCGTGGCCGAACGTTTCGGCACCGACCCCAGTGATATCCAATATATCGACGGCGATACCGACCGGGTCGCCTTCGGCATCGGCACCAACGGGTCGCGTTCAACGGTGATCGGCGGCTCCGCCCTGTGGCAGGCGGCGGGCAAGATCATCGACAAGGGCAAAAAAATCGCCGCCCATTTCATGGAAGCCGATGCCGGCGACATAGACTTTGCGGAAGGCCGCTTTACCGTGGCCGGCACGGACCGGGCCATGAGCCTTGAAGAGGTCGCCAAGTCGGCTTTCATGCATGCCAAACTGCCCCCCGGTCTCGAAGGCGGGCTGTTCGAGACGTCCACGTTTTCGCCCGAGGCCGATACCTTTCCAAATGGCGCTCATATCTGTGAAGTGGAGATCGACCGGGAGACCGCTCAGGTCGATCTGGTGCGCTATGCGGTGGTGGATGATGTGGGAACGGTGATCAATCCCATGGGCCTGAAAGGTCAAATCCATGGCGGCGTTGCCCAAGGCGTGGGCCAGGCATTGATGGAACAGGTGGTCTACGACCCCGACAGCGGCCAGCTATTGAGCGGCTCCTTCATGGATTACACGATGCCGCGGGCCGATACGATCTGTTCGATCCAGGTCGAGAGCAACCCGGTGCCGACCAAACTGAACCCGCTTGGCGCCAAGGGCGCGGGCGAGGCGGGCACCGTTGGCGCCCTTCCGGCGGTGATGAATGCCGTGCTGGATGCCTTGGCGCCCTTGGGCGTGACGGAGTTGGATATGCCCGCCACCAGCGAACGGGTTTGGCGGGCGATGCGACAAGCGGGCGATGCAATGCGCCAAGGCCAACCGGCGAATGGGAGAGGATTGAAATTATGACCCGAAACACCAAGCCGACCTTCCGCGCCGATCATGTGGGCAGTCTGTTGCGGCCGGCGGAACTGGCGGCGAAACGTCAACAATGGCGCGATGGTGAAGTTACCTCGGACGAACTGCGCCGGTCCGAGGACGCGGCGATCCGCGATGTCGTTGCGTTGCAGGAGGGCGTTGGCCTGAAGGGCGTCACGGACGGCGAGTTTCGCCGGGATTTTTGGCATCTGGATTTTATGTGGGCTCTGGACGGGGTGGAACCGAGCCCGGACGAATTCAAGGCGGCGTTTTCAGGCGGCGAGAATTTCGTCGCGCGGGCCGCGATGATCGTGGGCAAGGTGGCCTATCCGGAAGCCGGGGTTATGCGCGACGCCTTTCGGTTCTTGCATGACGCGACAAAGCAAACCGCGAAGATCACAATTCCCTCGCCCAGCATGTTTCGCCACCGGTCGGGCCGCAAGGTCATCAGTGCGGAGGTTTATCCCGATCTGGACGTGTTCTGGGATGACCTGGGCCAAGCCTATAACGACGCCATGCGGGATTTTGCCTCGATGGGGTGCCGTTACCTGCAACTCGACGACGTGAATTCCGCCAATCTCTGCGATCTAAGCGTGCGTGAAGCCATTCGGGGCCAGGGCGAGGAGCCGGACCGTTTGCTTGCACGCTATATCAAGGCCAACAACGCCGCCGTCGCCGGCCGCCCCGACGATATGTTCGTGACCACGCATATGTGCCGCGGTAACTTCCGCAGCGAGTGGATTTCGCAAGGCGGCTATGAAGCGATCGCCGAGCGGCTGCTGGCCGAAACCGATGTGGATGGTTTTTTCATGGAATACGACAGCGACCGCGCCGGCGACTTCGCGCCGCTGCGTTTCGTGCCAAAGGGACGCAAGGTCGTGTTGGGCCTGATCACCTCGAAGACGCCAACCCTCGAAAGCAAGGACGAACTTAAGCGCCGCATTGACGAGGCTGGAAAATACATCGACCTCGACCAGCTATGTATCAGTCCGCAATGCGGCTTTTCCAGCACTCATCATGGCAACAAGCTGAGCCAGGCGGAAGAAATCGCCAAGCTGAACCTGGTCGTCGAGGTGGCGCGGGACGTCTGGGGCGAAGCCTAAAAATATCTCACCCGGCCTTAGATTTGACGTAGTCGAGATAGCCCCGAACATCGGCGGCGGGTTCGGTGTAGGCCGTGCCAAGCGCCGTTTCCATTGCCGCGATATAAGCTGGCATCCAATCCGGCGCGGCGCCATCGATGGCGTTCAGAAATTCCAATGTGCTGGCCAACCGCATGTCGGCGATGGACGGCGCGGAACCGCCGATGAAATCGCCGCCGCCCATGAAATATGACTTGAAGACGCCCATCGGCTCGACCAGGGCATCTTGGGCCGCCTGTTGGGCCGTTGCCTTTTCGCCGTCGCTGGCTTCGCTGGCGCCAACCTCGCCGGGATACAGGGTGAAGCCCAAGGCCGGATAGGTCGCCCGCGCCACCAACGGATATAGCGTGCCGACCAGATACTGCATGGCGCTGTCGGTCTTGGCGCGTTCGCCGGCGGCATCGGGATAATATTGGCTCAGGCCATTGGCCGTGCACAGATATTGCATGATCGCGCAACTTTCCCATAAGACACCATTTGGCAGTCCATCGGCCTCCAGCAATGGTGTCAGATGGGCCGGGCAAATTCTCAGAAACTCATCCGTGCGGGTTTGCCCGTAGGCATCCACTTCCTCGACATCCAGACCGGCGGCACGGACCAGAACCAGCACGCACATATTGTTCACGCTGGGCTTAATCACATGCAGTTTCATTTTCCGTCTCCCAAAATATTGTTGTCAAAACTCCCTTACAAATCCTTTCAGCGTTCTTTCAGGCATCCGCTGTTTCGCGGACGGTGTCCAATGGCGCGGTCATGCGCATGCCGGCCAGAATATCCGGCCGGTCATCGAAATCATCGTCCTCGTCGATTATCACCGAATGAGAGCGCACGCGGTAGAGGGCGCCGTTCCGCGCGCCCGCCGGCTCCACGCCCTTTTCCAGGGCACGGGCGGCATCGATCAACAGCCGGCGCATCTTTATGATCGCGGCGTCGGAGGTGCCGAGATGCTCCAAAGTGCGGTCGATGATCGGGCCCGCGCTTTCCGTCATCGCCGCATCCTGGGCGCGGACGCCCGTGATGCCTGTGAAGGAACCGCTGCGCTGCAAGTCCCGGTCGATGTTGTAGTCATTGGAGCTGTTGGCGTCCGGGGTCAGGGTGCCTGGTATCAATGCCGCATGGGCGGCCGCGCCCGTGCTCCAGTCGTGCAATTCCTGCTCGCTCACCGGCCCGTCGTTGCGATAGGTGATGCAGATAATGTTGCAATGGCCGTCGTCGGCGGGAACCCAGGTGCGCACGGTGCGCGATAGGCCCGGAACCGGCGCGATCATGGTGTGGAATGGATAGAGCCATTGGTTCATGCGCCAATAATAGCGGCCGCCATCCACCCGCCGCCTCGCGCCCAGGGTCATGCCGAAATCGCTCTCGGTAACCTTCCACTTCGGGGCCGTGTCCTCGGCGAAGAAGGCGCCGGTCAGGGCCGCCTTGTTGGCCGCGTCATTGTCCAGCTTGGCGTGCAGGAAGCTGACATGGGCGGAATCGATCTCGCCCTCCACCGCCTGGGCGTATTTGCTTTCCTGATACCAGCGGGACAGATAGCGGTGATCGGGTGGCACATCCATCCATTCCAATTCCGGCAATCCACCCTGCAATTCCGCCGGGCCCATATAGGCCCATACGACGCCGGCCTTTTCGCGCACCGGATAGCTCTTCAATTTGATCTTGTCCTTGAAGGTGCTGTCCGCCGGTTCGGCCGGCATATCCAGGCAATTGCCGTCCGCATCGAATTTCCAGCCATGATAGACACAGCGGATGCTGCGGGCTTCGTTGCGGCCGAAAAACAGGCTGACGCGGCGGTGGGGACAAAATTCATCGACCAGGGCAAGCCGCCCGTTGCTGTCGCGAAAGGTCAGTAATTTCTCACTCAGCAAACGTACCCGCAGGGGCGGGCCGTCCGGTTCGGAAATTTCCTTGGACAGCATGAAGGGGATCCAGAACCGCCGCATGAATGTCCCCATGGGCGTGCCGGGTCCGGTCTGGGTCAGGTATTCGTTCTCTTCGCGGCTCAGCATATTCAAAGTCCTGATCGAGGAAATGAGCGTTGGCCTCCACCGAGTATACATGAAGTCCGCCAAATTTGGTTGTATGTTGGCTTGAACGCAACGGATACACGGGCCAAACACGATGACGGATGAACGGGCCAAGCCGCTGGCTGGCAAAATCGCCATGGTAAGTGGCGCGGGGCAGAACATCGGCCGCGCCATCGCCCATGGCCTGGCCGAAGATGGCGCCACGGTCATGATCAATGGCCGAAGCAATCTCGAAGCCCTTGAAGCGGTGGCGGCGGAAATCAACGATGCGGGCGGCCGCGCCATCGCCCATCTGGCGGATGTATCCGATGAAGGCGCGGTCGCGGAGATGGTTGCCCGTTTGGCCGATGAAATGGGCGGTATCGATATCGTCGTCTCCAACGCCGGCCTGCGCCGGCAAACCCCGTTCACGGAGATGAGTTTCGCGGAATGGCGGGAAATACTCTCCGTCGCCCTCGATGGCGCCTTTCTGCTGGCGCGATACGCCGTGCCCCATATGAAGGCCTGCGGTGGCGGCGCCTTTATCGGCATGAGCGGCATATCGAACCACGCGGGCACGCCGGGCAGGGCGCATGTGAATGCCTCGAAAGCGGGACTGGAGGGCTTTGTCAGGGGCCTGGCCATGGAACTGGCCGCCGACAACATCACCGTCAACGCCATCGCGCCCGAATCTTTCACCGCCGCACCTTCTCTTAAAAATTCCGGATTGGACACATAATCAAAATCGCCGTTGGGA
>JAYGEB010000080.1:0-3433 GCA_046582595.1 Alphaproteobacteria bacterium | reverse complement strand
AGCAAACAGTGAAATATCCTATTCTGATGGCGCATGGCATTGATCTCCATTTCGTGTCTCAAACGCGGCAAAACGTCTGATAACGAGTAGAATCAATGTCATGCGCATTGTCTATAAAATTAAACCGGACAGCAGTGGGCCACGCCCGGCGATGACGAACAGCGGTAAAGGATCAACAAAGGATGTCATGCCCGGACCCTGATCCGGGCATCCATTAGCCCCGCAACACCGCTAGGGCCTTTGCATGTATCGCCGGGTTGGCGGCGGAAATGACGTCGGGAATGGCCACCTGGCCGTCGAAACGCAGCGGTTTGCCGTCCCAGTCGGTGACCACGCCGCCGGCGTTCTCGATGATCGGCACCAGGGCGGCGATATCCCATTCGTTGAGATTGGTTTCCGTGACCAGATCGACAAAGCCCATGGCCAGCATGGCAAAAGCATAACAGTCCGTGCCCATGCGGGTCAGCGCGGTAGCGGCGGACAGGCGTGCGAAGGCCTTGGCTTGATCGGCGTGGTAATAACTTAGGGAGGTGGTGAACAGCCGGGCCTTGGCCAGGTCTTCGTTGTCCGAGGTCTTAATGGCGTCGCCGTTCAGGTTCGCCGTGCCGTCCATGGCGCCGCACCAGCGTTCGCTGTTGATGGCTTGGTCCATGATGCCCAGCACGGGTTTGCCGTCGTGGGCCAGGCCGATCAGGGTGCCAAACAGGGGTATGCCACTGATAAACAGCTTGGTGCCGTCGATCGGGTCCAGATACCAATGCCATTGCCCCGCGCCCGTCTTTTCGGGAAATTCCTCGCCCCGGATGCCGTGGTCGGGGCACTCCGCCTCGATAATGGCGCGCATGGCGCGCTCCGCCTCGCGGTCGGCGATGGTCACGGGGCTGTCGTCGGCTTTGCTTTCGATCTCCAGATCAGCGCGGAAATAGGGCCCGATGATCGCCCGGGCGGCGTCCGCCAGGCGATGGGCCAGCGCCAGGTGGCGGCTGGCATCGTCCATTTCTGATTGCCCGGCCGGTTTATTCGGCGGGGAACGCGGGCGGCTGGTCGTGGCGTTGCCGCATATAGGCAAGCAGATTGGCCCGGTCGCCAGGTTTCTTGATGCCCCTGAAAGACATCTTGGTACCCGGCAGAAACCCCTTGGGATCGGCCAGGAAGGCGTCCAAATCCGCGTAACTCCACGCCCCGCCCTTGTCCTTCATGGCGGCCGAGTAATTGAATTTGGTGCCGCCGCCCTTGCTCCGGCCCACGACGCCGTACAGCAGCGGCCCGACCTTGTGCTTGCCGCCTTTGTCAAAACTGTGGCAGGCCGTGCATTTTTTCGCCGCCTTGGCGCCCTTGGCCGCGTCCGCCCCCGCCAACAGCGCCGCCAGGCTGGGCATCTCGGCCGCCTTGGCCTCGGACTTGTCCGCCGCGGCCTCTTTCTCCATGCCTTCAATGGCGATGGCGATCCGTGCCGGGATGGTGGCATGAACCAGGAAATTGGCGATTTCGTTGACCACCATGAGCAACAACACCGATCCCAGAACGGCACCCATGATCTTGTTAATTTCAAACATCGTCATGACAACAACCCCAATAGAGCCCGTGGCGGCGTGGAACGGCTTTCCCAGTTGGACGGCACCCCGTATAACATCGCGGCAACTTATTGGCCAGCTTTGGGACCGGAAAGAGCCGCCATGTCCAAACAAGCACTTGTCGTGATCCCGGCGCGCCTGGCCTCGGTCCGCCTGCCGGACAAACCGCTGGCTGAAATCCATGGCGAGGCGATGATCGTGCATGTCTGGCGCCGGGCCCGGGAAGCCGACATCGGACCAGTTCTGGTGGCGGCGGGCGAGCAGGAAATTGTCGATGCCGTGGCGGCGGCGGGCGGCCGGGCGGTGTTGACCGATCCGGACCATCCATCGGGCTCGGACCGGGTTTGGGAGGCCGTGCGGCGGTTCGATCCCGGCGCGGCGCATGACATCATCATTAACCTGCAGGGTGATTTGCCAACCATCGAACCGGGCCAGATCCGCTTGACCTTGGACCTGCTGGACGACGAATTGGTCGATATCTCCACCCTGGCGGCCGAAATTACCGAAGCTTACGAGCGCCGGGAACCCAGCGTGGTCAAGGCCGTGATCTCCCTGGCCCCCGGCGCGCGCCAGGGCCGGGGCCTGTATTTCACCCGTGTGCCGGCGCCATCGGGCGAGGGTCCGCTGTATCACCACATCGGTATCTATGGGTACCGCCGCCGGGCCTTGGCGCGCTTTGTCGCCCTCCCGCCCGGCCATTTGGAACGGCGCGAGGGGTTGGAGCAGTTGCGCGCCCTGGAGGCCGGCATGGTGATCCAGGTGGGCCTCGTTGACAGGGTCCCCTTCGGTGTCGATACTCCCGCCGATCTGGACCGGGCGCGCCGCGCCCTGGCCCCGAAAACGTAACCAGTTCAATTATTTATGGGCGAACCCTCATGGCCGACGACGCAGCTTCAAGGACCGGCGGCGATCCGCGCATGGACGTGGCCTTTCAAGGCCAGTTCGGCGCCTATTCCCATCTGGCCTGCCTGGAGGGTTTGCCGGATTACAATCCGCTGCCGTGCCGCACGTTCGAGGACGCCTTCGCCGCCGTGAGCCAGGGCAAGGCGGGACGCGCCATGATCCCCATCGAAAATTCCCTGGCCGGGCGGGTGGCGGATATCCATCACCTGATCCCGACCTCGGAGCAGTATATCGTGGGCGAGCATTTTCAGGCGGTGGACCATCAACTGATGGCGCCTCACGGCGCCAAATTGGAGGATATTCGCGAAGTCCACAGCCACATTCACGCCCTGCCTCAATGCCGCAAGCTGATCCGTGAACTGGGCATCGAACCCGTCGTGCATGCCGATACCGCCGGCGCCTGCGAAATGGTGGCGGAAAAGGGCGACCCGACGCTGGCCGCCATCGGTTCCCCCTTGGCGGCGGAAATTTATGATCTGCAAATTCTGCGCCGGGATATCCAGGACATTGGCAACAACGTCACCCGTTTCATCATCCTGGCGCGGGAGCGGATCACGCCGCATCCCAAGGACGGCGATGCGATGACCACCATCGTCTTTCAGGTCCGCAGCGTGCCGGCCTCGCTCTACAAAACCCTGGGCGGCTTCGCCACGGCGAATATCAATATCACCAAATTGGAAAGCTATATCGAGCCGGGCAGCTTCGAGCAGGCGCAGTTCTATGCCGATTTCGAGGGCCACCCGGAGGACCAGCGCGTGGCCTGGGCCCTGGAGGAAGCGCAGTTTTTCTGCACGCGGATGCAAATTCTTGGCACCTACCCGCGCAATCCGTTCCGCCATGACAAACGCTCGCACTACGAAGCGCCGCATGTGAAGGGATGAGGTCCGCCCGCGCGATAACAGTGATCGGCTGCCATGCGGAGGGCGAGGTGGGCCGGCTTGCATCGAGAATGCGTT